>JANPCR010000182.1:0-74051 GCA_031431035.1 Rhodoferax sp.
TGCCCGCAAATTCGCGCGACAAAATCTCTAACGTAGCCACCAGGCCCAGGTTGCTCAGGGCCGATGGGCGCAGGTTTTCGATGATGTCGCGTCCTAGAGCCACACTGCCGTTCAGGGTTTCGACCAGGTGCTCCAGCAGGCTCAGCGCCTCGGTTGCGGGGGGCTGGCTTTTTTGCAGCCGCGACCGAATGCGTGCGGCGTCCAGCTTGGCTGATGTCAAGAGCGAACCCAGGTCATCGTGCAGGTTGCGGGCCAGGCGGCTGCGCTCGTCTTCCCGGGCATTGAGCAAATAAAGCGTCAGGTCGCTCAGCTCGGCCGTGCGCTGGGCGACTTCGGTTTCCAGCCCTTCGCGCACGTTCAGTTCAACCTGCACCAGTTTCTTTTCCTGGCGACCCAAATGCAAGGTTTGGCGCAGATAAAACAGCAAGGCCAGCAGGCTCAAACCCGTCAGGACGGCCACGGCGATGCGGGCTAGCAAAAGTGCCCGATAAACGTCTGCTTGGCGGTCGTTGCGGCCATCGTTTTCGTAGGCCAGCAGTTCATCGTTCAGCGCGTGCGCGGCCTCAATCGTTCCCATATCGAGCAGCACAATGTTGCTGGCTTCCGCATCTTGCCCATTGGTTTTAAGCAGGACGGCCCGCGCTTGCAATTCAAGCCGCCGATTGACAGCGGACTCAAAGCGGTTAAGCGCCGCCATTGATTGGGGTGAAAACTCAAAGCGCCCCACCAGCACCCGAAACGACTCGGTGACGGCGGCTTTGGCCTTGGCAACGTTTTGCAGCAGGTCTTTTTGACCAGTCAACACATAACCGGTCTGCAGAGACTCGGCCGTGCTCAAGTTTTCGGTCAGTTTCAGAATCTCAACCCGAGACGCGCCCATGGAAATTAGCGCATCCATCGAATTTTTTGAATTCCAGTACGCCGCTTCGCTGATCAACAGCATGATGACCGCAGCCAAGCAAACCAAGGGCGTGACGACGCGCCGGTCAGCTAGGACTTTGATGCGTTTCATGCTCACAGCTTAGTCCCCATCAGGTGGGTGGCGCAAGGCCTTGGGAGTGGGCCGCACCCGCAGGGCAATGGCAAGCACGCTCATGCGGGCAGGGGGGTGGGCAGGGTGCCGGGTGCCGTGTCGGGTTCGCCGTTGACCAATTTTTCGCAATAGGCCAGCAGATCTTCAATCTCGTTCGATTTGTCAAACACCCGGTTCGCACCCAGCGCCAGGGACTTGGCCCGAATGTCCACCGTGGCGTAATTGGTCAACACGATCATTTTGGCCCTTGGGTGCAACGCCCGGGCTTCGGCCAAAACACCCATGCCCGAACCTTGTTTAAGGAAAATGTCGATGATCACCAAATCAACCTCTCGCCTAGGGTCGGACAGCCACAGGGTGGCCGTTTTTTCATCTTCCGCCGTGCCCACAATGGTGATTTGAGTCAGTTCCTCAAGCGCGGAAATCAGGCTTTGGCGAATGACCTGGCTGTCTTCGACCAGGTAGGTTTTAAGTAATGGCATGCAAGGGCACAGTTGTAACCCAGTGCATCAAAAGCACGCTGGGTTACCCTGAGTATGCATTCGATTCCACTGATGGAGCGTGGCCCTTTGTCCTATTCGGGTGTCAGACAACGCCTACATCAATTTGTAACAACGGCGCGCTTGAGGGCTGACCAAGGCAGGTGCAGTGCAACAAGCGGCAGTCAAAAATGACGGCCAGCCGGCCACCGCTGCTGGCAAAATGGCTGACTCAAACCTGCTCAGAGCGTCAATTGAATGAATCGATTTGGTCGAACTTCGCCTTCTAAGTTAATTGCGCCCCATCACCATGTACATGCCCCCCCAATTCAACTCGCCCAACCGCGCCCACGCTTGCGAGTTGATGCAGAGCCACCCGTTTGCGTCGCTCATCAGCATCGGGCCAGATGGCGCGCCTTTTGTCACCCACCTGCCATTGCAGCTTGAAATTGACCCCGACGGGCAAGACCTGCGCCTGCTCGGCCACCTGGCCCGTGCCAACCCGCACCGGGCGCTGATGCAAACGCGGCCAGCGAATGATGCTGCGAGCAAAGCTTTGAACGAACAAGGGCACGAAGCAGGCAAGGGCGGTGTGACAGGTGAAACCAAGGCCAAAGCGCTGGTCACCTTCATGGGCCCGCAGGCCTACATGACGCCGCGCGTGTACCCCGACCTGGTGCGCGTGCCCACCTGGAACTACCTGGCCGTGCATTGCCAGGTTGACGTGAAGCTGATTGAAGATGCCGATGGCAAAGACCGTCTGCTGAAAAAGCTGATCGGCGTGCACGACCCCGCCTATGTGCAGCAGTGGATTGGTCTAGGGCCGGACTATCAACACAAAATGCTAGGCGGCATTGTCGCGTTTGAACTGAAAGTGACCGATTTGCAGTGCAAACTCAAACTCAACCAGCACCGACCCGAAGCCCACGCCAAAATGCGCGCCGCCTATGCAGCCGGAGGCGAAAACGAGCAAGCCTTGGGGCATTGGATGGACAAACTCGGGCTGAACCCGCGTGAAAGCCTTGGCCAATCGTCTGGATTGACCTGATTCAATCGAGTCACTTACCTCACCCAACCCGCCCATTTCAAGAAAGGGGTCTGCCATGCGCGCTGTTTTTGGAGTTTTGAGCCTGCTGTTCGTTGTAGCCGTGGTGGGGTTTTTGGCCAAGAAGCAGTTGGCGTCAACGCCCGCGTTGACGTTGCCAAGCGTTGCCGCCCCAGCGGACAGCAGCGCCAACCCTGCAAAAGACAAAGCCGCAGCGCCCGCCGCAGCCGCCAACGTGAAGGAGCAATCTCAGCAGACCCAAGCCCAGTTCAAAGCCGCCCTGGAATCCGCCATGCAACCCGCGCGTGCATTGCCAGACGAGAAGCCTTGAAACTGGGACTTCGAACCTTGCAGAACCTTGAACGTTGCAAAGCTTTGATCGCTTCGACGGTTTGAAAATTGCCAAAACCGGGCTGTTCTGGCCGGATTTTGCTGGTCAATGCCGCCGGGGTGAATAGCTACGCGAATGTCACCCGGCCTATGGCCTCCTTCTTGATTTCGCTGCGCCATTCCCCCCACCGACATCGCCCAGCAAAATGGGGTTTGGTTTCAGCCCGAATTGCAAACCGCCCGCGACGTTGAGGATCAGGTCGATGGCGCATTCAGCGCAGCGGCATCAAGGAGAAGGCCGCAGGCCGGGGGACAGCCGCACAGCTGAGTGCGCGATCGGCCTGATCCGGATCAGAATAACCGCCCGTCAAAAACGATCGTTTTGAGTCCAAAATAACAAAAAAGAACCTACAGGTTCTTTTTTCCCAAATTTGGGCTAAAATCGACAAATTATCAATAAAATAGTGCTCTAGCTCTCGTAAAATATAAAAAGTTTGCTATACTAAATATAGCAACTTCTCCAATGACCGACATCGACTTCATGACCGCCGCCCTCGCGCAAGCACGCCAGGCTGCCGCCTTGGGCGAAGTGCCTGTGGGTGCCGTGGTCGTCAAAAACGGGCAAATCATTGCGACAGGCCACAACCAACCAATTGG
The DNA here is from genome assembly GCA_031431035.1 of Rhodoferax sp. Classification (GTDB taxonomy): domain Bacteria; phylum Pseudomonadota; class Gammaproteobacteria; order Burkholderiales; family Burkholderiaceae_C; genus JANYCG01. The sequence continues at coordinate 3,545 of JANPCR010000182.1, forward strand.
CTCACACGACCCCACGGCGCATGCCGAAATTGCGGCCTTGCGGGCGGCCGCACAGGTTTTGGGCAACTACCGGCTGGACGGCTGCGAACTGTTTGTCACGCTGGAGCCCTGCGCCATGTGCAGCGGTGCCATGCTGCACGCCCGGCTGAAACGCGTGGTTTTTGGCGCGGCAGATGCCAAAACCGGGGCAGGTGGCTCGGTCATCAACCTGTTTGACAACGGTACGCTTAACCACCAAACTGAACTGCAAGGCGGGCTGATGGCAGCTGACTGCTCGCATCTGTTGCAACAATTTTTTCAAACCCGCCGAGAGCAAAAACGACTGGAGCCCGCCGTGACCCAACCCCTTCGCGATGACGCCTTGCGCACCTTGGACAGCCAGTTTGCCAACCTGCCTGGCTACCCGTGGCGGCCACATTACGTGGCGGACCTAAGCGCCCTTGCTGGGTTGCGCATGCATTTCCTGGATGAAGGCCAAAGTGAGGGCCAAATTGAAGGCCAAACCACCTACCTCTGCCTGCACGGCAACCCGGCCTGGAGCTACCTGTTTCGCAAAATGATTCCGGTTTTTTTGGCAGCAGGGCATCGGGTGGTCGCCCCAGATTTGATTGGTTTTGGCAAAAGCGACAAACTCAAAAAACCTGAGGCGCACAGCTTCACCTGGCATCGCCAAACCTTGCTGGAGCTGGTTGAACGGCTTGATTTGCGCAATATTGTTTTGGTGGTGCAAGACTGGGGCGGTTTGCTTGGCCTCACGCTGCCAGTGGCCGCGCCATCACGTTACAAAGGCCTGCTGGTCATGAACACCATGTTGGCAACGGGGCAAGAGCCGCTGTCACCCGGCTTTGTGGCTTGGCGCGACATGTGCGCCAAAAACCCGGCGTTTGACATTGGCAAACTGTTCGCACGCGGCAACCCGCAGATGTCTGCCGCCGAATGCGCCGCCTACATGGCCCCGTTCCCGGATGTGGGGCACCGTGCGGGCACCCGCGCATTCCCCGCCATGGTGCCCGAATTTGCAGATTCTGATGGCGCTGCCGTGTCGCGCCTGGCCCAGACTTTTTGGGCCGAAGACTGGGCTGGCAAAACCTTCATGGCCGTGGGTGCGCAAGACCCGGTGCTGGGCCCCGCCATCATGAAGCGCCTGCAAAGCCAAATTCGCCATTGCCCCGAACCGATGCTGGTCGAGCCAGCAGGCCATTTTGTGCAAGAACATGGCGAGGCCATTGCCCAGGCAGCGGTGGCGTACTTTTAAATCTTTCTTCTGATTCATGACGAAAAAACACATTTACATTTACTCCCCGTCCGGTGCGGTGCGCGACAAAGCGGCTTTCAAGCGGGGCGTGGCGCGGCTGCAAAGTTTGGGGCATGGTGTTGAAATTGACGAATCGGCGTTGGCCAGCCACCAGCGTTTTGCAGGCGACGACGCAACCCGCCTGGCGGCCATTCACCGCGCAGCCGCCAGCGGCGCTGACGTGGCGCTGATCAGCCGGGGCGGCTACGGCATCACCCGGCTTTTGGGGGGCATCAACTACAAGCTGCTGGCCAAATCCATCGACAAAGGCACGCAATTTGTGGGCTTAAGCGACTTCACCGCGCTGTCTTTGGCGCTGTTTGCCAAAACCGGCCGCATGACTTGGGCAGGCCCAGCCTTGTGCGAAGGTTTTGGCGCGGCGACGTTGCCAGACGGTTCGGGCGGGCCAGATGACATCATGGAAGATTGCTTCAACGACATGGTGACGGGGCAGGGGGAGGGCGCGGGTTGGCGGCAGCCTAAACCTTTGGCAAACAACCCGTTGCTGGCTAAAACCAAACATCCCAAAACCAACTTCCACATCAAAGACGCCGTGCTGTGGGGCGGCAATTTGTCGCTGGTTTGCAGCCTGGTGGGCACCCCGTATTTGCCTGAAGTGAAAGGCGGAATTCTGTTTTTGGAAGACGTAGCAGAGCACCCTTACCGCATTGAACGCATGCTGACCCAACTGCTGAACAGTGGCATTTTGGCGCGGCAAAAAGCGCTCGTGCTGGGACAGTTCACTGAATTCAAATTGCTGCCTCACGACAAAGGTTTCAAACTTCAAAGCGTGATTGACGGATTGCGCAGCCAGCTCAAAGTACCGGTGCTGACGAACTTGCCATTTGGCCATGTGGCGACCAAAGTGCTGTTGCCTGTGGGTGCCAAAGTTGATCTGGTGGTGGAAGACCGTGACGCACTGCTGGTTTGGGGGCATCTGGTTTGATTCCCTGGCGTGATCAGAGAGAGGGCGCCTGTTTGGCTTGCGGGCTTGGTGTTGGCAGGGTGTTGGAGAGGTGTTGGAAAGGTGTTGGAAAGGTGTTGGGTTAAGCCCACCACCAAACCGCAGCCTTTGCCCTAAACTAAGATGTTCCTGTTAACAAAATCACCGCAGACAAGAATGGAAGACTAGTGGGAATGGGCTCTCAGACAACAGTTCAAACGACCGTCGTTTTTGCGGACCTCATGGGCAGCACCAGCCTGTTTGAGGCGACTGGCAATGCCCGTGCCACACTGGCTGTTACCCGCCTGACCCAATGGATTTGTGAAGTGTTTGTAGACCACGGCGGCCACATCGTCAAAACGCTTGGCGATGGCGTGCTGGCGACGTTCACCCGCGAAGCCGACGCCATTGAAGCGGTGGTGAGCTTGCAGCGGCGGCACCAAAAAGAACTCGGCAACCCTTCCAAAGCCATGAGCATGCCCATTCGTGTGGGCGTTGCCAGTGGCGAGGTTGAGCTGGTGGCAGGCGACTGCTATGGCGACGCCGTGAACGTGGCGGCCCGCTTGAGCGACCTGTCGGGGGCCAACCAGATTTGGGCCACCAACTCCACTCTGACCAACACCGAAGAGCTAGCCGGTGTGCGCTTTCGGCCACTGGGGCCAATTGCCATTCGCGGGCGGGCAGAACCCTGCGTGGTGTCTCAAATTGAGTGGAAGACTGACGAAGCCACTGACTTTTTGACCATGCAAGGCGACATCGACACGATGATGCCCAAGTCCGCCGCCGACGCCTTGGGCGGAGAAATTCAACTAACCTGGCTTGACACCAAGGCTACTTTTCGGGCGTTTGACCTGCCCATTCACATTGGCAGGGTGCGCAATGTGGAGTTCACTGTCAATGACCCGCGCGTGTCGCGCGAACATGCGCGCATTGCCTGGCGCAACGGCAGCGTGGTGCTGATGGACGTCAGCACCTACGGCTGCTGGGTGCGGTTCAACGGCGCTGGAGCCGACCTGACCCTGCGCCGGGATGAATGCGTGCTGCACGGTCGTGGCGAAATCGCACTGGGCGCACCGTTTTCAGACATCAGCGTGCCGACGGTGGCGTTCACGGTGTCTTGAGGGTTGGGCAGTTAAGGCCGGCCAACACTCAATCATTGCTAGTCCAACATTTCATGCTCAGCACAAGATGGTTCAGCAACCCTGATTTAAGGCCACCTTCGGTATCTGTGACTTAACATAATATACATCGTATTAATCGAGTGACCATGAAAGTCAAACCAACCATGGCCTGCAAGTCACGCCAGCCACAGGCAAAAGCCTGCTAACCAGCGCTTGTCACCATTTTCCTTTAGGTTGCCGACCCCGAATGAACGCGGCGATCAAATCGGCTGATTCTGTGCGTTTGTCGCGGTAAGCAAACTCAATCGCCGTCAAGCCGAGGGTGTTTTTAAGTTCGGGATCGGCCCCGGCTTCAAGCAACACTTTCACGGCAGCTGGCGTGCCGTAAAGAGCCGCCATCATCAAAGGCGTGCTGCCGTTGGGCGATGGCGCGTCTATGTAAGCATGGTGTTCGAGCAGCAGATTGATCAACGCGACATGGCCCTGGGTTGCGGCATAGTGCAGCGGTGCCCAGCCTGGTTTGTTCACGTCGCCGCCACGGGCGATCAGCTTGGTGGCAACGTCCAATTGGCCTTTGAGCGACGCCATCATGAGCGGGCTTTCATCGGCAGCGTTGCGCGTTTCGACCGTGGTTTTTTCCCAGTCCAACAAGACGGCGGTGACTTTGGGCGAGGGCTCCCGAATCGCCAAAAACAGGCCATGCAGGCCTTTTTCATCGCGCGAATTGGCATCAAACCCCCGCGTCAGCAAGGCAGAAACGGCGGCAGCATCGTCTCTTTTGATGGCGGTGAAAAAGTCCTCATACGAGCCTGCATTGACCGAAGTAAACCCAATTAAAACAACAAGGTAAATTGCTTTCTTAAAGTAAACTCTTAACTCTTCCGGCGCGCTGATTTTCATGCTTTAACCCCTTTAAAGAGTTGCTCAAAATTATCACTGGTCGCGCGAGCGATGGCCTCAACGCTGGTTCCCTTGATTCGGGCTAATTCAGCGGCGACAAAGGGCACGTACGACGGATTGTTGGTTTTGCCGCGCATGGGAACCGGGGCCAAATAGGGGCTGTCAGTCTCAATCAACACCCGATCCAAAGGCACAAAAGCCGCGACATCGCGAATATCTTGCGCCGTTTTGAAAGTCAGTATGCCGGAAAAGGAGATGTAAAACCCCAAGTCCAGCGCCGCCCGGGCGACCTCGGCGGTTTCAGTAAAGCAGTGAAAAACACCGCCTACGCTACCTGCAGAACCGTCTTCGCCCTCCTCCACCAAAATGCCCAAGGTGTCGACCGATGCGCTGCGCGTGTGAATGACCAAGGGCTTGCCCAAGGCCCTGCCCGCCCGAATGTGGGTGCGAAAACGATCCCGCTGCCATCGCATGTCGGCCACGCTTCGGGCACCCAGCCTGAAATAATCAAGCCCGGTTTCGCCAATGGCCACCACACGGGGCAGTTGCCCGCGCTGCACCAGGTCAGCCAGACTGGGTTCGGTCACGCCTTCGTTGTCAGGGTGCACACCGACTGTGGACCAAAAGTTGTCGTAACTGGTTGCCAAGGCATGAACGTCGGCAAATTCTTCCAGCGTGGTGCAAATGCACAGAGCCCTGTCGACCTGGGCCGCCTGCATTGCCGCGCGAATGGTCGGTAGCTGACTTTTCAGGTCAGGAAAGCTCAAATGGCAATGGGAATCTGTGAACAAGGGGAACAAGCCAGACAAGCCGGCGCAAGCGGATTAAATCGTCTGTGTCGGGCGGTCAGTGGCCAAATGGCTGCCCAAGATTTCTTCAATCCTAAGCTTCAAGGCTTTGGATTTTTCGTCTTTGGGAAACAGAATGCCCACGCCCTGGGTACGGTTGGTGGATGCTTTGGCGGGAGTGACCCAAGCCACCTTGCCTGCCACCGGGTAGCGCTGCGCGTCGTCGGGCAAGGACAACAGCACGTAAATGTCATCGCCTAATTTGTACTCACGCGCAGTCGGAATGAAAATGCCGCCTTCAGTAAAAGCCGGAATGTAGGCGGCGTACAGCGCGCCTTTTTCCTTGATGGCCAACTGAATGACACTGGGACGGGACGCGGGCGTGGTGCTCATAGCCGCGAGTTTAGGGTGTTTTTGGCTTGATCGACAAGGGCCTGCGTCATCAAACCCGGATTAAAAGGATGTTCCATGGTTCGTGTGGCCGCCGTCAGTGCTTTGGCCCAGCGGGACAATTCCGCCATGGAAGCGGGCGGCGGCAAATCGGGTGCGTCAAAAAATCGTGGTTGCGCACCCACTTTCACTGCCATCAGGTCGTGACACAGCTTGTGCAAACCGTCCATCATTTGCGACGGCGTCCAGTCTTTGAGCGCCTCAGCCTGGCCTTTTTGCATGGCTTTGGGCAGGGCGGCCCAGCTTTGCGGATCGCGCCCCGACGCCCTAAAAAGCAAAGCGTCGTCTGGGCGTCCACCGGCTGCCCGCAGCAAAACCGGCGCTTGGGCGCGGCTGACACCTTGGGTTTCAAGCCAAGCCAACGATGCATCGTGGTCGGGCCATACCATGCTGTGGCCCAGGCAGCGGCTGCGAATGGTCGGCAGCAACTGGTGTGCGGACTCAGACGCCAGGATGAATTTCACCTCGCCGGGCGGTTCTTCCAGCGTTTTGAGCAATGCGTTGGCTGTGATGTTGTTCATGCGCTCAGCCGGGAACACCAGCACCGCCTTGCCCCGGCCCCGCGCGCTGGTGCGCTGCGAAAACTCCACTGCGTCGCGCATGGCCTCAACCCGAATCTCTTTGCTGGCTTTGCGTTTCTTGTCGTCAATGTCGCTTTGGGCCTTTTCGTTCAAGGGCCAACCCAGTTCAATCATCACGGTTTCGGGCATCAGCACGCACAAGTCGGCGTGAGTGCGCACGTCAATCGCATGGCAACTGCCGCACTGGCCGCACGCGGCACCGGTTGGGGCAACCGGGCTGTCGCACAACCAGGCCCGAACGACGGCGTAGGCCAGGCGGTATTGGCCCAAACCAGATGGCCCATTGAGCAAAAACGCGTGCCCGCGCTGAGCCAGCAAACTCTTCAACTGCTGGTCAATCCAGACGGGTTCAGCGCTGCTCATGCTGGGCCACCGTTGGCGGCCACCATGATGGCAAGCCAACCCCGGCGTACCATCGCCAAGGTAAGCTGTTGCCACACCTGGTGGCGGGGCAAGGCCGCGTCCAGACGCACAAAGCGCTGCGGAAACTGCTTGGCGCGGGCGGCGTAAGCGGCAGACACCTTTTGAAAAAACGCCAAAGGCTGGGCTTCAAATTTGTCGGGAATGCGCGCGCCCGCCAGGCGCTGGGCCGCAACTTCAGGGGCCAGGTCGAACCACACCGTCATATTGGGTTGGCGGATGGTTAAGTGACTCGCCAAATTATCCGTGGTTTGAACCCATTGTTCCAAAGCGCCCAACACCTCCAAATCAAACCCGCGCCCGCCGCCTTGGTAGGCAAACGTGGCGTCGGTGAAGCGGTCACACAGCACCACTTCGCCGCGTGCCAACGCGGGTTCAATGCACTGCTGCAAATGATCGCGCCGGGCTGCAAACACCAAAAGTGCCTCGGTCATGGCGTCCATGGCGTCGTTCAGCACCAAGGTGCGCAGCTTTTCAGCCAGTGGCGTGCCACCGGGCTCACGCGTGACAGTGACCACCCTGCCCTGCGCCTGAAACGCCTTGGCCAAAGATTCAATGTGGGTTGACTTGCCTGCGCCGTCAATGCCTTCAAAGCTGATGAAAATGCCGCTCATGGTGGGGTGTTTTTGGCGCGTTGGCCGCCGCGCTGGTATTTGTTAACCGCCCGATTGTGTTCTTCCAGGGTGGCGCTGAACTGGCTGGTGCCGTCGCCCCGCGCCACGAAGTAAAACGAATTGGACTGGCCGGGTTGCACGGCCGCAATCAACGCGGCCTTGCCAGGCGCGGCGATGGGCGTGGGTGGCAAGCCAGAGCGGGTGTAGGTGTTCCAGGGGGTGTCGGTTTGCAAGTCGCGTTTGCGCAAATTGCCGTCAAATTTGTCCCCCATGCCGTAAATGACTGTGGGGTCGGTTTGCAGCAGCATGCCTTTTTTGAGCCGATTGGTGAAAACGCTGCCGATTTGCGCCCGGTCTTTGCCCTGCCCGGTTTCTTTTTCAATGATGCTGGCCAAAATCAAAGCTTGTTCGGGCGACTTCAGTGGCGTGTCGGGCAAACGCAGGCCCCAAGCGGCGTCCAGGTTGTTGTCCATGGCCGTCAAGGCGCGTTTCAGGACCGCGAGGTCGCTGGAGCCTTTGGCAAAGTTGTACGTGTCTGGAAAAAACCGACCCTCGGGGTGCACGCCCGGTTTGCCAAGTTTTTGCATGATTGCCTCAGCAGCAAGGTTGGCCGAGTCTTGTTTCAACAAAGGCTCTTTGGCCAAGGCCTGGCGCATTTGGTTGAAAGTCCAGCCCTCGACCAGCGTGATGCTGCGCAAGGCAACTTCGCCGCGCACCAGTTTTTGCAATATAGAGCGAGGCGTTTGCCCCGGCTCCAACTCAAAACTGCCAGCCTTGATGGCACGCGATTGCCCAGACAGCCGAAACCACCAAAACAGCAGCGTCGCATTCACCTGCACGCCCGAGTCGGCCACGGACTGCGCCACCACCTGAGCGGGCGCTCCGGGTTCGACCGCAAAGCCAACAATATCGCCCCCTTGCTTCAGGGGTTTGTGCAGCCACCAGGCGCCCGCCCCAGCCAGGGCTCCCAAAGCGACCACAACGACGATGAAAAACGCTAGTAAACGACGCACAACCCTAAACCCTGCAAGTGATAAACATTGATGATAATTCACGCCATGACCACAGAACTCTCGCAAGCCACTCCACCGGGTAACAAAGACGGTTACAAATCAGGTGAAAAATCGGGTGCAAATTCGGACGCACATGCCGATGGCAACCCACGCCAAGCTCTGGCAAGTGCGCCGCAGGGTCGCCTGGACGGTTCGATCGACTTGCACCATTGGGGCGTGATCAGGCTTGAAGGTGCTGACAGCGCGTCCTTTTTGCAAGGCCAGTTAACGCAGGATTTTGTGCTGCTAAAGCCCAACCAAGCCCGTTTGGCGGCGTTTTGCTCGGCCAAGGGGCGCATGCAAGCGAGTTTTATCGGCTTTAAGCGAAGTGACACCGAGATATTGTTGCTGTGCAGCCGCGACATTTTGCCCGCCACGCTCAAACGGCTCTCCATGTTTGTGATGCGCGCCAAAACCAAATTGACCGATGCCAGCGCCGAATTTTCTTTGATTGGCTTAGCTGGCAGCGCGGTTGAAGATTTGAAAGATTCAGTGCAGAACGAGTCGTCAGATGGTCTGCCCGAGAGCCTCAGTGCAGGCGTCTGCTGGCACGCGGGCGACCAAAGTTTCATAGGTCTGTACGCCGTAGACGGCGTGACCCGCGCCCTGAAGGTGGCCCCAGTCAACCCCAATTTGGGCGACAACAAAGATGCGGCCGCAGCACTGTCTTCACCCGATCATCTGACCCATGCGCTTTGGCTTTGGGGCGAGGTGCGCAGCGGCATTGCCACCATCACGGCACCCATCGTCGATGCCTTTGTGCCGCAAATGCTCAATTACGAATCGGTAGGCGGCGTGAATTTTAAAAAAGGCTGCTACCCCGGCCAGGAAGTGGTGGCGCGAAGCCAGTTCAGGGGCACGCTCAAACGCCGGGCCTACTTGGTGCATTGTTCGGCTGCCATGGCGGCAGGCGACGAGGTGTTTGGCATGGCTGATGCCGACCAGGCTTGTGGCACCGTGGCGCAAGCCGCTGCCGCACCTGGCGGTGGTTTTGATGCGATTGTGTCCATGCAGGTGGCTGCGGCGGCTGCGGGAGGTTTGACTTTTGCGTCAGCGTCAGGGGCCAAAATTGAACTGCTGCCGCTGCCTTACGCCCTGCTGGAGGACATCTAGGCAGGCCTTGCCTCAAAGTAAGTTTTTTCTAGGTCCCGGCGGTTCGTGACAGCGCCTTGAACATCTCTTGGTGCGCAATGCCAGCTTCTTCAAACACCTCGCCGCGCGGCGCAAAACCCAAGCGCTGGTAAAACCCGACAGCGCTGCTTTGCGCATGCAAGCACACCTCATGGTCGCCGCGCCCGCGAGATTGCTCGACCAGCGTGTTCAAAATCGCTTTGCCAAAATTGGCACCCCGCAAAACCCGATGCACCGCCATGCGGCCAATTTTGCTGACGCCTGGGGCCAGGGTCACCAAACGCCCCGTGGCCACCGCCAGCCCAAGGTGGTTGACCGACACCGCATGCAGGGCGGTTGAATCAGCGGCGTCCCACACCAATTCGGCGGGAATGCGCTGCTCTTGCACAAACACGTCGCTGCGAAGCTGTTGGGCCAGAGCGCCTAGCTCATTCCAATTGCCAATTTGAACCGGGGCCATGTCAGCCCCGGCTTCAAAATTCTCAAACATGGCGCGAAGCTCAGGCGGCAAGGCTTGGGACTTTTGAGTGGCCGGATCTGCGTACACATAGAGTAGTTCGCCCGTGATCAGCAGATCATCGCCACTGAAAATGCCGCCGACAAAGACGATGGACGAGTTGCCGATGCGCTGGCATTTCATCCCCACGTCCAATTGATCGTCCCACCGAGCCGACGCGTGGTACTCAAGCGCTGCTTTTTTGACATACATGTCGCCGCCCAAGGAGTGCATGGACGATTCATACGGAAGCGCCAATTCGCGCCAATAGTCGCCCATGGCGGTGTCCAGGTACATCAAATAATGGCCGTTGAAGACGATCTTTTGCATGTCCACCTCGACCCAGCGCACACGAAGGCGGTGGAACAGTCGAAAGTCTTGACGCCGCAAAGGCAGCGCGGGTGCTGTGGGAAGCTTTTGAAGGGTTTGCATGGTTTGCAGCGTTTGTAGCGTTTGAAACGGGACTGTCGTGGGTTTGAAAACTGAGGCTAAAAATCGCCCTCTCAGCGCCGGGTGGCAAATCGCGGCACCATTGTCAGCCAAGTCGCCCCTTCATTTGACATGAACGATCCTGCCCAGCCTGCATCCGAACCAGCGCCCGCCACCCATGCCTTATTTTCGCGTTTCAACGTCATCTGCCTGTTGATTTTTGCATTGGCAGCGGTCTGGGTGATTCTTCAAACCCAAAGCAAGGCAAAAAGCCCGGCTGAACTTGTTGCCGCCCTTCCCGCCCCAGCGCCTGAGCTTGCCGCGGCATTGGCAGCCGATGGCATGACCGAGCAAAGCGTGGTGTTGGCAGGCGGTTGCTTTTGGGGTGTTCAGGCGGTTTTTCAGCACACGCGGGGGGTGTTGAGCGCGGTCTCGGGCTACGCGGGCGGCACGTCGGCCGATGCCAATTACCGCAGTGTCAGCGGCGGCCTGAGCAGCCACGCCGAAGCCGTGCAAGTGCGGTTTGACCCGCGCCAAGTGTCATACCTGCAACTTTTGCAAATTTACTTTGCGGTGGCCCACAACCCAACCCAATTGAACCGCCAGCACCCCGACGTGGGGCCGCAATACCGGTCTGCCGTGTTTTTTGAAACCGCTGCGCAGCAAGTTGCCACCCAAACCTACATCACCCAACTGGATGCCGCCGGGCTGTTTGGCGACAAAATCGTGACCCAGGTTGCGCCACTCCAGGCCTTTTACCCGGCAGAGGCTGAACACCAAAATTACGCCATCCGCCACCCCAACGCGCCCTACATCGCCCATTTTGATGCGCCAAAAATTGCTAACTTGAGGACCCTGTTTGAGAGCCTTTACCGCCCCGAACCCGTGCTGGTCAAGCCAAACTGACGGGTCAGATCGCGCGCCAACTCAACAGGTAGCAATCTTTACAGCTTTAGAGTGTTCGAATCACGCTGATGTGCTCGGTGCCGCTTTCAGGCAACCACACTTCGCCTGGGCGACCCAATATTTGCCGAATGGTGGCACCGGGGCGCGGCATGGCCAGGCGGTCAACCTTTTCGGTGGCGGGGTCAAACCGCAGCATGCTGTTGGTGGCCCAGTCGGTGCACCAAACGATGTCTTGCGCGTCCACATACACGGCGTACATGCGCGGGTTGTCGCCTGGCGGCTTCCAGGCGCGCCAGCGAGCAGAGTCTGTGGCGGGCAGGCTTGGGTCGTGCATCGACAAATTGCCGCTGTTCCACTCGCTCACCCAAATGCGCCCCCGGCTGTCCGACCACACCCGCCGCGCGCCCTGCCCGGGGGTGGGCGGCTCAACCACGCGCGATTCCCCTGAGGCAATGTCAATTTGTGCAATGAACGAGCCCGCCAGTGAGCAGTACCAAACATCGCCCTTGGGGGTGGCGCAAATGCCATACGGCCCACGCCCTTTGGGCGATTCCTTCACGCTGACCTGGCCCGTTTTGACGGCCACGCGGCCCACGTAACCGCTTTGCCCGGTGAACCAAACGTCCCCCGTTTTGTCGATCGCGCAGGTGTTCAAATTGGTGTAGGGCGTGCCTGCGGGCAGTGCAAAGACCTTGACCACCCTGCTGGGCCAAACCACTTGCACCATGGCGTTTTGTCCGCTGTCGGTGACCCAGGCAGAGCCGTCTGGCCCCGCGATCACGCCATGGGGTGACGAGCCGGTGCCCAATGCAATCAGCTCCGACTCGCCGGTTTTAGGATCAAACCAGCCCAAATGACCACTGCGTTGCGCCGTGAACCAAACCCCACCGTCGGGCGCGGGGGCCAGGTCGTGAATACCCGTGACGCGCGGGGTTCTGAGCGGCCATGATTGAAGGCGATTCGCGGCAATGGTGCCCGCGGTGCCGGTTGCAACAGCCGTTTGCGCCGAAGTGGTGGAAGGAACAACGCCCAGCAGGCTGACAGCACTTGGCAAACCCACCAAACCTGCCAACACGCTGCGCCGCTGTAGACCCGGCCCGTTTTGAGGGGCGTTTAAAGCATTGAATGTCATGAAAAGCCTTTCTTTCAAGCGGGCGTTGCAGATTTCAAAGCCAATATAGCGCGAACGGGCTTTGCTTGCAGGGTGAGTAGCGTGGTTTTGGGCGGAGCGAGGGCGATCCCGACGCGATGTGGTGGTTTGTTGAGATCGTTGCTTTCGGGGCAGGTTGCCTTGGTTGGCGAGCCGAGGCCGCAGTGGTGAACAGCTCCGCGAATGTCCCCCGCCTTCGGCTCCTCCTTGATTTCGCTGCGCTATTCACCCCAGCGCCATCGGCAATCAGCGTTTAGGGTTGGTTTTTGGCTTTTGAAAGCCTAAAAACACAAGTCCAATTCAACTGGATCAGGTCGACGGCGCATTCGGCGCAGCGGCATCAAGGAGGAGCCGAAGGCGGGGGACAGCCGCGGAGCTGAGTGCGCCGTCGACCTGATCCCACTCCGGATCGGTATCAATAGTCGAGGCCCACCAACCACTGCGCCCGCCCACGAGACTCCCAAACCATGTCGGCATTCAAGCGGTCGTTGCCTGCCAGCCGGGCTTGGGCGAATTCAAGGGTTTGGTGGTTGGACGCCATGTGGCGCTTCACCAAACGCGCCATGGCGACGCCCATCGGCACATCCAAAAACCAGCATTCGTCAAAATAGTGAGCATGGTTCCACCCATGGTCTCCGTGCAGCAGGTAAAGGCCCTCCACCAGAACGATTCGAATCGCGGGGTGAACCACAACGGCATCGGCTACCGGGTCGCCCACGCCGTGCTCAAAACCGGGCCAGGTAACGCAGGCGTGGCGGGCGCGTCGGGATGAGCGACCGCCGCCGCCGAGTGGCCGGGCTTTTCGGCCATTTCAGCCCTTTCAGAATTTGCTTCGATTCCAGCGTTTGCCGATCTGGCCGCACTGTGGGCCTCATTCACACGATCCACCCAGCGCTGTGCGACCGTGCTTTTGCCCGACCCCGGCAACCCGGCCAAGGCAATCAGCCGCCTGGGCGCAGCGGGATCGGACAGGTGGGTCAAAAGCCGCTGAACAGGTTCCAAGAGCAGACTTGGCTCGGGGGTGGGCATGGCGTTGCGTTCAGGTATTGGGTTTTAGTGGTCGCTAAATGCTACTAAATATATAGCAAACTATGCATATTATTTGAGAGCTAGAGGCCTAAAACACTCACAAAACGGGCCAAAATTGACTTTTAGGTCAAAAAAGAACCTGCAGGTTCTTTTTCTCTCCAAAGTGCCTGTTTTTGCATGATTTCGCCAAACGCTGGGGATTTGCAGAAGTCTGCCAGCCAAGCTTGCAGCGCGGGCCAAGGCTGGCTGGCAAACCAGTCGGGTTGAACGGCCGCAAATTGGCGGACAAAGGGCGCGATGGCGATGTCTGCCAGTCCGGGGTGCGGGCCAAACAGTGCGGCTTGGTCTGCCAGGCGGTGGTTCAATTGCGCTGCAAACTGGGCGGCTTGATCGCGGGGACCGTAGGCACTTTGGGCACCTAGAGCATCAGCGGTCGCAACGCCCATTGCCTGGCGCTGCGGGTATTTGTAAGCGTCCAGCTGCTGTTTGAATGGCCCGTCACACTGGGCGATCAGCGCCATCGCATCCGCCAAAGTCCCGCGCGAGGGCGCGAGCCAACGCAAAGGGTCATGTTGCTGCAAGGCCCACAGCATGATGTCCAGGCTTTCTTCCAGCACCTGGCCGTTTGGCAAAACCAGCACCGGCACCGTGCCTTTGGGCGACGCTTGCAGCAAGGCGGCGGGTTTGTCGCGCAGCAAGATGTCGCGGTGCTCATAGGCCAACCCGCTGGCAAGCAAGGCCAAACGCGCCCGCATAGCGTAGGGGCAGCGGCGAAAGCTGTACAAGATGGGCCGCAAGGCTGGGCCGACCGAGGCAGACTGGGTCAAGGTCAAGCTTGGCCCGTTTTGGGTTCGACTAGGCCTTCGGCTGCGGCCAAGGCTACCGCCGAAGCTGAATCCGGGCCAGAAGCTGAGGATGCGGCGACCGCCTGGGTCGGCGCTCTGCCCTGCCCCTTGTCTGGCGACATTTTGTCTTGCTGCTTCGCGCCCACATGCGCGGTGCCACGTGCGCGGGCCAGCTCCACCTGCCGCTGGCGTTCAGCAAATCCTTTTTTCTGGGCCGGGGTTTTGGCGTCAAAACAGTTGGGGCAGCTGATGCCCAATTCATAAAACGGCGACGCCTGCTCTGCCGCGCCCACCGGATGGCGGCACGAACGGCACAGCGCCAAACTGCCGGGTTGCAGGCCGTGGCCCACCGACACCCGCTCGTCAAACACAAAGCATTCGCCCGACCACAGGCTCTCTTCTGGGGGCACAGTCTCCAGGTATTTGAGAATACCGCCTTCCAGGTGGTAGACCTCGTCGTAGCCTTGCATGCGCATGAGCGCGGTGGATTTTTCGCAGCGAATGCCGCCTGTGCAAAACATGGCGATTTTGGTTTTTTTGGCGTTTTTGGCTAAGGAACTGGCCAAAACGCCCCCTGCCAGCTCTTGCTGCGCCACCCAGGCGGGCAGGTCGGCAAAGGTTTTTAAATTCGGGTCAATCGCGCCTTGAAAGCTGCCAATCTGCACCTCGTAGTCGTTGCGGGTGTCTACCACCAGCACGCTGGGGTCGCTGATGAGCGCGTTCCAGTCGGCGGGCTTCACATAGGTGCCGGCCATCAGCGTGGGGCTGACCCCGGGCACGCCGAGGGTCACAATTTCTTTCTTCAGCCGCACTTTCATCCGCAAAAACGGCGGCTCGTCGGCCCAAGCGACTTTGTGAGCCAAATCGGCCAGTCGCGGGTCGCTTTTCAGATGATCCAAAACCACTTGCACGCCCTCCTGGGCCCCGGCGATGGTGCCGTTGATGCCTTCGGACGCCAACAGCAGCGTGCCTTTGACCTCATTCGCGTCGCAAACAGCCTGCAAAGGCGGTTTCAGATCGGCAAAGTCGGGCAAGGCGACAAATTTGTACAAGGCGGCGGTGAGAAAGCGGGGCATGGGCTGGAAATCTAAACAAACTGGGCAAGAGGCCTGAATTGTCCCCCATCGCTGCGCAAGGCGGACGGCAAATGCACTACAAGGGCCGCACGGCGCTCGGGTCGGGCCGTTGCAGCCACGCCGCAAATTCGTCCGCCAACTGCTGGCTGGCCCGGGCGGCGGTTGTCCAGGCCTTCACGCGGCCTGCCAGGTCGTTGCCATAGCGGGTGAAATCGCCGCGATCCGGCAGTTTTCCGTTGGGCAGCGTGCGCACCCAGTCAGGGTTGGGGGCCAAGAGCAGCACATTGTCCAGGTGGTGAGTGGCTTTGTGCCGCCATTTCAGGCCTTTGTCCAACCAACCGGGCACCACGGCTTTTTGAAAATGTGGGTAGAGAACCAGAGGCGCAGAAGTCACATTTTTTGAAAGTGATATCACCGGTGATGTGACTTTTGACTCAGAGGCAGCTTCGGGCTCATTTAATGAGTCTTTTAGGCCTCTAGCTCTCGAAGAATGGCCATTGTTTGCTATAATATTAGTAGCATTTGGCTGAGATGCCAATTGTCCAGGCGCTCGGCCTGCGGGGCCGACGTTCGCGTAGTTCAAATGCAAGTGGTAATCGGTGATTCCGCCATCCCAATACGCCCCAGGCGGCGCGCCCGGAATGTTGCGCACCGACTGCAATACGAACGGAATCGAACAGCTGGCCTGCAGCGCTTGCATGAAATTGGCATCGGTCAGGGGCACTTGGCGGGTGGCAAAATCAGCCGTGCCAAAGGGCAAAGGGGCCGATTGGCTGGAAAAAACCACCCGCTCCAGCCACGCGCCCAGCGCTTTGCGGTGCAATCCATTCGCTAAAAACGCGCCCAAATAGCCCAGTGGCGTGCGCAGGCGCTGCTCCCGCGCCAGCAGATGCCGCCCGCGCGAGGTGATGACGTGCAGGCGATACCTTGGGTTGTGCAAGACCTCAAACACGCGGCCGCCGTAAAAATCTTCCAGGCTGGCACCAAACTTTTCGCTGACAAACTGGGCCGAAACCCGCTTTTGACCGGGCAGCAGCTCGTAATGCTGGTGAATGTAATCGTGCTCCAGCCGCTCAAAAGCTTGCACGTTGGTCGACTGCCCGGGGGGATTTCCATGGCCCAAACAGGCCGTCGCCATGCGCCACGCCCCAATGGACGCGCCCACCAGATTTACCACATGGGTCGATGGCGCCAGAAATTCTCCAAAAATCAGCCGGTCCAGCGGCCCCAAAATTAATCCCTTGGGGCCACCCGCCGCCCCAGCCAGGGTACCAATGTCAGCCGCTTGAAGGCCTCGGTTTTGAATATGGCGAAGCGCTGTGGGCCCCGCGTACAGGCAAAGTGCTTGCACAGCGGCTCAGGGCCCGATCACGGCATGACCCGACCAGGCATTTGGGCGCTCCAGTCAATCGGGTCTTGCTGCAACACCATGTCGATGTCCAGCTTCATGATGTCGCCGACCTCGCCCGGAAAGGTCACGGCCATGCCGCGCTGGTCCAACCCCGCCTCTTTGGCGCGGGCACGCCAGGTGGCCAGGTGAATAACGCCTGCCAGCGGTTCGTACACGTCTTGCTCAAACGGCTCGCTTTGGTGCTCCAGCGCATCCACAATGCGACTCGGAAACTGCCACATGCGCGCATAGCCCGCGCCCACATGGCCATAGCAATAGCCAAAGGCCTGCATTTCCAGACTGGCGCGGCGCAGGCCCAAGGGTGCGGTGTCGCGGTTCAACACTGCAATTTTTTCCGGCATGGCCAGGTGCATGGCCAGTTCGCCCACCGCGTGAATCAGGCCAATGGTGAAGGCCGCTTGCTGGTTTTGCCGTACCACGCCCGCCAATGACCGCGACACCTTGGCCACGTTCAGGCTGTAGCTCCAAAATTGCTGCAAGTTAATGCCAGCGACCGCCTTGAACGAGCTGCCGCCAGCTGCCTGCGCCGTCATGGCCCGCACGTGTTTTAAACCCAATATCGCCAAGGACTCCGACACGCTGTTGATCGTGTGGGCCAGCCGGTAGTCGTCGGAATTCGAGATTTGCAGCAGGCGGGTGGTCAAAGCCGGGTCCGTGCTGACCAATTGCGACACTTTCTTCAGGTCGGGCTCGTCTTTGTCCAGTTCGCTGAGCAACAGCGCCACCACCCTCGGGATGCTGGGTAAATTGAACTGCAGGGCCAGCAGCGCATTCAACTCCATGACGATTGATCTCCAGACAGTGGTAAACCCGGCAACCCAGTGAGCGGATGACAGGCCTTTGCCCGAGTGCCGCGCTGGGTTTTCAACATTATGTATCTGTATCGCTTTGTATCTGTCGCATTGTGGCTGCCCCGCACGCAGTGCTTGGCTCGCAGATCAAACTTTCGTGACAAAACACCGCCCAAGCCTTCAATTTGCCCTCAAGGCTTGAGCTTGGCAAATGCCGAGGCCATGGCGGTCGATTGGGGCGCTGACTGGCCCGCGCCGCCCTGACTGCCTGAACCGCCACGTCCATGTTGCCCACCGCCGTACCCGCCACCGCCACCGCCACCGCCTCCGCCACGTTGATTGCCCGCTGGTTGAAAGCGGTTGTCATGCCCGTCTTGTCGTCGGCCAGCGGTTTCACCTGGCTTCTGGCCTAACTTCATGGTCAAGGCGATGCGCTTGCGAGCGACGTCAACCTCAACCACCTGCACTTTCACAATGTCGCCCGTTTTAACGACTTCGCGCGCGTCGGTGACAAATTTGTGGCTCAACTGGCTCACATGCACCAGCCCATCCTGGTGAACCCCCAAATCTACAAAAGCACCAAACGCCGCCACGTTACTGACCGTGCCCTCCAGCACCATGCCCTCTTTCAGGTCTTTGATGTCTTCCAAGCCATCGTTAAAACGCGCCACTTTGAAGTCTGGGCGCGGGTCGCGGCCTGGTTTTTCCAGCTCGGTCAAAATGTCTTTGACGGTGATCACGCCAAACTGCGCGTTGGCAAACAGTTCGGGGCGCAAAGTCTTCAGCATGTCGGCGCGGCCCATCAGACTGGCCACCGGTTGGCCCACTTTGGCAATGATTTGCTCGACCACGGGGTAAGTCTCGGGGTGAACGCCGGTCACGTCCAGCGGGTTGCTGCCGCCCCGAATCCGCAAAAACCCGGCGCTTTGCTCAAAAGTTTTGGCACCCAGGCCGGACACTTCAAGCAATTGCTGACGCGAACTGAAGGCGCCATGGGTCTCGCGCCAACGCACCACCGATTTCGCCACGCTGGCGCTCAGGCCCGACACGCGGGACAGCAAAGGCACGCTGGCGGTGTTGAGGTCCACGCCCACGGAATTCACGCAGTCTTCCACCACGGTTTCAAGGCAGCGGGCCAAATCGCTTTGGTTCACGTCGTGTTGGTACTGCCCCACGCCAATGGATTTGGGGTCAATCTTGACCAATTCGGCCAGCGGGTCTTGCAGCCGCCTTGCAATGCTGGCGGCACCGCGCAGGCTCACGTCCACATCAGGCATTTCCTGGCTGGCAAATTCGCTGGCCGAATAGACCGAGGCCCCGGCTTCGCTGACCACCACTTTGTCAATCGTGCGGTCTGAGACTTTGGCCATCAGTTTGATCAAGTCAGACGCCAGTTTGTCGGTTTCGCGGCTGGCCGTGCCGTTGCCAATGGCGATCAGGTTCACGCCGTGCTTTTCGCACAACTTGCCCAAAACGTGCAAAGAGCCTTCCCAGTCTTTGCGCGGCTCGTGCGGGAACACCGTGGTCACATCGACCAGTTTGCCAGTGGCGTCCACCACGGCCACCTTCACACCGGTGCGAATGCCGGGGTCTAGCCCCATGACGGTTTTGGCCCCAGCGGGGGCGGCCAGCAATAAATCGCGCAGGTTGTCGGCAAACACTTTGATGGCAACTTTTTCGGCCGATTCGCGCAGGCGGGCGAACAAATCGCGTTCGGTCGACAGGCTGAGCTTGACGCGCCACGTCCAGGCGACGCATTTGCGAATCAAGTCGTCGGCTGGGCGGTTTTGGTGTCGCCAGTTCAAACCCAGCGCAATGCGGGCTTCAGCCAGGCTGACAGGAGCTTTGGCGGCGCCCGTGGCGGGGGCAGCCGCCGCACCTTCTGGCTCAGGCAACACCAGCTTGGCGTCCAAAATATCGAGGGCACGGCCCCTAAACACAGCCAAAGCGCGGTGCGACGGCACCCGGCCAATCGGTTCGTCGTAGTCAAAATAATCGCGAAATTTGGCCACGTCGGCGTTGTTTTCGTCTTTGCCAGTCATCAAGCCCGACTTGAACAAGCCCGACTGCCACAGCCATTCGCGCAGGGCTTGCACCAGTTGCGGGTCTTCCGCCCAGCGCTCGCTCAACAAATCGCGCACACCGTCCAGCACGGCGGGCACGGTCGAAAAATCGGGTTGTTTGTCCTCTCCTTCGACCACAGGCTTCAGGGCAATCACGTAGGCTTGCGCTTCGTCGGCGGGGTTCAAAGTGGGGTTGGCAAACAGAGCGTCAGCCAATGGTTCCAGCCCAGACTCGCGGGCCAATTGCCCTTTGGTGCGGCGTTTTTGTTTGAAAGGCAAGTACAGGTCTTCCAGCGCTTGCTTGGTCGGCGCTGAAACCAGTGCCGCCATCAGGGTTGGCGTCATCTTGCCCTGCTCTTCAATGATGCCGATCACAGCTTGCAGGCGGTCCCGCAGCTCGCGCAGGTAAGACAGCCGAATTTCCAGCTCGCGCAGTTGAATGTCGTCCAGCCCGCCAGTCACCTCTTTGCGATAGCGGGCAATGAAGGGCACCGTGGCGCCGCCATCGAGCAAATCGACGGCAGTTTGGACTTGGTTGGGCTGAACTTTGATTTCTTGCGCGATTTGCGCGATGATTTTTTGCATGAATGTAAGAACGAAGGCGAAGCTGGCGACTCAAAAAACGAGGGGTAGCGAGGAAATAGTCTGCGCTTCCCTAGGGAAGCTCTGCATAACTCATCGCGGAATCGTGTAGTGCCGGCTCGGGATGGGATGCAAGGCGGTTTTTGCAGCAAATATCGAGAATATTTGCAAAAAAACCAACGCCGCAGACCGCCCGAGGCCGGACTTCACGAGCCGCGAGGGGTTATGCAGACCTTCCCTAGGTGTCCGGCAGAGCGGATCAGGTCGCAAAAAAGGGGCTAAACAGTGAACGAGGCCGCGAGTTTGCCACAGCCCGACGGCCGTTTTGGCACAACCCGGCAAGCGGGCCCTTCAATTGAGGACGTGAGGTATCACAATGTTTCAAATCTCGCCCAAAATCTTGACAAAAAGCCTGTTGAAGCAGACGAAAAAAATCAGCTTTCAGCTGGCTGCTTTCTCTGTCACGGCTCCTTTGTTGACCTATTTGCCCATTGCCCACGCGCTGGAGGCCTGTTTGGCCCAGTCTGGCCCCAACCGGGCGGCGGTGGTCGAGCTTTACACCTCCGAAGGTTGTAGTTCATGCCCACCTGCGGACAAATGGCTGTCGACTCTGAAAAGCACCGCCCGCGACCAAGGCACCGTTATTCAGGCCTTCCATGTGGGTTACTGGGACTACATTGGGTGGGTGGATCGCTTTGCCAGCCCGGCGCACACCACGCGGCAAAGAAAAATCGCGGCGTTGAACAGGCAAGATTCCATCTATACCCCCCAAGCGGTGCTGGATGGGCGCGACTGGCGAAATTGGCATAATTCCGGGGGAGTGCCCGCGGCCAAAGAATTGGCGGGTGCCAGCATTGTGTTGCGGCAAGTGGCACTTGACCAGTTTGAAGCCACCGTCACGCCTGCGTCCAACCCAGCGGGGGTTGCAGGGGCAGCGAACACGTCAGGCGTGTGGTCTGCGTATTGGACGGTGACCGAGCACGGGCACTCGTCCAAGGTAAAGTCTGGTGAAAACGCAGGCGAGGTGCTGCATCATGACTTTGTGGTGCGCCAGTACACGGCAGTGGGCGACTACCCGCTTGACGCAAAAACGCCACAAAAACTAAGCTGGCGCAGCATTGCCGCCACACCTGGCCACGCACGCCAAGTCAATCTGGTGGTGTTCAACCCCAAAACTGGCAAAACACTGCAGGCCGTGTCGGCGCCCTGTTAACAAGGCGGTTGCGGCTGGCACCATGCAACTTGGTGGGCTGAGCCGCCGGGCCAGTTTCGCGTTGACATGCGAGAGCCTTGTCAGGCAAATTCCTACTTGGACTTCATCCAATTCCCGACTTCAAACATTGGGACGTTACATCTACATTTGCTTTCATGTTGTGCACCACCCAGGTGGGCACGCCAGATTCAAACCGATGCAATGTGCAAGGAGCAGCGCCATGATGAAGCAACCAGGCCCCATAGTTACCCGCCTCAACCGTATCACGACCGGTGACCTGCCCCTTGGCTCGCGGATCCGGGTGGGCAACTCAACCGAAGACGAGCCGCTGAACTCGCCCAAAATGATCGAAGAGGTTCTGCCCTTCACCGTGCGTTTGGTGGGCGACGACAAAGACCTGAAAAAGGCCGTGCAAATTCGCCACTCGGCCTATGCGCGGCATTTGCCCGGATTTGCCGAAACCCTGAAAACCCCCGAATCGGTGGACAGTGACGACGGCGTGGTGGTGTTGCTTGCCGAGTCCAAACTGGATGGTTCGCCCCTGGGCACCATGCGCATTCAAACCAATGAATTCAAGCCACTGAGCCTAGAGCAATCAATCGCCCTGCCCGACTGGATGAAAGGCCACCGCCTGGCCGAAGCGACCCGACTGGGCGTGACGGACGGCAAAGGCGGGCGTTTGGTGACCACGGTGTTGTTCAAGGCCTTTTATTTGTATTGCAAGTTGACGGGTATCGAGTGGATGGTGATCACCGGGCGCTCGCCCATTGACCGCCAGTACGAACGGATGCTGTTCGAAGACGTGTTCCCAGGCGTGGGTTACATTCCTTTGGCGCATGTGGGCAACCTGCCGCATCGCATCATGAGTTCGAGCGTTGAAACCGCCGAGGCGCGCTGGACGATGGCGAAAAACCCCTTGTTCGACTTCGCGTTTCGCACCTTTCACCCCGATATTGAGCTCGGTGAGCGCCGCTCGCCGCGTTTTTCTCCAACCGCGGTACAAATCCCAAGAACCACCACCGCCAAATACACCATGTGAATGGGCCGCCCAACCCTAGAGGTTGCGCGGGACGCTCTGTCATCCTTGGTTTTAGCGATTCAGCGCCAATTTGCTCGAAGCTGCCATGAGCTTGGTGATTGTGCTTGGCACTTGAACCTGACACTTGAACCTGACGTCAGCAATGGTTCTGGCAAACATCAGTCAGCTCTGATTTTTTGCCCGATTCGGCCACCATCCAGTGGGTTTGCTTGATGTTTCACATCAGATTTGGCAAGCAACTTGATGATTTTCCTGTTGTTTTTAAATAACGACAAGTAACGCCAGGTGACGAATTCTCTTGTAGGCAACATCCACTCGGTGTACCGTCTACCTCTGCCTGAGCCAAATTGACCTGAAGAAGATCGGGTTGGTTTGGGCTTACCAAAAACTACAAGTCGTTGAGAATTATTTCAGGGTTCTGCCGCCCAGACCTTTAGGTCTGACGTTCGACGGTCCGGTGCGGAGACACGTGCAAATTGACAAAATTTTTTGAGTTTTTCAGAAACCTGGGCCAAAAGCTTCACCCCAAGCTAGACGCTTTGCTGTTTGGATTCTCCAGCTACGCCATTCCGGTGTTGGTGGGTTTTGTCAGCTTGTTGGCTTTGATTGTTTGGAAAACCCAGTACGCATCGGGCGCTCCCCAACTGCTTGAGTTGCGGGTTTTCAAGACTGGTGCGGCCGCAGCCCCAGCGCAAACCTCTGCGCCCGACTTGCAGGCAGTTTTGAGCCAAATTGCCAAGCAACCCATCGTCCCTTTTGCCGACACGGACTTGAATGAAGCTCCGTTTTGGGTATCTTTCACCTCCCCTGCCAGTGATGCCATGGCGCTGATGGAAGTGGAATTTCCATCGCGCCACGCGGTGGAAGTCACCTGCTGGAATGCGGACACACAAGCCTTGTTGGGCCGCGCCAACCGCGATAGCGCTGGCGGGCAGATCTCGGAAATCAAAGCGGGGTTTGTGCTCATCACGGCGATGTCCACCCAACCACAAAACGTCATTTGCCAAGTGTTGTCGATTGGCCCTGCCCGCATCACGGCCTTGTCATGGCAATCGGCCGATCTGCAAATGTCGGCGCAAGAGTTTCACCGCAAATCAGGCCTGCTCGAGGGCGGCATCCTGATTCTGGCAGTGTTTGTCCTGGTCACTGCCATGATCAACCGCAGCGCCTTGTACCTTTTGTTTGCAGCCTGGTTGGTCGTCAATTTGCGAATGGGTGCCCTTTCAGCAGGTTGGGACGCGCAATGGCTGGGATTTGCCATTCCATCTGAAGGCTTGGTGAGCATGCGGGCCATCACCATGGCGGTCTACTTTGTGCTGTCGGTCACGCTTTTTGGCATGTTGTTCCGGGAAGATCTGGTCAAGGTAGGAACCATGTGGTTGATGCGCATACCGCAGTGGTTTTGCTTGCCCCTTTTGGCCATATCCGCCCTTCTGCCCTACCGCAACTTCCTGCCCTTCCTCTGGATTGCGACGGGAGTGTTCATTGGTGTGATGTTGTTTTCGATGGCCAAAATATTGATTTTGACCCGATCCAAGGCTGCCATTTGGTACAGCGCGTCGATCAGCATCACACTGGCCGCCAGTTTGTACGAGGTGATTGCCGCCGCCCTGGGTGTCAAGGGTCTGATTGGCTCCTTCAATAGCGTTACCGCGGCCTTGTCGTCGAGTTTGCTCGCAGCGGTGGCGATTGCGGCCCAAATGCGCCAAGAGCATGAAAAACGGCTAGAGGTGCAAGCCGAGCTTCAGCACACCTATGAAGCCATGCCGATTGGCCTGTTCACGCTTGATTTGCGCGGCCGGTTTTTGAGTGCCAACCCGGCGCTGATGCGCATGTTGGGTCACAAGGTGCTTGAAAAAGGCGGGCGCTCCTGGCAGCGCTATTTCAATGGTGGCGCTTGGGCGCAATTGCACAATCTGGTTCATTCGCAAAGCGATGGCGAGCTTGAGATCAAAGGCCGAGCGCCATTGCTTGGCAACCGTGAAGTCAGCCGATTTTTGGTCAAGGCCACGCTGGCTCGCAACCGCATTGAAGGCTCTTTGCAAAACGTGACGGAGAAAGCCAAGGCCACGGAAGAATTGCTTTTTTTGGTCAATAACGACCCGTTGACCAAGGTATTGAACCGACGCGGCATCGAAAAGGCGCTGGACTCGGCCATGTCAGAGTTGGCCAATGGCAAACCCCTGGCGCTGGCCTACCTCGATCTGGACCGATTCAGGCTGATCAACGATTTGTTTGGCCATAACGCGGGCGATGAGGTTTTGCAGCAAGTTTGCCAGCGCGTGATTCACATGATTTCTGGCGCCATGCAATTTGGGCGTGTGGGCGGCGACGAGTTTGTGCTGGTCATGGCTGACACCAAAATTCCTGTGGCGACTTTGATTTGCAAAGGCATTATTGAAAGCTTGGGCAGCACGCCTTATAAGGTCGGAGATCGCGCTTTTCATGTGCGCGGCTCGATTGGGCTAATTGACGTCGGCGCAGAAATGCAGGTCAAAGACGCTGTCTCCACCGCCGACCGTGCGTGCCACGAAGCCAAGGCTGGCAGTGGCGACGGTTTGGTGGTGTTTGAACGCAACGCCAGCGCCTTTGACCAGCACGAGGCGGAGTTGCGGCTGGTGGAGCAACTGTCCAACACCAATGCGACAGACGGTTTGTTTTTGATGATGCAGCCCATCATGTCCTTGACCTCGCCCTCGGAGTCGCTCAATTTTGAGGTGCTGCTTCGCATGCTGGACCATGAAGGCAAGTTGATTCCGACAGACCGATTGATCTCAGCTGGCGAAAGCAGTGGCCAAATGAGCGTGATTGACCGCTGGGTCTTGTCGACCACCCTGGCGTGGATGAACACCCACAGCAGCACCCTTGAAAACACCAAGTTCGTGTGCATGAACCTGAGTGGTGCGTCCCTCAACGACGAAAAGTTTTTGCAAGATGTGTACGCCATGCTGGAACTGAACACCAACATCGTCTCGCACCTTTGCCTTGAAATCACGGAAAGCGTGGCCTTGCACGACTTGAACAACACGCGCCGCTTTGTCGACAAGGTGCGCAGTTATGGCGCGAAAGTGGCGCTGGATGACTTTGGCGCAGGCTACACCTCGTTCTCGTACCTGAAGGAACTGACGGCCGATTTGCTCAAAATTGACGGCAGTTTCATTGTGGACATGAACCGCCACCCGGCCAATGTAGCGATTGTGGAGGCCATTGTCAGCCTGGCCCGGAATTTGGGCATGAAGACCATCGCCGAATGGGCAGAAGACTCGGCAACCGTGCAGACCTTAACTGAAATTGGCGTGGACTACGTGCAAGGCTTTGTTGTGGCACGGCCCCAAATGCCAGAAAACCTGCTGACGGCCACCTCGTCAGCCAGCTTTGTGGTCGATGCTGATTTGCTGCAGTTTTTATCGTTGCTTGAGCGCTCGGACCCAGCGGTGGTTCAGGTGGATTTGTTTGAGCAAGCCAACCTGCAAAGTTTACATTGAGCCTGCAGTGACACTACGGTGACCTTGCGCAGGCGAGCCGGCTGCCACCCTACTCAGCCCTAAGCGAACGCTTCAACTCTTCGCCAATTTCGGGTTTGCCAGCAAACGGACTGGTCGGATTGCGCGCCAAAATAATGTCCTCCATGCGGGTCTGAACCGACTTGATGGCGTGGGGGTGGCTGTAGATGTAGAAGCGGTTGGCAGCGATGGCGTCGAACACCATGGCAGCCACGTCGGCTGCGCTGACTTTGCCGCTGTTAACGGCCTTGGACGTCATGGCTTGGCCAATTTTTTGACTTTTGGTCAGGGTGGCTTGCGCATCAGTCATATCACCTGGGCGATTGCGTTCACTTTGGTTGATTCCCGTAGCCACAAAAAATGGGCACAGCACACTGGCGCTGATTTGGTCTGTGACTAGAGACAAGTCGGTGTACAGCGTCTCGGTCATGCTGACCACCGCATGCTTGCTGACGTTGTAGACACCCATGTTGGGTGGGTTCAGCAAACCGGCCATGCTGGCTGTGTTGACAATGTGGCCCTGGTAGCCAGGGTCTTGTTTGGCGGCTTGCAGCATCATGGGCGTGAAGACCCGCAAGCCGTGCACGACGCCCATCAAATTCACGCCCAAAACCCATTCCCAGTCTTTCAGCGAGTTCTCCCAAATCAAACCGCCCGCCCCCACGCCAGCGTTGTTAAACACAAAATGGGGTGCGCCGAAACGTTTGAACACGGCTTGACCCAGCGCTTCAAATTCGTCAGCTTTTGATACATCCAGCGGGAAAGCCAATACTTGGGCACCTGCGGCTTCCAATTCGTCGCTGGCTTTGGCCAAAGCATCTTTTTGCACATCTGCCAAAACCAGATTCATGCCGAGTTTGGCACCCAAGCGCGCGCATTCGAGCCCAAAGCCTGAGCCTGCGCCCGTCAAAACGGCAGTTTTGCCTTTGAAATCAGAAATCATGTCAAGCTGCTACTTTCTTCAAAATGAACCCAATGCGCGGGAAGTGCACCTGAACCGTCCCCGCGCGGTCATCGGTGCGGCGCAAGGTGTAATGCATGCGGGTGGCCGAGATCAGCTCACCCTCGGTGGGTTCGGGGCCAAAACTGTCAGCCGCAATGGTGACCTGGCTGCCCAGCTCAATGCCATGCTCGTCCTGAAACTGCTCATTGCCAAAAACGCTGTCCGTCCAGCCAGATTGGGCGCACGCTTCGATGGCTTCGGTGGATGAGCAGTCTTGGTGCGTGCCGTGGCCCAAACTGGCC
Source organism: Rhodoferax sp. (assembly GCA_031431035.1). GTDB lineage: Bacteria > Pseudomonadota > Gammaproteobacteria > Burkholderiales > Burkholderiaceae_C > JANYCG01. Next base: position 30,617 of record JANPCR010000182.1, read on the forward strand.
ATGCGGTCCATCCAGGCCAAAACACCTGGGGTGGCATCCAGAACGCCCGCCATCACGCTGACTTGGGTGCGCGTGAACCAAAGCGGGTGGTAAGCAGAAAAATCAGCAACGCTGGGTTCGTTGCCCAACAGGAAATCTTGGCTGTCCAGCATGTTGGCCAGGCGACGCAAATAGCTTTTGTAAGTGGCCGCAGCATCGGCTGGCGGCATGCGCGGCTGGCCCAGGCGCATTTTGGCGCGGTCTTCAATGAAAGCTTTGCTGACCGTGGCGATGTTCTCGGGCGTGGTGCCTGGAAACGACGAAAACAGTTGGGCCGCACCTTTGGGCGAAAAGTTGTAGCCCATGGCCGCCTGAAACACTTTGTCGTCCGCCCATTGGGACAAGATGCGGGCCAAGCCCTTGTGTTTGGCGGGGTACAAGGATGGCCCAGGGTGCAAATGCTCCAGCACATCGCAGATCAAAGCGGTGTCGCAGTAAATGTCGGCACCCACCTGCAAAAAAGGCGTTTTGCGATACCCTCCCGTCAGTGCCAGCACATCGGGTTTGGGCATCATATTGGGCACGATGACCGACTTCCAGGCCAACTTCTTAAAACCCATCACCAACCGAATTTTCTCGGCAAACGGCGACGCGGGGTAATGGTGAAGAATCAGGTCGGACATCGGTTTTCTCCTTGGGTGCTGAACAGTGAAATCAGGGCTTTGAAGTTTTGAGACGCAAATCTAACGGTCGAATCAGATCAATTTAACTATTTGTTTGCCAAAATTCTTGCCCTTCAGCAGGCCCAAAAACGCCTCGGGTGCCGCCGCGATACCATGAGCGACCGATTCGCGGGGTTTGAGCTTGCCGCTGGCCACCAGGCCACCCAGCTCTGCCAAAGCCTGGGGCCAGATTTCCATGTGCTCGCTGACAATGAAACCTTCAACCTTCAGGCGGCTGACCAAAATGAGCGAGGGTTGCGCCAATGGCAAGGGTGCGCCGTCGTAGCCTGCAATCATGCCGCACACCGCAATGCGGCCAAAGGCGTTCATGCGGGTCAGCACCGCGTCCAGCACCATGCCGCCTACGTTTTCAAAGTAGCCGTCAATGCCGTCCGGGCAAGCTTCTTTAAGGGCTTTGGACAATGACGCGGCGTTGCTGTGCAACTTGTAGTCTATGCAGGCGTCAAAACCCAGCTCGTCTGCTGCGTATTTGCATTTGTCTGGCCCACCGGCAATGCCGACCGTGCGGCAGCCTCGGGCTTTGGACAAAGCCGCAAAGGCACTGCCCACGGCGCCTGTTGCCGCACTGACCACCATGGTTTGCCCGGCTTTAGGTTTGATGATGTCGACCAAGCCGTACCAGGCTGTCACGCCGGGCATGCCCACAGCACCCAGGTAGTGGCTCAGAGGCACGTGGGTGGTGTCGACCTTGCGCAAAGCGCCTGGTTGGCTCACGTCAACCACGCTGTACTCTTGCCAGCCGCCCATGCCCACCACCTTGTCGCCGACAGCGTACTTGTCGCTTTTGGATTCGACAATTTCACCGACCGTGCCGCCGCCCATGGTTTGCCCCAGCGCTTGGGGTACTGCGTAGCTTTTGCCGTCGTTCATGCGCCCGCGCATGTAGGGGTCCAGGCTCAGAAAGTGGTGGCGCACCAGCACTTGGCCTGCTGTCAACGCCGGAGTTTCAGATTCGACGAGTTTGAAGTTGCTGGCCATTGCTTCGCCGGTTGGGCGGTTGTCCAGGTGCATTTGTTGGTTGATTGGCATGAAAAGCTCGCTAAAAATTGAATTGCAAAAGGAAAAAGGAAAGAGGAGTCAGTTTGATGGTCAGTCGGTTGAAACAATGTCATTTGGCGTTTCGCCATCTTGGGGGTTGGCATTTCGGTCGCCGCGCCTGACGTATTTGAAGGTGCCAGTGGCGTGCGCGCAGGCCAGCCCTTCCGCGTCAAAAATGGTGGCTTCGGTGAAGGCCATCGATTTGGTGCGGTGCATCAAGTGCCCTTTGCTGGTCAGCATGCCACGACAGGGCCTCATGAAGCTGGTCTTCATCTCGATCGTGACGACCCCCATGTTGGGTTCAACGCTGCGCGCTGCGGTGGCCATGCTCACATCCAGCAAAGTCATGACCGCGCCACCATGCGTGACGTGAAACGTGTTCAGGTGTTCTGGCCGGGCTTCATAGCTGATTTGCGAATGACCCCCCTCGAAAACATCAAGTGAAAAGCCTAAATGCTCAACAAAGGGAATTTTGATGGCGAAAGTCATGAATAAATCGCAGGACACAAAGTGGCAAGCGTGGGGGCCATATTCCTAGGCACCCGTCACAACGCTGACGCCGCCATCCACGGCCATCCATTGGCCAGTGATGTGTTTGCCTGCGTCTGACGCGTACAGCAGGGTAATGCCTTTGAGGTCTTCGTCGTCACCCAGGCGATTGAGTGGCGCTGCGGAAGCCATCTTGTCTTCACCAAGCAAGTCGATCAGGCCAGCGGCCATTTTGGTCATGAAAAACCCTGGGCAAATGGCGTTGACGTTGATGTTGTACTGCCCCCATTCCGCCGCCAATGTTTTGGTGAAGTTGACCACCGCGCCTTTGGACGTGCTGTAGGCAATGGTGTTCATGCCTTTGGGGTTGCCGTTGAGCCCGGCAATCGACGCAATGTTGATGATGCGCCCTGCCCGATTCGGAATCATGCTGTGTTTGGCAATGTGTTGCGACAAAATGAAATAGCCGCGAATGTTGAGGTTCATCACCTTGTCCCAGGCGGCCACAGGGTGGTCCTCAGCCGGGGCACCCCAACTGGCACCCGCGTTGTTCACCAAAATATCAACCCGCCCCAGGCGCTGCAGACTTTCATCCCCCAGGCGGCGAAGGTCCTCTTCTTTGCCACAGTCGGCGGCAATCCAGCTGGCGTCAATGCCGACCGCCTTCAACTGGGCGGCCGCTTGCTCCAGGTCTTCGGCTTTGCGCGAATTCAGCACGATTTTGGCACCCGCCTCGCCCAGAGCGTGAGCCATTTGCAGACCCAGGCCGCGAGAGCCGCCTGTGACCAGCGCCGTTTTGCCTTTCAAGTCAAACAGTTGTTGAATGGTTCTGGACATGGGATTCCTTCAAAAGTGGTGCAAAAAGAGGTTAAAAAGTGTTTGGCGGTAAAATTTTTCTGCAGTTCAAGGCGCTGCCTTCAGGCGGGAACGCACATAAATCAAGGCGCTGCCAAGCACCACCAACACTGTGCCGATGACAAACATCCACCAGGCGGTTGACGCGTCGCCGCCCTGCACAAAGGTGCCCAACACCACCGTCAACAAACCGCCGTAAATGGCGATCCAGACGAGCCATTGCAAGCGGGTGAGCAATTTTTGGCTGACCATTAAAAAGCCTCCAGCGCCAAATCGGCGCACGTCATGTCGCGGGATTCAACCACCTTGTACCACGCGCCGATTTTGGGGAGCTCATAGTGGTAAAAGTACTGGGTTGCCGCCAAAACGCCCTGGGTGGCGGGCTTGGACTGGGCTGCGTCGTGATGCAAAGCGGTGGCGGCCACGTCCAGCCAGATCCAGGCCAACACAGTGTGGCCAAAGCCTTGCATGTAGGGCACGGCATTGGCCAAAGCCTGCGCCGGGTTGCCGCTAGACCAAGCGGATTGCGTGACGCTGAAGGCCTGGGCAAGCGCATGCTCTAGCGCGAGCGCGTGGGCGGCCAGGGCCTCAACCGGTTTGCAGCGGTCAATGGTTGAGGTAACGCGCTGGGCCAACAGGGTCAGGCCACGGCCGTCTTCCATCAGCACCTTGCGACCCAGCAGGTCAGCGGCCTGAATGCCATGCGCGCCCTCATGAATCATGTTCAGGCGGTTGTCGCGCCAGTATTGTTCTACCGGGAAGTCGCGGGTGTAGCCGTAGCCGCCATGGATTTGAATCGCCATGCTGTTGGCCTCCAAACACCATTCGCTGGGCCAGCTTTTGGCAATGGGGGTCAGCACTTCGAGCAACAGGCGGGCGTCGTCTGCCGCCTGGGAGCTGCCTGTGTGCTGTTCGTCCACCAAACGGGCGCAATACAGTTCAAGCGCCAAAGCGCCTTCGCCATACGACTTTTGCGCCAACAGCATGCGTTTCACATCGGCATGTTCAATGATGGCAACCTGCGCTTGGGTAGCGTCTTTCACTGCCACGCCACTGGCGCTGGCACCTTTGACGGGGCGGCCTTGCAAGCGGGTTTTGGCGTAATCAAGCGAAGCGTAATAACCCGCCAAACCCAGCATGGTGGCAGCTGTGCCGACGCCAATACGGGCTTCGTTCATCATGTGGAACATGCAGCGCAAACCTTCGCCGGGCTTGCCGACTAGGTAGCCGATCGCTCCAGGCAGGTCGGTCGGCCCATCGAGTGAACCCACTGGGTACTTGCCTTCGCCAAAATTCAGCAACGTGTTGGTGGTGCCGCGCCAGCCGAGCTTGTGGTTCAGGCCCGCCAAGGCCACGTCATTGCGTTGGCCCGTCAATTCACCTGCCGTGTTGACCATCTTTTTGGGCACGATAAACAATGAAATGCCGCGCGTTCCGGCGACCAGCTTGCCGTCCGCCCCTGGAATTTTGGCCAAAACCAGGTGAATGATGTTTTCGGTCAGCTCGTGTTCACCGGCTGAAATCCACATCTTGTTGCCTTTGATGCGGTAGCGTGGCCCCAGGGCTTCAGCTTCGAAACTATCGCCATCGGGCACGGCGCGGGTGGTGATGTCAGACAGGCTGGAGCCCGCCTGCGGCTCGCTTAAGCACATGGTGCCCGACCAACGGCCTGAAAACTCATTCAGCGCAAACACATCGCGCTGCAAAGTGGTGCCGTGCTTCATCAGCAAATTGGCATTGCCCACCGACAGCAGCCCGGAGCCGATGCTGACCGAGGCCATGGCGAAAAAGGCGTTTGCGGCGGCTTCGACCGTGTAGGGCAATTGCATGCCACCAATGGCGTAGTCCTGCGAGGCGCTCAGCATGCCTGACTCTGCGTAGGCCTTTTGGGCATCATGGGTCGCCTGCGGCAGCGTGACTTTTTCGCCGTCAAAATGCGGCTCCTGCGTGTCGACCAGGCGATTGAAAGGGGCGTATTTCTCGCGGGCGATGCGCTCGCAGGTGTCCAGAACAGCGTCAAACGTCTCGCGGGAATGGTCGCTGAAGCGCTCGCGCTGGTTCAGGCCTGCCGCTTGGAGCCAGTCAAAAAGAAGAAAGTCCAGTGTGTCGCGAAATGCCATGGTCTGTCTAACTTTCTAAAACGGGCCAAAAAACGGCGAAAACCTTAAAAAAGAACCTGCAGGTTCTTTTTTCTCAAAAAGGCCCTGAAAATGCCATTTTATGAATGAAATAGGCCTCTAGCTCTCGGAAAATATATATAGTTTGCTATTTATATTATAGCAATTAAATTTCTGATGACCCGCTGCCTCAAGCGGATCTCCAGGCCCCGGGCCACTGCCTCGAGCGCCCGGCTATCTAAATCAGCCTCAAAGCACCTCAAAAATCCCCGCAGCGCCCATGCCGCCGCCAATGCACATGGTGACGCAGACGCGCTTTGCACCGCGGCGCTTGCCTTCAATCAGCGCATGGCCCGTCAAACGCTGACCGCTCACGCCGTAAGGGTGACCCACAGCAATCGCGCCGCCGTTCACGTTCAGGCGTTCGCCCGGAATGCCCAGCTTGTCGCGGCAATAAATAACTTGCACGGCAAAGGCTTCGTTCAGCTCCCACAAGTCGATGTCTTGGACGGTCAGGCCCAGGCGCTTAAGCACCTTGGGAATGGCGTAAACCGGACCAATGCCCATTTCGTCAGGCTCGCAACCCGCCACGGCAAAGCCCAAAAAGCGGCCCAAAGGCGTCAAACCTTTGCGCTCTGCCACGGTTTCATTCATGATGACGCAAGCGCCGCCGCCGTCTGAAAACTGGCTGGCATTGCCCGCCGAGATCAAGCCACCTGGCAGCGCGGAGCGCAGGCCGGCAATGCCCTCTTTGGTGGTGCCGTCGCGAATACCTTCGTCGTGCGACACAGTGACTTGCTTGGTCGTCAAGCCCATCACTTTGTCGGCCACGCCCATGGTGACGGTGATTGGCGCAATTTCAGCGTCGTACAAACCTGCCGCCAAGGCCGCCACCGCCTTTTGCTGGCTCGAAGCGCCGTACTCGTCCATTGCCTCGCGGCCAATGTTGTAGCGCTTGGCCACGTTTTCAGCGGTTTGCAGCATGTTCCAGTAAATTTCTGGCTTGTTTTTAACCAGCCAGGGGTCAGCCATCATGTGGGTGTTCATTTCCTGCTGCACGCAGGAGATACTCTCAACGCCGCCCGCTACAAAAATGTCGCCCTCGCCTGCAATCACGCGCTGCGCTGCCATGGCGATGGTTTGCAGCCCAGAGGAGCAAAAGCGGTTGACCGTCATGCCCGATGTGGTGATGGGCAAGCCCGCACGCAGTGCGACCTGGCGGGCGATGTTGGCACCTGTGGCACCCTCGGGGGTGGCGCAGCCCATGATGACGTCGTCAACCTCTGCGCCTTCAATGCCAGCACGCTTTACCGCGTGCTCGACCGCATGGCCACCCAAAGTTGCGCCATGGGTCATGTTAAAGCCGCCCTTCCAGCTTTTGGCAAGGGGGGTGCGTGCGGTGGAGACGATTACGGCGGATGTCATGGTGATTCCTTTGCTTGAGGGTGAAGGGAGTGAATGGATTAAATAAACAGTGAAGCGCCGGTCAAAGTGTTTGAGCACCGACTGTAACTAAGCGATGGTAAAAACGCACCAGTTCAGCCAGGTTGGCTGTGGAAATGCGCTCATTCGTGCCGTGAAAACGCGGCAGGTCTTCTGCCTTGGCGCGAACCGGTGAAAAACGGTAAATATGGTCGCTTACCTCGGTGAAGTGGGTCGAATCTGTGCCTGCCACCACCAAACCGGGAACGACCAAGGTGCCCGGAAAAACTTCGCGAATGGTGCGATTGATCAATTGGTACGCGGCCGCGTCGGTCGGCGACACCTTGGACGCCTCGCGCCCATCAGGCAAAGCAAACAGCTCGAACCGGTCGTTGCCCAGAGTTTCGCTGACTTGCTGCTTCACCCGCGCCAACACCGCTTCTTGCGTGTCGCCTGGCAACAAACGGTAGTTGACGGTCGCCTCAGCGCGGCCCGGCATCACATTGTCCTTGTTGCCCGCATTGACGATAGTGAGCGCCGTGGTGGTGCGAATCAGGGCGTTGGTGCTGGCCGCCGCTTCAAGTTGCTTTTGCACCATTGGCGCAAACAACCACAAGTTGGACAACGCGACGCGCGACATGCCGCTAGTTTCAGGCGCCAGCGTTTCGAACATTTCCCGGGCTACACCGCGCAGGCCTGCGGGCAGTTGGTCATCGTCTATACGGCGCAAAGCGGCACTCATCATGGCAATGGCCCCCGTGCCTTTGGGTGGCGGCATGGACGAATGGCCCGGCGTGGCCGGAAGGCGCAAAACCACCGACAAAAAGCCTTTTTCAGCCAGGCCAATCATGGCCACGGGCGCTTTGACACCTGGCAAAATGCCTTCTGCAATCAGCAAGCCTTCGTCAATCACAAAATCCAGCCGAACCTTGCGTTCTTTCAATAAGGCAGCAATGCGCACCGCGCCCCGGTGGCCACCGACCTCTTCGTCAGCTCCAAAAGCCAAGTAAACCGTGCGCTTGGGTTGGTAGCCGCTGGCCACCAGCATTTCAATCGCTTCCATCTGCGCGATCACGTTGACTTTGTCGTCCCAGGCACCGCGCCCCCAAACGTAACCGTCTTTGACCGTGCCTGAAAACGGCTCAACGGCCCAGTCTTTTTCAGTGCCCGCCGCAACGGGCACCACGTCTTGGTGCGCCATCAGCAGAATCGGCTTGGCCTTGTCGTCAGAGCCCTTCCAGGTGTACAAAAGGCTCAGGTCACCTACGACCTCGCGCGTGAGTGCGGTATGCGCCTTGGGGTAGCGGGTTTGCAAAAGCGCGTGAAACTGTGTGAACTGGTCGGCGTTGAGCGCCGGCTGTTTGTAGTCCGACACAGTGCGCAGGCGAACAGCCTCACCCAAGTGCGCCGCAGCGCCCGCCTCGTCTACCGCCAATTTGGCGATGGGCGCTGCGTCAATTTGGCGGGAACCCGACCTGAAAGTGTTGAACACCACAACGGCCACCACGATCAGCAGCAAGAAAAGCAATCCCAGAGCAATTTTTTTTAACATAAGCGTCCCTGTTATTGTTTTTCGCTTCGAGTGAGGCTGTGGCTGGGGCTGCGGATTGTTTTGAATCTCAGGGGTTGGCGGGTCGCGTGCGCAGAACCCGCCAATTCACGGTCAATTGAACGAGTTGCCCTCAGCCGCCAATTTGGCCAACAGCGGCGCTGGCTCCCAAAACTTGGCGTCGTCCAGCGGGTTTTGCGCGAACTTCTTCATGCTTTGAACCACGTTGAACAGGCCCACCTGGTCGGCATAGTTCATGGGGCCGCCACGGTAAATGGGGAAGCCGTAGCCCATCAGGTAAACCATGTCGATGTCGCTGGCTTTGGACGCAATGCCCTCTTCCAAAATGCGGGCAGCTTCATTGACCAGGGAGTAAACCAGGCGTTGCACAATTTCTTCGTCAGACACTTTGCGCGGCGTGATGCCTTTGGATTTGCGATGTTCTTCAATCATCGCCACCACTTCGGCATTTGGAATGGCATCGCGCTTACCCGCCACATAGTCGTACCAGCCCATGCCTACTTTTTGCCCAAAACGCCCCATTTCGCACAGCTTGTCAGCCGTTTTGCTGTAAATCATGTCAGGCTTTTCAAGCACGCGGCGCTTGCGAATGGCCCAGCCAATGTCGTTGCCCGCCAAGTCGCCCATGCGAAACGGGCCCATGGCAAAACCGAATTTCTCAATCGCCTTGTCCACCTGCGCCGGGGTGCAGCCTTCGTCCAGCAAAAAGCCGCCCTGGCGGCCATATTGCTCAACCATTCGGTTGCCAATGAAGCCATCGCACACGCCAGACACGACCGCTGTTTTCTTGATTTTTTTGGCCAGCGCCATGACCGTGGCCAGCACGTCTTTGCCAGTTTTGGCACCGCGCACCACTTCGAGCAGCTTCATGACATTCGCAGGGCTGAAAAAGTGCAGGCCAACAACGTCTTGCGGGCGTTGGGTGAACGAGGCAATCGTGTTCACGTCCAACGTCGAGGTGTTGGACGCCAAAATTGAACCTGGTTTCATCACCCGATCAAGTTCTTTGAACACCTTCTCTTTGACGCCCATTTCTTCAAACACCGCCTCAATCACCAAGTCGGCGTCTTTCAGGTCGTCGTAGCTCAAGGTGGTGGAGAGCAAACTCATGCGCTGGTCGTACTTGTCCTGCTTAAGTTTGCCTTTTTTGACCTGAGACTCGTAATTTTTGCGAATGATGGCAAGGCCCTTGTCCAGCGCCTCTTGCTTCATTTCCAAAATTTTGACGGGGATGCCCGCATTCAAAAAATTCATGGAGATGCCACCGCCCATGGTGCCTGCACCAATGACGGCGACCGAGTTCACCGCGCGTTGGGGCGTGTCGGCTGGCACATCAGGAATCTTGGAAGCCGCACGGTCGGCAATGAAAATATGGCGCAGCGCTTTGGACTCAGAGGTTTGCATGAGCGCAATGAAAATGTCCCGTTCGGTGGCCATTCCCACGTCAAATTTTTGCTTTGTCGCCGCTTCAACGGCGTCCACACACTTGACCGGCGCCGGGTAGTCTTTGGACATGCCTTTGACCATGTTGCGGGCAAACTGAAAGTAAGCGTCCCCTAGCGGGTGCTTGCAAGGCAAATTGCGAACCAAGGGTAAGGGCCGCGCGTCTGCCACCGAACTTGCAAAAGCCAAAGCTTCTGCAGCCAATGACTCAGGCGACGCTGCCATTTTGTCAAACAGCTTTTGACCTGGCAGCATGGCCAGCATTTCGCTTTTAACCGGGTCACCGCTGACCATCATGTTCATCGCCACTTCAGACCCCAACACGCGTGGCAGGCGCTGCGTACCGCCCGCACCGGGAATGAGGCCCAGCTTGACTTCAGGCAAGGCCACGCTGCAGCCGGGGGCGGCGATGCGGTAATGGCAACCCAGGGCGAGTTCTAGCCCACCACCCATGGCGACGGTGTGCACCGCAGCGACCACGGGTTTGCCCGAATTTTCGACCGCCAAAATGACGCTGAGCAAATTAGGTTCTTGCAAGGCTTTGGATGAACCAAATTCTTTGATGTCCGCCCCGCCTGAAAACGCCTTGCCAGCGCCCGTCAAAACAATCGCCTTGACGGCGGCGTCGGCATTAGCTTTGGCCAAACCATCGGTGATGCCCACCCGGGTGGCGTAACCCAAGCCGTTGACCGGCGGATTGTTCAGGGTGATCACGGCAATGTCGCCATGCACTTTGTAGTCAGCGGTCATGTGGGTAGTCCTTCAGAAGTTGAAAATAGAACGATCGTGCGTTTTTCGGATTGTAAAAGCTTACTGGCGGAGGAAGGTCTGAAAACGCGGCAGAAAAGCCCTAGTTTGTCGCAGCAGGGACAGCGCGTCAAACTTCCAGCCATTCCTTGCGGATATCGGCGTCATTGCGCAGCGATTCAGGCGTTCCGTCAAACACTATGCTGCCGTGCCCCATCACCAGCGCGCGGTCTGAAATCGCCATGGCAATCGTCAGTTTTTGCTCGATCAGCAAAACCGAAATGCCACGTTTTTTAAGTTCCTTGAGGTAAAGCGCCACCAACTCCACAATTTTGGGCGCCAAACCTTCGGTCGGTTCATCAATGATGATGAGATCCGGGTCGCCCATGAGCGTGCGGCAGAGCGTGAGCATTTGCTGCTCGCCACCCGACATCACGCCCGCTTCGGTGTGCTGTCGTTCTTTCAGGCGCGGAAACAGCTCGTACATGTCGTTCAAAGACCAGCGCCCGGTTTTACGCGCGTTTTTCTGACCCAAGTACAAGTTTTGCTCGACCGTCAGCGTCGGGAAAATATCGCGGCTTTCGGGCACATAGCCGATGCCCAAATGCGCCACTTCAAACGTACGCTTGCCCAAAATCTGCTGCCCTTTCCAAAGCAGCGAACCTTGCGCATCAACCAGGCCCATGATGGCTTTGGCGGTGGTTGAGCGGCCCGAGCCGTTGCGCCCCAGCAGAGCCACAATTTCTCCCTGGTTGACTTCAAATTGAACGCCATGCAGGACGTGACTTTTGCCGTAAAAGGCGTGGAGATTGTCGATTTTTAGCATAGTCGGACTCCGCAGGGCCGCCCCAAGGGGGACAGGGCCCCCGTGGGGGGCAGAGAGGACACAAAGTGCCGAACGTGGGAGTGGTTCATCAATGTCCCCCTGCTTGCGCGTCTGCAACCGAGGAACCCAGGTAAGCTTCTTGCACCCGCTGATTGGCCCGGACCGCGTCAGGCACGTCGTAGGCCAAAACCTCGCCGTAAACCACCACTGCAATTTTGTCGGCCAAGCCAAACACCACGCCCATGTCGTGCTCCACGGTGAGCAAGGTTTTGCCGACCGTCACGTCCTTGATGAGCTGAATGAAGCGACCGGTTTCTGACTTGCTCATGCCAGCCGTGGGTTCGTCCAGCAAAATCACATTGGCGCCACCAGCAATGGTGATGCCGATCTCCAAGGCGCGCTGTTCGGCGTAGGTTAAATTCATGGCCAGCACATCGCACTTTTTATCGAGGGCCACCATGGCCATCAGTTCTTCGGCACGCTGGTTGGCGTCGTCCAAGTCGGCCAGAAATTTGAAAAATGTGTACTTGTAGCCCAGGCTCCACAGCACGCCACAACGCAGATTTTCAAAAACGCTGAGTTTGGGGAAGATGTTGGTGATCTGGAAACTGCGACTCAAGCCCAGGCGGTTGATTTCAAACGGCCGTTTGCCGTTCAAACGCTGGCCATTCAGCAGCACGTCACCGCTGGTGGGCTCGAACCTGCCACTGATCAAATTGAACAAAGTCGATTTGCCAGCCCCGTTGGGCCCAATGATGCCGACACGTTCCCCAGCGGGAATCGCCAGATTGATGCCCCGGATAATTTCTGTCTTGCCAAAGCTTTTGCGCAAGTCTTTCAGTTCTAACGCAAATGTCACAGCGCTTCCCTCTGTTTGATTTCTTTTTCGATGCTTTCCTGAATTTGGCCCCACTTGGCGGCGAACTTGCGGCGGCAAATTTCAAACAGCCCTAAGCCAACCAGCATCAGCAAGGCTGAACCCAGCCAACTGCCCACGCCTTTTGCATTCAGCGGGGCACCCATGAATTGAAGTTCTGGCCCCAAAGCGGCATTCAATTGCAGGTGGTAGGTCATCTCAATCATGGCGGCAGCACCGGCCAGCACCACAAAGGCAGTGACGGTGAGCGCCAGGTAATTGCCCCAAAGCTTCCGCAAATGACCAAACATGGCCACCCGAAGGTTCATCATGATCAGTGAGGCCACACCGCCAGGAGCAAACATCACCATGAAAAGAAAAATCAAACCCAGGTACAACAGCCAGGCCTTGGTGAACTCTGACAACAACACAAAGGCCAGCACCATCAACACAGCACCAATGATGGGGCCGAAGAAGAACGTTGCACCGCCCAAAAAGGTGAACAACAAGTAGGCCCCAGAGCGGTAGCCACTGACCACCTCGGAGGTGACGATTTCAAAGTTCAAAGCTGCCAAGCCGCCCGAAATGCCTGCGAAAAAGGCAGCGACGATGAACGCGATGTAGCGCACCTTTTGCGTGTCGTAGCCGACAAATTCAACCCGCTCCGGGTTGTCGCGCACGGCGTTGAGCATGCGCCCCAAAGGTGTGCGGGTGAAGGCGAACATCAAGCCAGTGCACACGAAGGTGTAGAGCGCAATTAGGTAGTACAGCTCAATTTGGGGGCCGTAGGTGATGCCAAAAGCCTTGGCACCCGCCACACGGTTGCCTGAAACGCCCCCTTCACCGCCAAAAAACTCGGGGAACATCAAGGACATGGCCCACACCAGTTCGCCTATGCCCATGGTGATCATGGCAAACGGGGTTGCAGCTTTTTTGGTGGTGACCCAACCCAATACGATGGCAACCAGCATGCTAGCCAACCCGCCCACGATGGGAATCAGGCTCACAGGCAAAGGGAAGCCGCCCGTCACCTGATTCAGCGTATGAATCGCCAAAAAGGAGCCCATGCCCGAATAGACCGCATGGCCAAAACTCAACATGCCGCCTTGGCCGAGCAAAATGTTGTAGCTCAGGCAGACAATGATGGCAATGCCCATTTGGCTGAGCATGGTGTGGCTCAGGCTGCTGGTGAACACCATGGGCACCACCAGCAGCAGCAAGGCAAAGCCTGCCCAAATGAAGAAGCGGCTGGAGTTGAAGGCTTTGGCCTGCACAATTTGAGAAGTCATGCCTCAGCCCTCCCGCTTTCCGAGCAAGCCTTTGGGTCTGAAAATTAAAATCAGAACCAACAGCAGATAGGGCAAGATGGGTGCGACTTGGCTGATTTTGAGTTTCCACAATGCGTAGCCAAATGTCGATGGAGACAGCATGATTCCCACGGTTTGCAGCGCGGACTGGACGGAAGCGTCAATCGCAACCGCAAAGGTCTGCAAAATGCCGATCAGCAGCGATGCCAAAAATGCCCCCGCCAGCGAGCCCATACCACCCACTACAACCACCACAAAAATAACGCCACCGACCGAGAATGCCATACTGGGTTCGGTCACGTAGGCATTGCCACCAATCACCCCGGCCAAACCCGCCAGAGCGCAGCCGCCGCCAAACACCATCATGAACACACGCGGCACGTTGTGGCCTAGCGCTTCAACCGTTTCAGGGTGCGTCAGGGCGGCCTGAATGACCAGCCCAATGCGGGTGCGGGTGAGCAAAAGCCAAATCGCCAACAGCATCAGCAGTGCGACCAACATCATGAAGGCGCGGTAGATGGGAAACTGGGTGCCGAACAAAGTGAATAAGGGGCCGTCCAGCGCCACAGGAACACGGTAATCGACCGAACTGCGGCCCCAAACCAGTTGTACCAATTCCAAAATGATGTAGCTCAAGCCAAAGGTAATCAGCAATTCGGGTACATGGCCAAACTTGTGCACGCGGCGCAGGCAATAGCGTTCAAACAAGGCCCCCAAAACGCCCACCAAAAGCGGCGCTATCAAAAGGGCCGGCCAAAAGCCGACCACTGACGTGATGGTGTACGCAAAATAGGCTCCCACCATGTAAAAGGAGGCGTGCGCGAAATTCAGTACGCCCATCATGCTGAAAATCAGCGTGAGCCCCGAGCTAAGCATGAACAGCAACAGCCCATAGCTGATGCCGTTCAAAAGTGAGATGGTGTAGAACTCCATGGCGTCCCCGTGGCTTGGTGATTCAATGTTGAATTGGCCATGCTGGAATTGACCATGCCTAGGCGACAACCGCAAAAACCGCAGACAGGGGAACAAACTTTTGGTTTGAACCCCGTCTGGTGTTGGCTTGACTCAGTCCGTGAGCGCGAATATAACGCGATTAGAACGTGAATACTGCGTGATTAGGGAGTGATTACGCAGGACGCTTCATTTGGCAGCTCGTCGGTGTGCTGGCCACATAAGGGTCCATTTGCTTGATCGGGACGAAGGTATAGCCCGTGTTTTCCACGCTGTAAGGGCTTTTTTTGTCCACTTTTTGCCATTTGGTGACAAACATCGACTGTTGCAATTGGTGGTCTGACTTGCGCATTTGAACTTCACCAGCGAAGCTCTTGATGCTCAAGCCTTCCATGGCCTTGGCCACTTTGACTGCATTGGTCGACTTGGCACTGGCCATGGCCGCGCCCAGCAGGTTGATACCGTTCAGGGTGGCGAAGGTGTAGTAGTCGTCGTTGAACTTTTTCTTGAATTCCGCGCCCATTGCGCCTAAATCACCTGTGTGGTTGGAGTGGCCATAGGCAATCACATACACCTCGCTGTCGCCACCCGCCGCCAAGGCGGTTGGGGTGCCGGTGACGCCCGCGTAGTAGGTGTACATCGGCAGTTTCAGGCCAGCGTCGTTCAGGGCTTTGACCAGCAAGGTCAGGTCCGCGCCCCAGTTGCCGGTGACGATGGTGTCAGCGCCAGATTGCTTGATTTTGGCAACGTAAGGGGCAAAGTCTTTGACCTGACCAATAGGGTGAAGGTCTTCACCCACAATCTTCACGTCAGGGCGCTTGTTGGAAATGCCTTCTTTGAAGTAACGGGCAACTTGCTGTCCGTGAGAATAATTTTGGTTGAGCAAGTACACGTTTTTGACCTTGGGCTGGTCTTTCATGAACGTCGTCAGCGCTTCCATCTTCATGGTGGTGTCTGCGTCCAGACGGAAATGCCAGTAATCGCACTTTTCGTTAGTCAAAGCGGGATCCACGGCCGCATAGTTCAAAAATACGACCTCTTTGCCTGGGTTGCGTTCGTTGTGCTTTGCGACCGCATCAGACAGCGCCAAGGCTGCGCCCGAACCATTGCCTTGAGTGATGTAACGAAAGCCCTGGTCGACAGCGGCTTTGAGCGTGTTCAAGCTCTCTTGCGGCGAGCCTTTGTTATCAAAACCCGTGACTTCAAACTTGACGCCCGCTGGGTTTTTGGCGCCGCTGAAGCGCTCTGCCACAAACTGCCAGCTTTTGAGCTGGTTTTGGCCCACATTGGCAAACGGGCCAGACAGCGGGTCGATGAAGGCAATTTTGACCGTCTCGCCGGATTGGGCGTGAGCAAAACCGGCACAGGCCAAAGTGGCTGAGACGGCAATTAATTTGGCAGCAAACTTCATGTCATGAGTCCTAAGGAAAAAGTAAGTGGGAGAAAAAGTGAGAGAGTAGGCGAAGAACTGCGCAAGCCTAACGGAACTTGTGCAGTGCAACAACAGGGCTTGCCCTAGCCGCTATCACCCAAGTGACTTGCGGACTGACTGCGCTGCCCACTCGCTGTCATTGGGCGCGACTCAAACACCAGGTAGTTTGTAATCCTTCAAGGACTCACGCAGCTTCATTTTTTGCATTTTCCCTGTGGCGCCTAAGGGAATGGCATCGACAAACACCACGTCGTCGGGGATTTGAAACTTGGCCGTTTTGCCTTCGAAAAATTGCAGTATTTCAGCGCGCGACACCTCAGCCCCTGGCTTTTTAACGACCGCAATGATGGGGCGCTCGTCCCACTTGGGGTGCTTCATGCCAATGCAGGCGGCCATGGCCACAGCGGGGTGCGCCATGGCAATGTTTTCAACATCGATGGAGCTGATCCACTCGCCACCCGACTTGATCACGTCTTTGCTTCGGTCGGTGATCTGCAAATAGCCATCTTCGTCAATCGTGCCGACGTCACCCGTCGGGAACCAACCGCCTGCCACCAGGGGCGAGCCGCCCTCTTGCTTGAAGTATTGATCGATGATCCACGGCCCTTTGACCAGCAAATCGCCAGAGGTTTTGCCGTCCCACGGCAGTTCGGTGCCATCGGGGTCGACGATTTTCATGTCCACGCCAAAGACCGCCCTGCCCTGTTTCAGCCGAACTTTCATTTTGTCGGCGGCGTCCATTGGCAAATGCTTGTTTTTGAGCGTGCACACCGTGCCTAGCGGCGACATTTCGGTCATGCCCCAGGCGTGCAACACTTCAACACCATAGTCGTCGTTGAACGCAGAAATCATGGCCGGTGGGCACGCCGAGCCGCCAATCACCGTGCGTTTCAGGGTTGAAAAGCGCAAACCGCCCGCCTGCATGTGGCCCAGCATCATTTGCCAAACTGTCGGCACACCAGCCGCAAAGCTGACTTTTTCGCCTTCAATCAATTCAAAAATCGACTTGCCGTCCATCGCAGGGCCTGGGAACACCAGTTTGGCCCCGGTCATGGCTGCTGAATACGGCAGACCCCAGGCGTTGACGTGAAACATCGGCACGACCGGCAAAATGCAGTCGCGTGCGCTCATGCTCAAGGCGTCTGGTAACGCCCCAGCCAAGGCGTGCAGCATGGTGGAGCGGTGGCTGTACAGCGCAGCTTTGGGGTTGCCCGTGGTGCCGCTGGTGTAGCACATGCTGGACGCCGAATTTTCATCAAAGGTGGGCCAGGTGTAGGTAGCAGGCTGTTTGCCCATCCAGGCTTCGTAACTCATCAAGCCGGGTATGCCGGTGTCAGCAGGCAGTTTGTCGGCATCGCACAGCGCAATGTAGTGTTTGATGGTGGTGCAGCGGCTGAAAATGGCTTTGACAATTGGCAAAAAGCTCATGTCAAAACACAGCACCGAGTCTTCGGCGTGGTTGGCAATCCACACCACTTGGTCGGGGTGCAAACGCGGGTTCAGGGTGTGCAACACACGGCCCGAGCCGCTCACGCCAAAGTAAAGCTCCAAGTGGCGGTAGCCGTTCCAGGCCAAGGTGGCGACCCGGCTGCCAAATTGCAATTGCATGGCGTCCAGCGCATTGGCCACCTGACGCGAGCGCGAGGCGACTTGTCTGTAGGTGTAGCGATGAATATCGCCCTCAACCCGGCGCGAGACGATTTCGCCCTCGCCGTGGTGGCGATCTGCGTGCTCGATCAAACTTGAGATGAGTAACTGTTGACTCTGCATTAACCCCAGCATCGGTAAGCTCCTGTTGATTTGGTTGGCCGCAAGAATACCGCAGACCGCGCCAGTCGCAAGAATTTGCGGGACAATCTTTTGATGACCAATGCCCTTCTCGACCCGCATTCAAGCCCCCTTTCAGTTATTGCCGATAACCAAGCGCCGACCCCATCGGTCGCCAATGCCGCAGGCGCAAGCGTCTTGGCGGTCGATCCGCTTTACGACATTGGCCTGCCGTGGATCAATGAATTCGCCAAGCTCGGCCCGCCGTTCACCACCGAACTGTCGCCAGAACCCCTGCCCGCGCCTTACTGGGTGGGGCAAAGCCGCCAAGTCGCACATTGGCTGGGGCTGGACGCCGTGCACCTTCAATCGCCGCAGTTGCTGAATGCCCTGAGTGGCAATGCCCAATTGGCCGGGTCGCGCCCTTTGGCCAGCGTTTACAGCGGCCACCAGTTTGGCCAGTGGGCTGGGCAACTGGGCGATGGGCGTGCCATTTTGCTGGGCGAAGTGGCGCATTCTGACGACGCCAGTTCGACCGCTGGGTTTGAAACCCAGCTCAATGGCGAGGGATTAGAGATCCAGCTCAAAGGCGCTGGGCGCACGCCGTATTCGCGCATGGGCGATGGGCGGGCGGTGCTGCGATCCAGCATTCGCGAGTTTTTGTGCAGTGAAGCCATGCACGGGCTGGGCATTGCCACCTCGCGGGCGCTGTGCATCACCGGGTCCGACGCGCGGGTGCTGCGTGAAGAGCTTGAAACCGCCGCCGTCGTGACCCGCATTGCGCCCAGTTTCATCCGGTTTGGACATTTTGAGCATTTCTCGCACAGCGATCAGCACGATCAGCTGAAAGTTTTGGCCGATTACGTGATCGAGCGCTATTACCCTGAGTGCATGGCGACTGATAAATTCAACGCCAACCCCTACGCGGCTTTCCTCGAAAAAGTGAGCGAAAGAACCGCCCGCACCCTGGCGCTGTGGCAGTCCGTCGGCTTTTGCCATGGCGTGATGAACACCGACAACATGAGCATTCTGGGTTTGACGATTGACTATGGCCCGTTTCAGTTTTTAGACGCCTATGTGCCCAGCCACATTTGCAACCACAGCGACACGGGTGGCCGCTATGCCTTCAACAAACAGCCCAATATTGCCTATTGGAATTTGTACGCGTTGGGCCAAGCCTTGCTGCCTTTGATTGGCGAACAGGAGCTCGCGATTGCCGCGCTGGAGTCGTACAAAACGGTCTTTCCCCAAGCGTTTGAAGCCCAAATGCGCGCCAAACTGGGCTTGCCCGATGTGCAAAACGGCGACCGCGAGCTAATTGAATCCACCCTGAAACTCCTGGCCAAAGACGCTGTGGATTACACGATTTTTTGGCGGCGGCTGTCAAATTTTGTGAGCAGTACCGCAGGCCAATCCGGGGCGTTGGGTGCAATTGACCCCATCGACCCAGTTCGCGACCTGTTTTTGAACCGGGCTGATTTTGATGGGTGGCTGCAAACCTATTCAGCCCGCCTTGCCGACCTGAACCGGGCTGATGTAGCCGCGCTGATGCTCAAATCCAACCCGAAATTCGTTTTGCGCAACCATTTGGGCGAGCAGGCCATTCGAGCTGCCAAAACCAAAGATTTCAGCAATTTAGCCACCTTGCAAAAGCTGCTGGAGTCACCGTTTGATGAACACCCCGGTTTTGAAGCCTTCGCCGACTTTCCGCCGGATTGGGCGTCGGGGATTGAAATCAGCTGCTCGTCTTGAGGGCTTTTGTCAAAAACCACTTAAATTTACTACAATTGTGGTAAATTTGGGTCAAAATCGGCATTTTTTTCAAATATATGAACAAAAAGTGCCTCTAGCTCTCTGATTTATTCAATAGTTTGCTATTATTTTAATAGTAAATTGCAGCGAAGCAACCTGAAATTTGACCCGCCCATTCACAAATTCGCCGCCAATTTGACCACCAACGTCTCGTCCAGCGGGTCAAATTCAAACAGCGCCGCCTGTTGCGAATTGGCAGCCTCAAAGCCCAGCTTGGTCAACAAGCCCATTGACCTGACATTGCGAGTTTTCAGCGCCGCCACAAAAGTGTGAACGCCGTAGCTTTCCACCAGCTCGAGTAGCATCAAGCCAACGGCGGCATAGCCCAATCCTTGACGCCAAAAGCGGCTGGAAAACTCGTAAGCCACATAAGCCGCGCCCGATTGCAAAACCGTCGATTGCACGTAGCCGGTCAATTCGCCCTTGACGCCTTCCTTCATGTCGCCCATCGCGTCGCCTTTCACCTCGCGGCTCAATTCGACATTCGGCAAGCGAACCACCCAGTTCAGCCACTGCTCGGTGCCATCGGGCGACCAACGACTCTCTCTGCGCCGCAAACCCGCCTCCAGCAGCTCAAGAGACGGTGGCGGCACGCCTTCAAACTCGTAAATGGCAGGGTCGCACATCACGACAAACATCTCTGGCGCGTGGGCCGCCACCTGGGGTTCTAGCGTGCAACGGGGCGATTGCAGGGTTTTCATGCGTCTGAGCTTGCCCAGCCTTCGCGCCGCGCCAAGGCCAGGTAGCCACCCAAGCCGATCAGGGTGACGCCAGACACCCGCGTCAGCAGGCGGGCGCGGGTGGCGCGAACTGTTTCTGATTGCAGCAGGCGACCGGCTGCAAACACTGCCAGCACATCCACTGCCGTGTTGAGGAACACGCAAAAGCTGCCCATGGCGAGAAGCTGGGGAATCAGCGGCAGGGACGGGGACGTGAACTGCGGCAAAAATGCAAGAAAGAACAGCGCTGTTTTGACATTCAAAGCTTCTACGACGATGCCTTCCCAGAGGGCGCGGCGGGGGCCTTGCGAGGCGACCTGGATGGAATTCCCAGCCTGCTTTTGGCTCAACAACATGCGAAACCCGAGATACAGCAGGTAGGCAGCACCCACGTATTTCACCAAATTGAACGCCATGGCAGACTGCGCGATCAGCAGCGACAAGCCCAAAACCGCTGCAAGCACATGCAGCATGCCGCCCACCGCTGTGCCCAGGCAGGACGCCAGCCCCTCGTTGCGGCCACCTGCGACTGTTCGGGCAATGACATAGGCGATGCCCGGCCCCGGTGTGACGGCCAAAACAACTGACGCAATGAGAAATGTGATGAAAGGTGTCATGGTTTTTAGATAGGGCCGACGCTTAAATTGAACCCGGCTTCGCCAGTTTGGGTCTCAGTTGAGCGCTAATGGCCTGCTATTGGCCTGAAAGTTGCCTCGCGATTGGCAATTCTGCACCATCGCCAGCCGATTTCAAGGACTTCAAAACCTGAGAAAATACGCCCATGACCTACAAAATTGAAAAAACTGATGCCGAGTGGAAGGCCTTGCTCACGGCCAAGGGCGCTGAGCCACTGGCATTTGACGTGACGCGGCATGAATTGACCGAACGAGCGTTCAGCGGGCGGCTGGCGGACATCAAGGCGGCAGGAACCTACCAGTGCATCTGTTGCTCAAAGCCGCTGTTTGATGCGTCGTCCAAATTTGATTCAGGAACCGGCTGGCCGAGCTATTTTCAGCCCATCAAGCCGGACGCCATAGGCACCAAAGTAGACGGCATGCTGTGGATGAAGCGCACCGAGGTGCACTGCGCAGACTGCGGTGCGCATCTAGGCCACGTGTTTGAAGACGGCCCTGCGCCCACCGGCTTGCGCTATTGCATGAATTCGGCGTCGCTTGAATTCAAAGCAGAAGTATGACCCCCACGCTTGTCGCTTCGCGTACTGCGCTGCCCCCCGAGGGGGCCGCTTTTTAGCTAAATTATGAAAATACTGATCGACTTTCTTCCCATTTTGCTGTTTGTCGGCGCGTACAAGCTGTACGACATTTACATGGCGACGGGCGTGTTGATGGCAGCAACCGTGGTGCAAATGTGCGTGATTTACGCGATTGACCGCAAGTTGACGGTCATGCACAAGATCACGCTGGCCATGATTTTGGGCTTTGGCTCACTCACCCTGGTGCTGCAAAACGAGCAATTCATCAAATGGAAGCCCACGGTGTTGTACGCGGCCATGGCAATCGGTTTGGGCATTGCGCTGTGGTCGGCCAAAAAGAACTTTTTGAAGCTGATGCTGGGCAGCCAGTTGGAACTGCCAGACGCCGTGTGGATGCGCCTGAACCTGGTCTGGATCGCTTACTGCGTCTTCATGTCGGCGCTGAATGGCTACGTGGCGGCTTACTTTTCGACCGAAGCCTGGGTTAACTTCAAACTGTGGGGCTATGTGTTTCCGCTGGCGTTCATCATTGGGCAAGGGCTGTACATTGCGCCGCATTTGAAGCCTGAAGAAGAAACCAAAGCCTGAACAACGCCCCTTCCTACTTGTACCTGGCCCCTTGCCCGCTCCCTTGCCCGCTCCCTTACCCGCTCCCTTACCCGCTCCATGTTCACTGAAACCCAATCCAACCCCATCAGCCATTCCGCGACCCTGCTGGACGCCCAATTGCGCCAAACCCTGCAACCCACCCAGTTGCAGGTGATAGACGAAAGCGCCGACCACGCGGGCCACGTGGGGGCCAATGGCACGGGCTTTGGCACCCATTTCAGGGTAAAAATCGCCTCGCCATTGTTTCAGGGCAAGTCTCGCGTGGCCTGCCATCGGCTTGTGTATGATTCGCTGCAAGTTTTTATCGATCAGGGCGTTCACGCCATTGCCATCGAAACTTTGCGCGGCTAAAAGCGTCAAAGGGACGGGCCAAAGGGACTCCAAGCCCTTGCCGTCGCGCATTTCCATCAACTTTTTTGTGACACTTTAGGAATTTTCGAATGAAAAAACAAATCATCGCCTCTTTGGCAAGTGCCGCCTTTTTGTGCGCACTGGCACCCTTGGCGTTGGCTCAAAACGTGGCCATTGTGAACGGCAAAGCCGTGCCCAAAGCCCGTTTGGACGCGCTGGCAGGCCAAATGGCCAAGGCGGGCCGCCCCGTGCCGCCCGAGCAGCAAGCCCAACTGCGTGATGAAGTCATCGCGCGGGAAGTGTTTTTGCAAGAAGCGCAATTGCGCGGCCTGGATTCAAGCGACGACTTCAAGGTACAGGTTGAACTGGCGCGTCAGTCGATTTTGATTCGGGAGCTGTTTGCCGATTACGCCCTGAAGAACCCCATCACCGATGCTGACCTGAAGGCCGAGTACGACAAATTTGCGGCAGCCAATGGCGGCCAAGAGTACAAGGCCAAACACATTTTGGTTGAAAAAGAAGACGAAGCCAAAGCCATCATTGCGCAGCTGAAAAAAGGCGGCAAGTTTGATGAAATCGCCAAAAAATCGTCGAAAGACCCAGGCTCTGGCGCCAAAGGTGGCGAGTTGGATTGGGCGTCTGCCGGCAGCTATGTGAAAGAGTTCTCTGAGGCGATGGTCGGGCTGCAAAAAGGCAAAACCACTGAAACCCCGGTGAAATCTCAGTTCGGTTACCACATCATTCGCCTGGAAGACACGCGCGTGGCGCAGTTGCCCAAGTTTGAAGAAGTGAAGCCGCAAATCGCTCAGCAAATGGGTCAGCAAAAACTTGCCAAGTACCAGGAAGAACTGCGTGCCAAGGCGAAGATTGAGTGAGTTTGAGACTTGCTTGATTTGATTTGAATTAAGCTGATCGCAAAGCCAGCCCAGCTTCAAATCCCAAAAGGCCCGAATTCGTTGAGAATTCGGGCCTTTTCATTTGCTATTATTAGCATAGCAAACTATTGATATAATTCGAGAGCTAGAGGCACTTTTTATTCATATTTTGGGTTTTTGGAGCGATTTTTAGAAAAAAAGAACCTGCAGGTTCATTTATCTCGAAATCAGCCATCCCCAGGCCGAAAGCCCGCCAATCAGCACCGGCTGGTGCACCATGTAATACGGCAGGCTCCAGCGGCCCAAGCGGGTGGTCATTTGAACGGGCCAGGGCGTAGCAGGGTTGGAAGGGGTTAGCAGCAAGGCTTTGAGACGCGGCTGCGGCGCAGATGGCGATGTGAGATCGGGCTTGGAGTTTGAGTGGGAGTTGGAGTTGGAGTTAGGTCGCCCTGCCCCACCCGCCCGACGTTCCCCTGCCAACGCCCAGGCACCCGCTGCCGCGCCCAGCCACATCACGCCCAGCCAGGGAATCAGCGGCACGTAATCTTCGGTGTAAGGCTTGTGGGTCACCCAGCCGATCCAATTCAGGGCTTTTGAATTTAACAACTCAGCCGTAGGCCCAGGCAGTGGCACGCTGCCTGCCAGCCAGCCCAGCGCCAATGTGGCGCCACCCAAAAGCCATAGGGCAGCGGGCCAACGTCCAGCTAAGCCAGCGGTGAGCCGCACCACAATCAGCATCACCAGCATGCCGTGCAAAACCCCAAAGTAGATGAAGGTTTTGGGAAACATCAGGTAGGACCCGGCAGTAACCAGCGCAGCGCACACCGCAATTTGCGCCCAACGCCGCCAAAACCGGGGCCAGCTTTGGCCTTGGCTTACCGCCACGGCTTGGCTGAAACCGGCTGTGAATAAAAACAGGCTCAATATGACGCCGCGCTGCCAGGTCCAGACCGGGTTGTTGTAAAAGTCCTGCTTGATGTGGCCAAAATTGTTCAAGTCGAAACAAAAGTGGAACACGGTCATCCACAGCATCGCCACACCGCGCAGGGTGTCGATAGCGTCAAAACGCGGGGTGCTGGCGGCGGTTTTCAACGGGCTGGTAAGGGACATCAGCGGGGCAGGCGCTGATTCAGTGGCTTATTCAACCACTTTGACGGGTTGCCCTGGCTTGGGTTCGCCACCGCCGTAATAGCCGTTGATCAGCCGCAACTGGGCCTCGCCCCCGCTCAAGGGCGTGCTGCGGGCCAGTTCGGCAAAGCCCCCGCGCGGGTAAGCGACCGACCGCATGACCCAGGGTTTGGCGGCGATGCGATCCGCCGCGTTCAGGGCGCGAAACGAGCCCTGCGCCTCTACCATTTGGGCGCGGGCGCGTTGCAGGGCGGCAGCGTCTTTGGCGGCGTAATTCATCAAATAATTGGCGTTGGACGGGCCGCTGACCACGGTAATTTCAACCGCCTGTGCTTTGCCCTGCGCATCCGACCTGGCACCTACAAAATGCGTGGCTTGCAAACCGTTGATCACCAGGCGGTCGGCGTTGCCCTGGGTGGGCTTGAGCACATTGCGAATCACTTCATCGTGCGTTTTGCCAGCCTGGGGCGGCACGCCTTTGAGCACCAGGGCGGCGCTGCCTTCGGCGTTCACCAGGGCCAATTGCTCGGCACTGTTTTGAATTTTCCAGCCCACGGGCGCGGTGATGGCAAAGCCCAGCGCCTCATGGTAAAAATTGCGCCCCCGGGTCAGGCCCTGGTCAGCGCTTTCGCCAAAAGCCATGCCTGCAATTGCATTTTGGTAGCGGGCGCGGCCATCGTCGGCATAGTTGCCTTTGTACTGGGCGGCCAGTTGGGTGATGGTTTGCAGGCGCTGGTCGTTGCTGGGGTGCGAAGACAACCAACTGTTTTGCGCAGGCACGGCGCGGCCTTCTTTGGCGGCTTGGTCGGCGGCAAAGCGCTCCTGGTTTTTCAGCACATTGATCACGTTGATCATGTTTTTCGGGTCGTAATTGCTGCGTGCCAAGTACTCGGCGCCCAAGCCGTCGGCTTGCAGTTCTTGCTCGCGCCCGTAGGTAGCCACGTAGCCGGCGGCAGCGCTTTGCGACACTTGCGAGGCAATTTGCCCTGCCCCGGCGATGCCTTTGCTCTCCAGCACCGCACCCAAAACGGACGCTGCCAGCACGCCCAAGCCCGCATCTTGCTGGCGGGTGGCGCGCTGGGCACCGTGGCGTGCGGTAACGTGGCCAATCTCGTGGCCCATCACGCCTGCCAAATCGGCCTCGTCGTCCATGTACGCCATGATGCCGCGGGTCACGTACACATAACCGCCGGGCAGCGCAAAGGCGTTGATCTCGGGGCTGTCCAGCACGGTGAAGGTCCATTTCAACTGGTTGCGGTGCGACAGCTTGGCAAGGCGCTGGCCCAGGTCATTCACGTAGGCTTGAAGTTTGGGGTTGTTGAGCACGCCGTACTCTTGCAGCACCTGGGCGTGGGCTTTTTGGCCTTCGGTCACTTCGTCGGCCTCGCTCATGACCGAGCGTTCGGCCTGCCCCGTGACGGGGTTGACCACGGCGCTGCCGCAAGCTGTCAGCAGGCCGGTGAGCAAAAGCGGGGTGAGCAGCAGGGGAAAAAGTTTGCGGTGCATGGAATCTCCTCAAAAACTGGGGGCGTGGAATCGAAACCTGGGGGCGCTCGATACAAGGCTTGGGCCCTGATACAGCGGTGCAATGGCGTATTTTGCACAATCGCCGTGGCGCTTTGGCGGCAGGTGTCAAAAATGCGGCGGCAAGTCGTCTCGCAGGTTGCGCGGGGCGGCGTGGGCGTCTGCGGCCGCGTTGCTTTGCGCTGAATGGCGAATTTGGGCGATTTCGCGCATCAGCAGGTCGATCTGGTTTTGCTGGCGAATCACCACTGAGTCCAGCTTTTCAAGCAAATCTTCGGTGAAGCTCGCCTTGATTTCAAGCTCGGTCAGGCGCTGGTCGGTGTCGGTTGGGATGCTGGGGTGGATTAAATCGGGCATGGCATTTTAAATTGGGGCGCACGGTAGGGGCGCGCAATGGGCACGGGATCGCAATATGCAATTGTGTGCGGGTGGGTGATGGTGAGCGACTCGGTCAACACGGTCGACGAGCAAGCCACGCCCTCGATAATACGGGCATGACTGATTTCAACTCGCTTCCCCTGTCTCCCGCCACACTGGACAACCTCAAACAGCTCGGTTACCTGGAGATGACGCCCATCCAAGCTGCTGCCCTGCCCCCCGCCCTGCTGGGCAAAGACCTGATCGCCCAGGCCAAAACCGGCAGTGGCAAGACCGCCGCCTTTGCCTTGGCGCTGTTGGCCAACCTGAACCCACGGCGTTTTGCCGTGCAAGCCATGGTGCTGTGCCCCACGCGCGAACTGGCCGATCAGGTGACGGTGGAGATTCGCCGTTTGGCACGCGCGGCAGACAACATCAAGGTTGTGACGCTGTGCGGCGGCGTGGCTTTGCGCGGGCAACGCGCCTCGCTGGAGCATGGCGCGCACATTGTGGTGGGCACGCCAGGGCGCATCATGGACCACCTGCAGCGCGAGTATTTGAACTTGGAGGCATTGGGCACCCTGGTGCTGGACGAAGCCGACCGCATGCTGGACATGGGCTTTTTTGACGACATTGCCACCGTGGTCAAGCAAACCCCCAAAGAACGCCAAACCCTGCTGTTTTCGGCGACCTACCCGGAAGGCATCGAAAAACTGGCCAAACAGTTCATGCGTGACCCAGTGCAGATCAAGGTAGAGGCGCAGCACACCGAAAGTCTGATCGAACAGCGCTTTTATGAAGTCACCCGCGCCAACCGGTTTGAAGCCGTGGCCGCCTTGCTGAACCACTTTCGCCCCGTGTCCACCCTGGCCTTTTGCAACACCAAACAGCAGTGCAAAGATTTGATTGTCTATCTGCAAGCGCAAGGTTTTAGCGCATTGGCCCTGTATGGCGAGCTGGAGCAACGCGAGCGCGACCAGGTGCTGGCGCAGTTTGCCAACCGCAGTTGCTCGGTGCTGGTGGCCACCGATGTGGCATCGCGCGGGCTGGACATCACCCAGCTAGAGGCGGTGATCAATGTCGATATCACTCCCGATGCCGAGGTTCACGTGCACCGCGTGGGCCGCACTGGCCGCGCGGGCGAAAGCGGGCTGGCGCTGTCGTTGGCGTCGATGAACGAAATGGGCTTTGTCGGCAAAATTGAGCAATACCAAAACCGACCGTCGGTGTGGCACAAGCTGGACGAGCTGACCCCCACTGGCAAAGGCAAACTGCTGCCGCCCATGGTCACACTGCAAATTTTGGGTGGAAGAAAAGAAAAAATCCGCCCTGGCGACGTGCTGGGCGCGCTCACCGGAGCCGAAGGCGGCACCGCCTACACCCGCGAGCAAATTGGCAAAATTCAAGTCACCGAGTTTTGCACCTTCGTCGCTGTGGGCCGAGATGTAGCCCATGCCGCCTGCGCCAAGCTGAATGCGGGCAAGGTGAAGGGCAAAAGTGTGCGGGTGCGGATGATGGTGGGGGATGGGGAGTAGTCCCTCAAAATTCCAAAGTCATATCACCGGTGATATGACTTTTCCCGAAAAACCGCCAAAACGCGATTTTATGAACAAAATAGGCCTCTAGCTCTCGAGATATATCAATAGTTTGCTATATATAATATAGCAATTCAAATTCTAAGCTGAGAACCAAAATCCTCGCTCTTAACCAGCTCGCTTGACCCGTTTGGCAGGACTGGCCACAACGGCTTTGCGAGGCGCCGTCTTGGTCGGTTTTGACGTTTTGGCTTTGGTCTTCACCAAGCTCAAAGGCGGCGCTGCCACTGGTTTTTCAGGCAATTTGGCTACGGGCGCTGCGGTGCTGGCAAGGACAGCAACGGGGGCTGCAACCGGGGTCAGTTTCAACAACTCGGCATGGGCCGCCATCATGTACTTGGCAAGCTCGGGCAGGTCCGGCATGGCCTTGCGGCAGGCGATCAGGCCAAAATCCAGGTTGCCGTTGTAGCTTTGCACGGTCACGTTCAGGCCCAAACTGTGGGCAACGATGCTGACCGGGTAGTAGGTGAGCATTTTCGCTCCCGCCATGTACAGCGCTTGGCGCGGACCGGGCACGTTGGAAATGGCGACATTGGCAATGGGCGGCATGCTGTTGGCCAGGCGCGACCGCCCGAGCAGCGACGCCAAGCCGCTCAAAAGCCAGGGTGCGCCGAGCGACGGAAAGTCCATCGGCATGACCGATTTCATGCTGGCCGTGGTGGCCTTGGCCGATGCACTGGCTTTGCGAATGGCCTGCAAGCGCTCTAATGGGTCCTTGATGTGGCTGGCCAGGCTGATGCGCATCATCGAGGCCTGGGTGTTCATGTCGGTGTTGCCTTCTTCGCGCAGGCTCACGGGCACACCGGCCAGCAGCGGCATTTCGGGGCGGCAATTAAGGTCTGCCAAGTAATGGCGCAAGGCACCTGAGCAAATGCCCATCACCACGTCATTCAGAGTAACGCCGTTGCCTTTGGCAATGTGCTTCAGCTCAGCCATGGGCACTGAAAAGCTGGAGAAACTGCGCTGGTTGGTGATGCTGACATTGATCGGTGTTTTGGGCGCAAACCAGCTGGTTTTTTCGGCTTCTACCACCGTGGCTTCGCTGAAGTCTGCAGATTTGGAGGCAGATGTTGGGCGCAGCATGCGAAACCCCGTGCGCAACAGCGTAGGCAAGGTTTTGGCCATTTTGAAGGCCTGAATTGCCGAATTTTTGACACCAGCCGCCGCCAGCTCGGCAATGCCAAAGTTGTCGGTGCTCATGGACGGGCGGCGTGGCGCGGGGCGCACATGCCGTGGAATGGCCGTGACGTCCATGATGGCGGTGGCCAGTGCGACACCCGCAGCACCATCCAGCGCGGCATGGTGAACTTTGCTGTAAAACGCCACCAGCTTGGTGCCGGGCGGTGCGTTAGCGGGTGTTTCTAAACCTTCAATGACAAAAAATTCCCACAGCGGGCGGCTACGGTCCAGCAGGCTTGAATGCAAGCGGCCGACCAATTTGTCTAGCTGCGCCCGCGTGCCGGGCTTGGGCAACACGGTGCTGCGAATGTGGTATTCCATGTCCAGGTCTTCGTCCAGAACCCAGATCGGGTTGGCCAGCTCAAACGGCATGTTGACCAGTTTGCGCCTGAAAACCGGGGCCAGGTGCATTCGCTGGGCAATGTGCTCCCGCAGGTTGTCCAAAAAATCGCCTTCGTAACCGGCGGGTAGCTCGTAAATGTTCAAACCGCCCACGTGCATGGGCGTCTCGGGCGTTTCCAAGTACAAAAATGTGGCGTCAAGGCCGCTAAGGTGGTCCATTTGCTTCTCCTAATCGTGATGCGAGTTGCATTATCTGGCGTGAGTCACGCCGCCGTCCACCACCAAAGTGGAGCCGACCACGTAGTCCCCTGCCCGGCTAGCCAGGTAAATGGCGGCACCGGCCATGTCTTCATCGGTGCCTATGCGTCCCGCAGGAATGCGGGCTGACACCTCAGGGCCATGGTCGCGGGCGTCTTTGTTCATGTCTGATGCAAACGCACCCGGCGCAATGCCGCTGACCACGATGTTGTCTTTGACCAGGCGCAGCGCCATGCGACGGGTCAATTGAATCAAACCGGCCTTGCTGGCCGCATAAGAATAGGTTTCTTGCGGGTTGACTGAAATGCCGTCAATCGAGGCAATGTTGATGACCTTGGCACAACGCGACTCGCCGGCTTTGCGCAATTGCGGCATGAGCGCTTGGGTTAAAAAGAACGGAGCCTTCAGGTTGGTATCGACCACTTTATCCCAGCCGCTTTCAGGAAAGGCGTCAAATTCAGCACCCCAAGCGGCTCCCGCGTTGTTCACCAAAATGTCGAGTTTGCCTTCGCGCGCAGCAAAGGCGGTGGCCAAGGCTCTGGCCCCTTCCACCGTGGATACATCGCCCGGCAGCGACTGGCAAAACCCGTGGGCCGACAGCTCTTTGGCGGTTTGGTCGCAGGCCGCCGCTTTGCGGGCAGAAATGTAAACCCGCGCACCCTGAGCCAAAAAGCCAGCGGCAATCATGCGGCCAATGCCCCGAGAGCCGCCAGTAATGAGGGCGGTGCGACCCTGGAGAGAGAAAAGTTCGTTCATGGAAAGTCCTTGTGTATTGCTGCGGTGGTGATTAGGGAAAAACCAGGGTTAAAACTGAAATTTATCGGAAACTTTAGTCTTAAAGATTGTTCACATGGAAGCTTACGTCGAATAAACAAATCCACCTACCACCAAGGAGACATCCTGATGCCGCTTACCCCCCAAAACTTAGCCCAGACCCAACCCTCTCGATCGTTGGCCCGCACTGCCCACGGCTCGATTCGCCCAGCCGCCCTGGTGGCGCTTGCCAGCGCATTGGCCGGTTGCGCCTCGATTTCTTCGGTTGACGCGCCCACTGCGCTGAACCAGGCCAACGCTGCCATGGGCGGCACCACGCTCAAATCCATTCAGTTTGATGCCAGTGGCACAGGCGGAATTTTTGGCCAAGCCTACCAACCGGGCATGGCCTGGCCGCAAACCAAGGTATCTAACCTCACCCGAGTGATGGACTTCGAGACGGGCTCGCTGCGCCAGGACATCGCCCAAAGCCGGGCCGAACCCAACGGTGGCGGGGCCTTGCCGCTCTTGGGTACGGGCGAGCAACGCGCCACCGGCATGCTGCGGGGAACCAGCGCCTGGAACATGGCGGGGCCAGCGCCAACAGCATCACCGTTGGCGGTAAGCGGCCGAATTCATGACCTGTGGACGTCGCCGCACGGCGTCATCAAAGCGGCCCTGCAAAACAATGCCAGCGCCAAGACAGTCACCGAAGACGGCAGAAAGTTGACCGCCGTTTCCTTCGCACGCGCGGGGCACTTCACCGCCACGGCGTTCATCAACGCTGACAACCTGGTCGAACGGGTCGAGTCCGTGCAGCCGCACCCCGTGGCGGGCGATACGGCAGCCACCACCTGGTATTCAGATTACAAAACGGTCGATGGCGTGAAGTTTCCAATGCGAATTCGCCAAAACATGGGCGGATTCGAGGTGCTGAACGTTGCGGTCAGCGAAGTCAAACCCAATGTGGCCTTCAATTCCGAAGTGCCAGCACTGGTCACTGCATTTGCCGAACGGGTTGTGCCTGAAAAAGTGGCCGATGGCGTCTGGTACCTGGCAGGCGGGTCGCACCACAGCGTGGCTATCGAGATGCGCGACCACATGATGGTGGTGGAAAGCCCACTGTACGACGGGCGCGCCGCCGCGATGCTGGCTGAGGTCAAAAAGCTCTCTCCCAAACCGATTCGCTACGTCATCAATTCACACCATCACTTTGACCACGCAGGCGGCCTGCGAACGGCTGCCGCAGAGGGTGCCGAATTGGTGACCAGCGCCATGGCTAAACCGTATTTCGACCGAACCTTCGCCAACCCCAACACGGTGGCCCCCGACGCCTTGCAAAAGTCGGGCAAACAAGCCCGCGTGTCGGGTGTTGACGGAAAACGGGTGTTTAGCGATGGCACACGCAATGTCGAGGTGCATTTCATCCAAGGCAGCGTGCATGCCTCAGGCTTCAACATGGTTTACTTGCCGCAGGAGAAGTTGCTGATTGAAGCCGATGCCTTCACACCAGGCGCACCCAACTCGCCCCCGCCTGCCCGCGTCAACGACAATCACCTGAACCTGGTTCAAAACATGGAGCGGCTCAAGCTGGATGTCACCCGCATTCTGCCTTTGCATGGTCGCATCGTGCCAGTCGCCGAGCTTTACACCGCCATTGGGCGAAAACCCTGATTTTCAATTGAGAGAGAGCGTTCTTTGAGTTCGAATAACCCTGACAACTTTTGGCCCACCAGTGGTTATTCGACCTTAGAACGCAACAGCCGTGGCTGGCTGGTGCCCACTGACGACTACTTTCGGCTTTTTTTGGCACGACCCGAGTTGGCCTTGGTTGAAGAGTCTTGCCCTGCAGAAATCAGCCTGCATCAGTCTTTGTTGGCGCAACCCAGCCGACTTGTACAAGGTACTGAAATTGCCGCATTGGCAGATGCAGATGTACAGGCGAATTTTGGTCATTTTTTGCAATTCAGAGACGGCTTGATGGCCGCAGGCACGTTGGAAGCCTATTACCTGATCTTGATGCGCAGTGGCCAAGTCAAGGTGCCGCCTTTGTTTGTCGATTTGCTGGTGCAAGCTTGCCTGCGCAACGTGCTGAACGCCACCACCGACGCGGTGCAGGCTCGCGCAGGCGAAATGCTGTTTCGGCCCCAGCGCATTCATTCGCAAGACGGGCAAATCCTGAGCGGCGACCAGACCGTGCTGGATTTGCTGAATGAAACTGGCGGCTTGGGCGACATTGGCCGCTTGCTGGTGGAAAGCAATGCGCCCTTGCGTGACGTGAACCTTGAGGTACTGAACGATGGCAACGCTCAGCGTTATTGGCAAAGTGCGGATCGACACAACTATTTGTTGGACTTGACCCACGAGGTCAATAACGACTTGAGCCATGGCTTGGTGTTGACCATGACCCGGGCGCGGTCTGGGCTGACGGCTCTGTCCAGGGTTTTGGAGCAGTGGGTTCAGCACTTTTTGGGCGTTTCGGTCACGATCAAGCCAGAAGCCAAAATTGAGGACGCGAATTGGCGCTGGCATGTTGGGCTTGATGTTGAATCAAGCGCTTTGCTGAACGACCTGTACGAAGATCGCCCCGTCGAAACAGTGCGTATGCAGCGGCTTTTGAGCCTGTTTCGCCTGACTTTCAACGACCCCGGTGAAATGCGCGCTGACGTTGCGGGCAAGCCGGTTTATCTGGCATTGGCCATGACCTCAGACAAATTGGTCAAACTGAAACCCCAAAACTTGCTGCTGAATTTGCCAATTCGGGCGCTGATGTGACGCAGCCTGACGATTGCCGCCAAATTTGAGTTCAGTTGCGGCGATAATCACGGGTTTCCTACAATTAATTGGAGTTCTCCATGGCAAAAGCCCCCCGCACCGAAGCCGAACGCAAGGCCACCCCCCGTCCAGTCGCCCCTAAAGGCGTGACCTACACCGCACCCCGCGGTCAATTGCGCAGTCTTGAGCGCGGCACAGCGACCAACAGCAAGAAAAACCCAGGCAAGCGGCCTAAAAAAGGCGGTTGAACTCGCGAACTTCGCTATCGGCCTGGGCACCAAGGAATGGCACAAGGAACTACATATTCCTTCTGTATTGCCCACCCACCTCAAACAATGCGTTCGTGATCTGCCCCAGTGAGCAGACGCGAACCGCCTCCATCAGCACTTCAAACACGTTGATGTTGTCGATCACGGCTTTTTGAAGGCGTTTTAACATGGCGGGTGACGCCATGGCATGCAGGGTGTGAAAGTCGGTCAACCGCTTCAATTGACTCTGCTTTTCCTCGTCGGTAGAGCGTGCCAATTCCAGTTTGTCCATTACCGCATCACCGTGCGGGTTGCGGAAAGTGTTGACACCGATGATGGGCAGTTCACCCGTGTGCTTGAGCATTTCGTAATGCATGGATTCATCTTGAATTCGCCCGCGCTGGTAGCCGGTTTCCATGGCGCCCAACACGCCACCCCGTTCGGCAATGCGTTCGAACTCCAGCAGCACGGCTTCTTCGACCAGCTCGGTCAATTCTTCGATGATGAACGCGCCCTGGCTCGGGTTTTCGTTTTTAGCCAAACCCCATTCACGGTTGATGATGAGCTGGATGGCCATGGCACGGCGCACTGAGTCTTCGGTGGGCGTGGTGATGGCTTCGTCAAACGCATTGGTGTGCAGGCTGTTGCAGTTGTCGTAAATGGCAATCAGGGCCTGCAAGGTGGTGCGAATGTCGTTGAACTGAATCTCTTGCGCGTGCAAGCTGCGCCCCGAGGTTTGGATGTGGTATTTGAGCTTTTGGCTGCGCTCGTTCGCACCGTATTTTTCTTTCATGGCGACCGCCCAAATCCGCCGCGCAACGCGGCCCATGACGGTATATTCCGGGTCCATGCCGTTACTGAAAAAGAAGCTCAAGTTGGGCGCAAAGTCGTCAATGTGCATGCCACGTGCCAGATACGCTTCGACAAAGGTCAAACCATTGCTTAAAGTGAACGCAAGCTGGCTGATGGGGTTGGCCCCCGCCTCGGCAATGTGGTAGCCGCTGATGCTGACACTGTAAAAATTGCGCACCCGGTTGTGCACAAAAAATTCTGCAATGTCGCCCATGACCTTGAGTGAAAACTCGGTACTGAAAATGCAGGTATTTTGCCCCTGGTCCTCTTTCAATATGTCTGCCTGAACCGTCCCTCGAACATTTTCCAGCACCCACTCGCGGATTTTTTCCGTCTCAGTCGCTGTAGGGTCGCGGCCATTGTCGGCTTTGAACTTGTCCAAATTTTGGTCGATGGCGGTGTTCATGAACATGGCCAATATGCTGGGTGCTGGGCCGTTGATGGTCATGCTAACGCTGGTGCTGGGGCTGCACAAGTCAAACCCGCCATACAGCACTTTCATGTCGTCCAGCGTGGCGATGGACACGCCGCTGTTGCCCACTTTGCCGTAAATGTCGGGGCGCAAATCGGGGTCATTGCCGTACAGCGTGACCGAATCAAAAGCCGTGCTCAAACGTTTGGCAGGCATGCCGCTGCTGAGAAGTTTAAATCGAGTGTTCGTGCGAAACGCATCGCCTTCGCCAGCAAACATGCGGGTTGGGTCTTCGCCTTCCCGTTTGAAGGCAAAGGTGCCTGCGGTGTAGGGGTAGCTGCCAGGCACGTTGTCCAGCATGAGCCATTTCAAGATTTCGCCATGGTCTTCAAACTGCGGCAAGGCGACTTTGCGAATGCTGGTGCCGCTCAAGGATTTCGTGGTTAACGCAGTGCGAATTTCTTTGTCACGGATTTTGACCACATACTCATCGCCCGCATAGGCTTTTTGCATCTCGGGCCATTGGCTGAGCAATTTGCGCTCTGCCGCACCGAGCTGCGTGTCGCGTTGGGCGGCAATGTCATTCACAGCTTCTACAGCGCGGTGACGCTCGGGTTTATCGGTTTGCAGCATGACCGCTGTCGCCCGCAATTGCTGAATTTCACGCGCCAAACGCCCCTGCGAACGTGTCCGGGCTTTGTAGCCGCGCACGGTGTCGCTCACCTCTGCCAAGTAACGGGTGCGCGCAGCCGGAACAACCGGTGACTGGTTGGTGCTGTGACGCACGCCGGACACGGGCAAGGTACCTGCACCAGCCTGGTCCAGTTTCACGCCCAAGGAGGCCAGCCTGGGTTTAAGCGCCTGGTACAAGGCCGTCACGCCGTCGTCATTGAAACGCGCAGCCATGGTGCCGAATACGGGCATTTGATCTGCCGGGGTGGTCCAGGCTTCTTTGTTACGCTGCACCTGTTTGGCAACGTCACGCAAGGCGTCGAGCGAGCCCTTGCGGTCAAATTTATTGATCGCGACAAATTCAGCAAAATCCAGCATGTCGATTTTTTCAAGCTGGCTGGCAGCGCCGAACTCGGGCGTCATGACATAAATAGGCACGTCAACATGGGGGACGATGGCTGCGTCGCCTTGGCCAATGCCAGAGGTTTCTACCACGATCAAATCAAAGCCCGCAACTTTACAAGCGGCAATCACGTCTGGCAGCGCCTGGCTAATTTCGGAACCAAAATCGCGTGTGGCCAAACTGCGCATGAACACGCGCGGGCCGTCTCGCCAAGGTCCGATAGCGTTCATGCGAATTCGGTCGCCCAGCAGCGCGCCACCACTTTTACGGCGCGACGGGTCAATGGAGATAACCGCCACCCGCAAACTGTCGTTTTGATCCAATCGCAAGCGCCGGATCAGCTCATCGGTCAGCGACGACTTGCCTGCGCCACCCGTTCCGGTAATGCCTATGACCGCAGTTTTTTGAAGCGCCGCCTGCGTTCTAAGGTTCGACACGAAAGCATCATCCACCTTGGCCCCCTCGATGGCGGTGACCAGCTGGGCCAATGAGCGCCAATTCGCTTCGGAATGGCCCTGAATCGCCTCAATGTCCTTGGGGGCCAGGGTGGTCAGATCCTTGTCGCAGCGCATCACCATTTCGCCAATCATGCCTTGCAGGCCCATCTTTTGGCCGTCTTCGGGACTGAAAATTCGCGCTACGCCATAGGCTTGAAGTTCACGTATTTCAGGCGGCACGATCACACCGCCGCCGCCCCCGAAAACTTGAATATGCTCGCCGCCCCGGCTTTTGAGTAAATCCACCATGTACTTGAAATACTCGACATGCCCGCCTTGGTAGGAACTGATCGCAATGCCCTGCGCGTCTTCCTGCAATGCCGCAGTCACAACTTCGTCCACGCTGCGGTTGTGCCCCAGGTGAATCACCTCCGCGCCCATACCCTGCAAAATGCGCCGCATGATATTGATGGCTGCATCGTGCCCGTCAAACAGACTGGCCGCAGTGACAAAACGCACTTTGTGGGTTGGGCGGTAATTGGCCAGGGCTTGGTAGTCGGCGGACAAGTTGGTCATGGGATCCAGTCTCCAAAATCGGGCAGAAAAAGACAACTATTCTGGTTGACGTTTACGTAAACGTCAATGGCAACGATCATCATAGCCCAAACACCTCACCACCAGATTACGGGCGCACCGGGTAAGGCACCTTCTCATTGGCACGCAATTGGGCGCTAGTTCGAATCAAAACCACTGCTTGCAAGACGCCCGGCACCGCTAAAACCAGCGTTTGCAGCTGATTGCGAATGAATGTGTGATCGAAACCGGTCGGAATATCACCCGCAATGCAGCCCTCAATCGTCACGCTACGTCGCTGCACCGTGGCCCAAAGAGACGAATTGACCAACGGCGAATGGGTGTAAAGCTGCGCGTTGCCAAGTGCGGCTTTAAGTTGATTCGCAATTTTCAGATCGGCGGCCACAACGCGGGCTTGATCGCCCGGATCTGCCGGAACAAGCGCTGAGGTACTGCGTTGCGCATGCTGCAAAAATGGCCCGGCAGGGACAGGACAGTCCGTCACGACTGCGGTGAATTGAAAGAATCTGGCGTCAGCCAAACTCTTCAATTCACCGAAGCCAGTTGTCAGTTTCGTGACCGACGTGTCAGGCGCTGTCGTTTGGGCCCAGCTTGCCACGCTCGTGGCAACCATGGCGATGGCAAGGCTGGCAACGAACCCGTTTTTCAAGATCAGAAATGAATTCCTTGCATCATTGAAGCCATTGCAATCGCCTCGGGCGACAGTGCTGGTTTTTTGTCGCCCTTGTCGCCTTTGGCCGCTGCACTGTCCGGGAACATGCGAAAGGTGGTGTTCATCATGATTTGCGCGACACGTGGAGCTGCCACGTGCAACAGGCCGACCGAGGTGCCCAGGCGGGTGGCAATCTCAACCGGCTTGTCCACGCAGGCGCGGATGATCATGTCGGCCGCCTCTTCGGGCATCAACAACGGCATGCTGTCGTAAATTTTGGTCGGAGCCGTCATGGGCGTGCGCACTAACGGCATCTTGATGGTGGTGAAGGTCACGCCTTGGTCAGCGTATTCGCAAGCAGCGCAACTGGTCCAGGCGTCCAGCGCCGCTTTGCTGGCGACGTAAGCGCTAAATCGGGGGGCATTCACTAACACACTGATCGAGCTGATGTTGACAATGTGACCCTTGCGTTTGGCCACCATGCCGGGCAGCAAGCCCATGGTGACTCGCAGCGCGCCGAAATAATTGAGTGCCATGGTGCGCTCAAAATCATGAAAACGGTCGTAGCTGGCTTCGATAGCGCGGCGAATGGAGCGACCCGCATTGTTGATCAGGAAGTCCACGCCGCCGTGATTTTTTTCCATGGTTTTGACGAATTCTGAACACTGGGCTTCGTCCACAATGTCCACCGGGTAGGTGAAGACTTTGGCGCCCTTGCCGCCCGCTTCCTCAATGGTCTTTTTGGCTTCAGCCAACTGGTCTTCGCCCCGCGCGCAGATCACCACCGTGGCACCGGCTTCAGCAAACCGGCAAGCGGCCGACAAACCGATGCCAGATGAGCCGCCTGTGATCAAAACCACTTTACCGCCCACGGTGCCCTTCAGGCTGCGGTCGATAAAAAGCGCTGGGTCAAGGTGGCGCTCCCAGTAGTCCCACAACAGCCAGGCGTAGTCTTTGAGGTTCGGGCACTCGATGCCGCTGCCCTTCAAGGCTGCGTCCAGGTCGCGCCGGTCGTAGCGGGTGGGCCAGTTGACGAACTCAAAAATGTCCTCGGGCAAGCCCAGGTCTTTCATGACGGCATTGCGCACACGGCGAACGGGTGCCAGCGCCATCATGCCTTTTTTCACGCTTTTAGGAACAAAGCCCAGCAGCGCCGCGTTGATGAACAGGTTCATCTTGGGCGCATGCGCCGCCTTGCTGAAAATATCAAGCACGTCGCCGACCCTGTAACCCACCGGGTCGACCAGGTGGAATGCCTTGCCTTTGATGTCTTTGCCGTGGCTCACGTGGTCGATGCAATTGACAACAAAGTCAACCGGCACAATGTTGATGCGACCGCCTTCAATGCCAATGCTCGGCATCCACGGCGGCAAAATTTGGCGCATACGCTGGATGAGCTTGAAGAAGTAATACGGGCCATCGACCTTGTCCATCTCGCCCGTGGCGCTGTCGCCGACCACAAACGCCGGGCGATAGACCGTCCAAGCGCCTTTGTACTCCTTGCGCACGATTTTTTCGCTCTCGTGCTTGGTCATGAAGTATGGGTGGTCGTAGTTTTCGGCCTCGTCAAACATGTCCTCGCGAAACACGCCTTCGTACAGACCAGCAGCTGCTATGGACGACACATGGTGAAAGTGCCCTGTATCAATGGCCTTGGCAAATTCGACTGTGTTGCGAGTGCCATCCACGTTGACGGCCATTTGGCTGGCTTCGTCGGCGCTCAGGTCATAGACCGCAGCCAAATGGTAAAAATGATCGATTTTGCTTTTCAGCGTTTTGATGTTGTCTGCCGACACACCCAGCTTTTTGCTGGTCAGGTCGCCAAAAACCGGCACAGCGCGCGCGGCAGTCACGCCCCAGTATTCGCGCAATGCGGCAACTTTGCCTTCACTTTCCTGCCGAATCAGGAAATGCACGACCGAGCCCTTGCGCTCCAGCAACTTCTTGACGAGGCGTTTGCCAATGAAACCAGTTGCCCCGGTAACGAAATATTGCATCAAAAACTCCCAATTTGAACGGTAAAAAAGACAATTCTGCCAACACAACTCGCGGCCCCGATAGAGAAGAAACCCGTGCCCAAATCGAATCTGCTTGAATTTTTTCAATTTTGTGCAAATTAGAATCCTCTGCCTACACACGAAGGCTGGCCCAGCGTAAAGTGTTTAGCAGGTCGCTTTTGGCACGAAGCGGTCACCCAAACCCACTATCGATCACTATTCTGGAGACAACCATGGTCAAAAAAATGCAAAAGCCTAGCACCGAGCAAACCACGGGAACCACCAGCAAATCGGGTCTGCATTTGCCAGGCTCTGTCAAAGACTCTGCCCAGCAGATTTGGCAAGCTGGCCTCGGTGCGTTTGCCAAGGCGCAGGCTGAAGGCTCCAAGGCGTTGGAATCACTGGTCAAAGAAGGCACCAGCATGCAGCGCAAAACGCAGGCGGCCGCTGAAGAAAAAATCACCGAAGCCACCAGCCGCATGACGGCCATGGCAGGTGACATCACCAACAAGGCGTCAGGCCAATGGGACAAACTGGAGAACATCTTTGAAGAGAGGGTTGCCAAGGCGCTCAACAAGCTTGGCGTTCCGTCTGCCAAAGATGTCAACGCCTTGATCGCGCGAATCGATGAACTCAATCGCAACGTGCAAGCATTGAGCGCCAAAGCCAACAAGGCCCCGGTGGCCGCCAAAACCAAAGCGGCTCCGGCGAAATCGGCGGCTGCCAAAACCGTGGCTGCCAAGGTGCCCGCCAAACGTGCCACAGCGCGCAAAAGCAGCTGATTGACCCCCGGCTTGCAACCAACGCGCTTGCGTTGACTCAAGACCAGGCGATTCAGGTCGACCGATTTAGGTTGGGTCGATTGAGGCTCAGGGGTGGAACCCGAGCCCAACCAGTGCGCCGCAGCGCCCTTCTTCTTTCTCACCCTTGCTTTTTGCGAGTTCGAAAGATTGAGCCTGCGACGTATTCTCACGCCATTTCGCCTCTGCTTCTATGCTGCGTCGCAGCATTTATTTAACCCTGTCCCCTCTACACTTTGACCCATGACGAGAAAATCAGAAGGCTCTCCCAAAATCGCCCTCGCCTTGGCCGGTGGCGGCCCATTGGGCGCAATTTACGAAATAGGTGCCTTGTGTGCGCTCGAGGAGTCCTTGATCGGCTTGAACCTGACCGAGCTAGACCACTACATTGGTGTGTCCGCCGGGGGCTTTATTGCCGCTGGCTTGGCCAACGGCATCAAGCCGCGCGAGCTGTGTGCATCGTTCATTCGAAACAGTGCGACAACGTTGCGTTCAGGCGAGGAATTGTCAGCCGACCACTTTGACCCCTCCTGGCTGATGGCCCCCGCTTACAACGAATTTGCGCGGCGCTCCATCATGCTGCCAGGGCTGTTGCTGTCTGCGCTTTGGCGATTGACCTTGGGTGGCAAGTCAATCACCCATGTTCTTGAGCGCTTGGGTTCTGGTTTGCCCACTGGCGTGTTTTCCAGCGACCCAATTGATGTGCAATTGACGCGAATGTTTTCTGCCCCCGGGCGCACCAATGATTTTCGCGAACTGAAGACCAAGCTAACCTTGGTGGCCACCAACCTAGACAGCACAGAATCGGCCTTGTTTGGCCGGCCTGGCTGGGACCATGTGCCAATATCTCAAGCCGTTCAGGCCAGCGCCGCCCTGCCTGGCCTGTACCCGCCAGTTGAAATTGACGACCAGTATTTTGTAGATGGTGCGCTGAAAAAAACCATGCATGCCTCTGTCGCGCTGGACGAGGGCGTGGACTTGATGCTGTGCCTGAACCCGCTC
This sequence comes from Rhodoferax sp., assembly GCA_031431035.1. GTDB lineage: Bacteria > Pseudomonadota > Gammaproteobacteria > Burkholderiales > Burkholderiaceae_C > JANYCG01. The sequence continues at coordinate 71,718 of JANPCR010000182.1, forward strand.
GTGCCATTTGACGCGACGGCTCCGCAAAACGCCAAGCTCATGCAAAAGGGCCTACCCGCAGAACGTCGGCGCATTCCGAAGATTGTCGATGGCGGCCTGCCAGCCGTGCTCAGCCAGACATTTCGCTGCATGATTCATTCGCGCCTCGAATTAGGCATGAAGCATTACCGCCATGCCTACCCCAACACCGACATCATTCTGTTTGAGCCCGACCATCGCGATCCGGAACTGTATTTAGCCAACACCTTCAGTTACGCCCAGCGCCATCAACTGGCCGAGCACGCCTACCAGCAAACCCGCCACATCTTGCGCTCGCACAAAACGGGCATGTCCGCCAAGTTGGCACGTCACGGCATACGGCTCGACTTTGACGCGCTGAACGACACCCGCCGCAACCTGACGCAGCCCTTGCCCGCAGCGACCCGCGTGGGCCAGGCGATTGCCGATTTGCAGGAAGTCATGGACGACTTGGGCGACATCGTGATGCGGCAAAACCGGCCCGTCCCTGCGCTGGCTTGAAGCCCGCCAATTCGCTGCGAAATTGACCTAAAGCTTCACACCATGGCCAAAAAAGCGCCCCGCCGCACCGCAGCCCGCATTCTGGAGACAACGCTGGAGCTGTTTAACCGCTTTGGCGAGCCCAATGTGTCGACCACGGTCATCTCGGCCGAACTGAGCATCAGCCCAGGCAACCTGTACTACCACTACCCGGCCAAAGAAGAGCTGATCAACACCCTGTTTGACCGCTACGAACGCGCCTTGAACGAGCTGTTGAACGCCAGCGACGGTGTGCGCGATGTCGAAGACGCCTGGTTTTTCTTGCACACGCTGTTCGAGCTGATCTGGCAATACCGCTTTTTGTACCGCGACCTGAACGATTTACTTAGCAAAAACCGACGCCTTGAAATCCACTTTCAGGCGATTTTGGCCAACAAAACCCGCGCCTTCAAAACCTTGTTGGACGGCATGCACCGGTCAGGTGCCCTCCAAATCAACTCGGTCGAGATCGAACCTACAGCCACCAGCATGGTGGTGGTGTTGACCTATTGGTTCAGTTTTGAGTACGTGCGTGACCCACGCCACGCGCTGGAGCCTGAGCGTGCGCAAGCCGCGCTGATGCGGGGTGCGCACCATGTGCTCAACCTGTTGGCGCCTTACCTGGAGCCGCGCCAACGGGCGCATTTGCTGACGCTGATCAGCTCTTACAGCAACCCGGGCAAGCCGCAATGACCGCAAAGGAGACCACTATGGCGAGATGGACTGCCTTCCAGCACACCCACGACTTTGAGTTTGACAGCGCGCGCTTGGCCAAAAACTGGAGCCGCCTGCACCAATGCGACGCTGAACCGCTGCCCAAAAGCGATGAGGTTTTGCGTGCCTGGGCTTTGTTTCACTCAGGCCAGTTTCACCAGGCAGCCGAGGCGGGACTAAAAACCGGCGGGGCTGGCATCTCTGTGGCCAATCGAGCAACCTGCATTTATGCCAATTATTTGGAACGCAAAGAAAAAACCCGCCTCGACCTGTTCCTGCAAGTCGTCCAACGCGCTGAAGCCCAGTTGGCGCAAGACCCCGATTGCGTGCCCGCCCACTACTACCTGGCCTACGCGCTAGGGCGTTACAGCCAAGGTATCAGCGTGGCCAAAGCCTTGGCCCAAGGGCTGGGCGGAAAAATCAAGTCGTCGCTTGAATCCACCATCAAACTGCAACCCAAACACGCCGACGCGCATGTAGCGTTGGGGGCGTTTCATGCAGAAGTGATTGACAAAGTGGGCGCACTGATTGGTGGCATGACCTATGGCGCTCGCAAAGACACGGGGTTGAAGCTGTTTCAGGATGGCCTGAAGCTCAACCCTGGCTCGGCCATTGCCATGATCGAGTACGCCAATGCTCTGGTCATGCTGGAAGGTGACACCAAGTTAGGTGAGGCCACTCGGCTGTACGAGCAGGCCGCCCAAAGCAAACCCATGGATGCCACTGAGAGCCTGGATGTGGCGCTGGCGAAGGCTGAATTGGCGGATTGAAGGGCCACCCGCGGATTCAACGGCTGAATCAGCATGCAGGCAATTGCCACAATTGCTGTATTTGCTATTATTTATATAGCAAACTATTAAGTATATTAGAGAGCTAGAGCCCTTTTTTGTTCACATTTTCGAGAAAACAGGTGAATTTAGTCAAATTTACCACAAATGTGGTAAATTTGGCCGAAATCTCGAGTTTGTCAATCTCCCCATGGCAGCATCAAGGTCACCATCGCCAGTTTCAAAAATTCAGGCTCGAATTCGTCAATGATGGCTTGGGGGTTGGGGCAAAGCTTGGCGTCGGTCATCACGCCAA
>JANPCR010000183.1:0-4728 GCA_031431035.1 Rhodoferax sp.
GGTCACGCGGCCTTTGTTTTTGTCTGGAATTTCTATCGGAATGTCCACCGCAATGGGTCTGGGCTGGTTGTCAAACAACAGAGGAAACCCAATCACCGCAGCCAAAACCAAGGCCGCCGACCCGATCAAGCGGTGCATGGCGCGCCTGCGCACGGCTTCAATGCTTTCGGCCGGAGGCGGCTGGGCGGGCTCGTCGGCACCGCGACGAAATTTGAATAAAGCCATGAAATTAAGCGTTCAGTTGTCCAGATGTTTGGCCAAAAGGCGAGGTACGCCCTGTTGTAAAACGCCGCCGACCGTGAAAAACGATCCGAAGACCACGATTCTATCAGCGGGGGTGGCGGCTTTGATCGCGGCCTGAAGGGCCAACATGGGGTCGCCAAAGGTTTCCGCCGCAGCATCTTTTCGCTTGTTTTGATTTTGCCATTTGGCCATCAAATGGGCGGCCGTGTCCGCACGCGGTGTGGGCAGATCACAAAAATACCATTGGTCAATGAGCGGGTTGATTTTGGCCAACATCAAATCGAGGTCTTTGTCAGCCATGGCTCCAAAAACGCCATGGGTGACCGGAAAAAACCCCATCGCGTCTAGGTTGGCAGCCAATGCGGCGACCGAATGCGGGTTGTGGGCGACGTCCAGCACCAGCTGAGGCTGGCCTGCAATCACTTGAAAGCGCCCCGGCAGCTCAACAAACGCAAAACCATTTCGCACGGCTTGCGCTGTGACGGGCAAGCGATCGCGCAGCGCTGTCAACGCTGCCAGCACGCCCCCTGCGTTGATCAGTTGGTTGGCCCCGCGAAGGGCCGGGTAAGCCAGGCCGCTGTAACGCCTGCCACCTTTGGCCGCTGCCGCTGACCAGCCCCACTGCTGCTTGTCGCCGCTCACATTGAAGTCTTGGCCAAAACACCACAGGTCTGCGCCAAGTGCCTTGGCATGGTTCAGCACACTTTGGGGTGGCATGGGGTCACTGACCACCACAACCTTGCCCGCGCGCATGATGCCGGCTTTTTCGAAACCTATTTTTTCGCGGGTGTCGCCCAGCAATTCCATGTGATCCAGGTCAATGCTGGTGATGACGGCGCAATCCGCGTCAATCAAATTGACGGCATCGAGCCGGCCACCCAAGCCAACTTCAAGAATAGCGACTTCCAGATCGGCCTGAACCATCACGTCCAAAATTGCCAGAGTCGAAAACTCGTAATAAGTGAGTGAAATTTCATCGCGGTCAGGCGCAGCAGCCCTGGCAATTTGCACCCGCTCAAACGCCTGAACCAGCGCTTGCGCGTCCACCGTTTCACCCTGCAAGCGCAGCCGTTCTTCAAACCGCACCAGATGCGGCGATGTGAAAACCCCGGTTTTGTAACCCGCCTGGCGCAAGATCGACTCCAGCATGGCGCAAGTGGAGCCCTTGCCATTGGTGCCAGCCACCGTGATGACCGGGCATTTGAACGCCAGATCCATCCGTTTGGCGACCAGGCCGACACGCACCAAGCCCATGTCGATCACTTTGGGGTGCAATTGTTCGCAATAGGCAAGCCAATCGGCCAGCGTTTGGAGGGTTTTGGGCGCAGCGGTATTCATGACGGGTCAATTGTCGCCCAGCGCTGCGGCATGATTGAGGTTATGACTTCAATTTTGACCAATTTGCCCCATGTGCCGATTGTTTATGGCATTCCCAATTGCGACACAGTCAAAAAGGCGCGCGCCTGGCTCACTGCAAAAGGCGTCAACTACCAATTCCATGACTTCAAAAAGCAGGGTGTGCCTGAGCCGCAGCTGGACTTGTGGCTGCAACGGGTTGGCTGGGAAGAGCTCGTTAACCGCAAAGGAACTGCCTGGCGCGGTTTGGATGCTGCTGCACAGGCCAGCGTGGTCGATGTGGCCAGTGCCAAACGCATCATTTTGTTGAACTCCAGTATTGTCAAACGACCCGTGGTGTCGTGGCCGACAGGTGGCATCACCGTGGGCTTTGACCTCGGCACCTGGGAGCAGAGGATTTGAAGGTCCTGATGGATCGGCTGGCACTTTGCTTAGGTCTGGCGTTAAGCATCGTGTCCATTGACGCATTGGCGGCTGCTCCCGGCGAGGTACTGGGTCAGCCGCCGTCCGCACACATTTTTCATTACCAAGCCCGGGTAGAACCTGACTTGGCCACGCAAACGCTGACTGGCGTGGTGCTGATTCACTTCAAACTGCCGGTCAACGCGACCGCGCATTTGCGACTGAACGTGGGCGACTTGACGATTGAATCTGCAATAGAAGGCCAAACCCAACTCGCCTTTGAAAAACTGGGACAACTGCTCACCATCACCCTGGCTGAACCCGCAATATCAATCGCCAGCCCGCGGGATCAGCCCCGCGTGGTGACTTTGCGCTACCGCGGCGCGCCCAAACAAGGTTTGACATTTCTGACAGATGCCCAACAAATTTTCACTGCGTTTTCAACCAGCCATTGGTTACCCTGCCACGATTCACCCGCTGCCCGCGCGACGCTTGCATTGACCGTGGTGGTGCCCAAAGGGTTTAAAACCGTTGCCAATGGCAATTTGGTCGCCCAGCGCCTACTTCCCAGCGGCAAAATCGCCTCTGAGTGGCTGCAAAACACAGCAACGCCTTGCTACACCTTTGGTTTTGCAACAGGCGATTTTTTGGAAGTGCAAGACGGAAGTGCAACACCCATTTTGAGATTTTTGGTGCCGCCAAGCTTTACAGCAGAAGAGACGCAAACAATCTTCAGCCAAACCCGCGCAATGATTGCCTTTTATGAAGACAAAGCTGGCGTGAAATACCCAGACACCGTGTATACGCAGGTCCTTGTCAGCGGCGGGGCCGCCCAAGAAATGAGTGGGTTTGCCGTCATGGGCCAAAACTACGGCAAGCGAGTGTTGCAAGACCCCAAGGCCATCTGGCTAGGAGCGCATGAGTTGTCCCACCAATGGTGGGGCAATCGCGTCACCAACCACGCCTGGACGGAATTTTGGTTGAATGAGGGCATCGCCACCTTCATGAATGCCGCTTACTTTGAGCACCAAGATGGAGCCGAGGCGTACTTAAGCCACATCAACGGCGCCAAGGCCAAGTACGAGGCGATTCGAGCGGCGGGCAAAGACAAGTCACTGGTCTTTGCCGATTGGGATCGCCCCAGTCGTGAGGATCGGTCGCTGGTGTACGACAAAGGGGCCTACCTGCTTCACCTGCTCAGGCAAAAGCTAGGAGACAAGGCCTTTTGGCTGGGCATTCAGCGCTACACCCGCCAAAACTGGGGCAAAGCCGTCACCACTGCCGACTTCTCCGACGCCATGGAGCAAGCCAGCGGCTTGCAACTTGGTGACTTCTTCGACGAATGGGTTTTGGCGCGACCTGTACCTCCTTTAAAATGATGGGCTGCGTGCTCAGCACAGGCCGCATCACACCCCTCAGCCCACAGCCCACAGCCCTCAGTCCTTCGCTTTTTTCTGCAACCCATGACCACTCAAACTATTCCCAACGTCACAGTCACCACCCAAGCCAGCGTCTATTTCGATGGCAAATGCATCAGCCACGGCGTGACATTGGCGGATGGCACCAAAAAATCAGTCGGCGTGATTTTGCCGTCTACCCTGACTTTCAACACCGGCGCGCCCGAAATCATGGAATGCACTGGCGGCGCGTGCGAGTACAAGCTGGCGGGCAGCGAGGCTTGGGTCAAGTCATCGCCGGGCGAAAAATTCAGTATTCTGGGCAACTCGAAGTTCGATATCAGAGTCACCGAGCCCTACCACTACATCTGCCATTTCGGCTAAAAAGCTACTGCGAATCCTCAATGCGTCGTTGCAGCCCAAAGACAATCCTCACGCACCTGAAGTGCGCTCCGGTTTTCGTTGGGCACCCGCGCCTAGCCTGACGGTTTCTCGCTGTGCATTCACTCAAAATTACCATGGCCACCATCCTCCAAAACCTCCCTATCCATCAAAAAGTCGGCATCGCGTTCTCGGGCGGGTTAGACACCAGCGCGGCCCTGCACTGGATGAAGCTCAAAGGCGCGATTCCTTACGCTTACACCGCCAACCTGGGCCAGCCCGACGAAGCCGATTACGACGAAATTCCGCGCAAAGCGATGGAATATGGCGCAGAAAAAGCGCGCTTGATTGACTGCCGCAGCCAGCTTGCCACTGAAGGCATTGCCGCACTGCAAGCGGGAGCGTTCCATATCTCGACCGCTGGCGTGACTTACTTCAACACCACGCCGCTCGGCCGTGCGGTCACTGGCACCATGCTGGTGGCGGCCATGAAGGAAGACGACGTCAACATCTGGGGCGACGGCAGCACCTTCAAAGGCAATGACATTGAGCGCTTTTACCGCTACGGCTTGCTGACCAACCCCGATTTGAAGATTTACAAACCCTGGTTGGACCAGCTTTTCATTGACGAGCTGGGCGGTCGATCCGAAATGTCGGCGTTCATGACGCAGGCAGGCTTTGGCTACAAAATGTCGGCTGAAAAAGCCTATTCAACCGACAGCAACATGCTGGGCGCTACCCACGAAGCCAAAGATTTGGAGCACCTGAACAGCGGCATCAAAATCGTCAACCCCATCATGGGCGTGGCATTCTGGAAAGACGACGTTGCGGTGAAGGCCGAGCAAGTGTCGGTGCGTTTTGAAGAAGGCCAGCCGGTTGCGCTGAACGGCAAAACGTTTGCCAACGCGGTCGATTTGATTCTGGAAGCCAATCGCATCGGTGGTCGCCA
>JANPCR010000184.1:0-10182 GCA_031431035.1 Rhodoferax sp.
GGCTTAGTGGTTGCGGTGCGAGCGACTGAGCATGCCGGCCAAAGCCATCAAGGCGGCACCCGTGGCGGCAGCGATCAGCATGGCCTTGACGGGCTCCTCTTTGACATAGTCGACCGTGCCATCGCGGGCGCGACGTGCAGAGTCCGTGAGCTGCTGCGAAGTGTGGCGCACACTGTCCAGCCCGTTTTGCATCAAGGCGCTGGCTTGGCCAGACGCGCGGTTGATCATGGGCTCGGCCTGTTTGCGAATTTCCAGAATGCCATTGGTCAAGCTATTCACAGCGTCATTGGCACCGTGCTGTGTGGCCTTGATGGCGTTGTCGGCTGACTGGGCGACTTGGTCAAGCAGGCCATTGTGGGAAGGGGTGAGTTTGAGGTCAGTCATGGTGATTCCTTTGGGGTGAGTGAAGAGCAAAAACGAAGAACAAATTGGGCAATCAGCAAACAGAATAGGTGCGCTTTTTGCCGCCACTGAAGTGTCTGCGCTGGTGCTGGCCACACCCATAGGCAGGCTAGCCTTGTGCATGTGGGGCAACGCGGCGGACCAATGTAGGGAAAGTCTTACAGCCTCTGGAGTTTGCCTCTGAAGGCGGCCCGGGCAGGTGCAGTTTTTACGGTCTTGATTGCGGAAGTCGTCCTGACCTGCGTCCAAATTCATTCACAGCGCGACTCGGAAGTGTGGGATCATGCCGCATGAACTACACGCATGTGCCATGATCCGAATTGCAATTGTTGACGATCACTCCATGGTTCGGGCTGGCTTGCGGCAGTTTTTTGCCGACCAGGTTGATTTTCAAATCGTCGCAGAAGCCGCCACTGGCCGCATGGCAGTGGACATTGTTCGCAAGGGCGAGGTGGACGTGATCATCATGGACATCTCCATGCCCGATCAAAGTGGCGTGGACGCCTTGGCTTCTATCAAAGCCAGAGCGCCTGACCTTCCGGTTTTGATTCTCAGTGGTTTTCCTGAGGCGCACTACGCAACCACGCTGCTGCGCCAGGGCGCAAGTGGCTACTTGAACAAAGACTGCGACCCTGAGGAAATCATCAAAGCGATTCGCACGGTGCACCGCGGACGAAAGTACATCACCGCCGGCGTGGCCGAGCAATTGGCTGAAGGTTTGAGCGGGGGTGCTTCAGACAAAGCCCTGCACGAGCAGTTGTCAGAGCGTGAACTGCAGGTCTTTTTGCGTTTGGCCCGAGGTGAAACTATCGGGCACATGGCGGTAAGTATGTCGCTCAGTGTCAAGACCGTCAGCACCTACCGAACCCGGGTGATGGAGAAGATGAAGCTGGAGTCCAACAGCGACTTGACTTACTACGCCTTGAAGAACGGCTTGATTCAGTAGGTTGCGGGTTCGCTGCCTGTTGCCTGCCCACAAAACGCAACCAAGGCATCTATTTCATTGGATTTGTCAAACACCCGGTCGGCTCCCAAGGCCAGGCATTTGTCGCGCATTTCGCGGGTCGCATAGTTGGTCAGCACGACCAGTTTGGTGTTTTTTCGCAGCGTCTGGATTCGGCGTAGCACACCCAACCCCGAGCCATTCTTCAAAAATATGTCGATGATCACCAGTTCCGGGTGGTGGTCGGCGTCTGTCAGCCAATTCACCGCTGATTCTTCGTCTTCAGCTGTCCCTACAACCTCCACTGGAGCCAGCTCTTCAAGCGTGGCGACCAGGCTGTGGCGGATCACAGCGCTGTCTTCGACGAGGTAGGTCTGGAGCAAATGCATGGGGAATAGTGACGGCTTGAATTGTTAATTTTGTGTAAGTATGCATTGATTGCCACGGTCGCGCCATCGCCCTTCAGCGCAGCTTTCTGTGGGAAGAATCCTACGGTTCCTCTTTGGGCGTGCAGCCGCATTGGATTGGGCGCTGAAGCTCAAGTCTCGATAGAAGTAGGACAACTACTACGTGCAAAGGCGGTGCAGTCCGCTGTTCGGATCGGTCGCTCATTCGCACAATCTCCCTATCGGTTCAAAACCGCCGATCAACCCCGCATTGGAGTTGATGAATGACCAGGAGCACTGAATGACAACGACAAAGAGTTTGACAACAAAGCCCAAAATGAATTTGGCAGTCGGCCTACTGGCGCTGGCAGCCTTGACAGCGGCCAATACGGCTTCTGCGCAGGTGACTTTTTATGAGCATGACAATTACCAGGGGCAATCCTTCAACACAGGAAAACGCATTGCCAACTTCAGCCGATTTGGATTCAACGATTTGGCGTCGTCAGCCGTCGTTTTACGTGACCGTTGGGAGGTTTGTGAAGACACCCAGTTCGAAGGTCGTTGCGTGGTTTTGCGACCAGGTCGCTACCCGTCTCTGTCAGCCATGGGTCTGAATGACCGAGTTTCCTCGGTGCGTTCGATTGACTTGAATGCCCGGGTCGACGATCAACGTTACGCACCCATGCCTACCCCGGTTTACGACAATCGCAGGCGCAATAAAGAACGGCTTTATCAGGCGGATGTGACCTCGGTGCGTGCCGTTGTGGGCACTCCGGAACAACGCTGCTGGGTTGAACCCGAACAAGTCAGCCAGGAGCAGCGTTCGTCGAACGTTCCGGGTGCCATCGTCGGCGCCCTGATTGGTGGCATTTTGGGTCACCAAGTGGGCGGTGGACGTGGCAAAGACCTGGCAACGGTTGGCGGCGCAGTGGCGGGTGGCGCGATTGGCGCACAGGTTGGGCGTAACGATCAGCCGCCTGTCACGCAAAACGTGCAGCGTTGCACCAGCGTGCCTTCTCAAAACAAGCCTGAGCTTTGGGATGTGAGCTATGTGTTTCGCGGGCAGGAGCATCGGCTGCAAATGACCACGCCGCCGGGCAGCACGATCACGGTCAACCGTAACGGAGAGCCGCGCGCTTGAAGGTAAGGGCGCGCGGGGAGCGGGTAAGTTAGGAGAGAGACTTTGGTTAGGTAGTCGTTAGTTTTCATCATTTTCATTTTTTACAAAGAGGTAACACCATGAACACAATTCTCAAATACTCATTCGGCGCCATGGCGGCGGTCACACTCACTGTGTTGACTGGCTGCGCTGGCATGTCTGCGCAAGAAAAAGGCATTGCCACCGGTGCAGTGATTGGCGGCGTGGCCGGCAACGTGCTTTGCGGCGGGTTGGCTTGCACGGGTGTCGGCGCTGCGGTGGGGGGCGTCATCGGCAATGAGGTCACCAAGAAAAAGTAATTGGCTAACCAGAGATCTGATTGGGTGCAATTCAATCGGCTCATGAGTTCGCGCTGGGGGGTTCAACTGCGCCGGGTCTTGACCTGGGGCAGTTGGATCCTTTTTGCATTGGTCGCCTTGGTGAGCCTGATGTTTCTGTTGGGCCACTGGAACTGGCTGCGCGCGCCGATGGAGCGCTTTGCGCTGGAAAAAACGGGGCGTGAGCTGATTATTCAGGGCGACCTGAACCTCAAGTTCAATGGTTTGGAGCCGCGCCTGTTGGCACGCCAGGTCACGTTTGCCAATCCAGCCTGGGCCAAAGAGCCGCAAATGTTGACCGCTGAGTCGGTTGAAGTCACGCTGGATCTGCTGAAGCTGTTCAATCGTCAATTGGTGTTGCCAAGGGTGCACTTGCACCAGGCCAGCTTGAATCTGGAGCAAAGCCCAAGTGGCAGACGAAGCTGGCTGCTGGACCTGGATCAACGCGACGAAAGTGCTCAAGTAGAGGTTGGCCAGATCTCCCTGGACCAAGCCCAAGTGGTTTACGGCGACGTTGCCGAAAAAACGCTGGTGAAGGCTTTGCTGGTGACTGACAGCGCTGTGGCTGACCCTGCTGTGGCCAGTGGTCTGAATTTCACGGCGGACGGGCAGTTCAAGGGCCAGAGCCTTAAGGCAAAGGGCACGGGTGGCCCCATCTTGTCGGTGCGTGAAGAGCGCAGGCCTTACCCCTTGAAGCTGGAAGGCCAGATTGGGCGCACCTCGGCCAGCGCCCAAGGCAGCGTGACCCATCTTTTCGAACTGGCCGGTTTGGACATGCGGTTCAAACTGCGCGGTGACAGCCTGGACCACATCTTCCCCATCATTGGCATTGCCGCGCCGGCCACTCGCGCGTATGCAATGGACGGCCACTTGACACACAGTGGCAGCCAATGGAACTACGAAAAATTCACTGGCAAGTTCGGCGACAGCGACCTGGCAGGCAGTATTCAGCTTGAAACCAGCGGTGCGCGCCCCTTCCTGACCGCCAATTTGACCTCCAAGATCCTGGACATCGAAGACCTGGGGCCCATCATCGGTGCGCGGCCCGGCAGCGTGACTGCGGCCCGCGCGGCGCAGGCGCCCGAGCCAACGGGAGGCAAAAGTATTTCAACGATTGCCCCGCTGGCTCGAAATCAGCGCGTGCTGCCAGACTTGCCTTTTAAAACGGATCGTTGGGACAGTCTCGATGCTGACCTGAAGTTACGCGCCGTGACGATTCTTCGTGCCAAAGCGCTACCGCTTGACAATTTGCAAGTGCATTTGCTGTTGCGTGATTCCGTTTTGACGCTAGCACCGCTTGAAATGGGGTTTTCAGGCGGGCGGATCAATGCCACGGTGACCCTGGACGGCCGCAAACAGCCGATTGAGGCAACGGCCAATGTCAAATTGCAAAAACTCGACATTGCCAAACTGTTGCCTCTGGTGGAGCGCAACAAGGGCAGCATTGGCGAGGTCAATGGGTCTTTTGCGCTGACCGGCGCGGGTAACTCGGTCGGGCGCATGCTGGCGGCATCGAACGGCCGTGTCAGTTGGGTGGTAACGGGTGGCAAGATCAGCAAGTTGACGATGGAGCGACTGGGCTTGCACCTTTGGGAAATACTGGCCATCAGCCTGAGTGGTGATCGGCTTGTGGAACTGCGCTGTGCGCTGGCGGACTTTGAAGTCAAGCAAGGCGTTATGCGCCCCAGTGTTTTGGTTTTGGACACTCAGGTGACCACAATTTTCGGCACAGGCAGCATAGACCTGGGCGAGGAGCGAATCGATTTGGTGCTGAATCAAAAAACCAAAAAAACCAGTCCGCTCGCCTTGCGAAGCCCCATTTTCATTCGGGGCAGCTTTGCCCAACCTGTGGCGTCGGTCGACACCACGCAAGTGCTTGCGCGGGGCCTGGGTGCCGTGGTGTTGGGTTTGGTCAACCCGGTGCTGGCGCTGCTGCCTTTGGTCGACCCGGGGCCGGGTGCTGACACCCAATGCGCGCAGCTGGTTGAAATTGCCAAAAAGCCTGTGCCGGCGGCAAAACCCTCGGCAAAACCGTCGGCAAAACTGGCGGTTAAGCCAGCTGCCAAATCACCGGCTACAGAAGGCTCGATTCGAAAATGAAGAGTATGGCGAAAGGCCCGAACAAAACGGCCTTTGGAGCGACGCGATTGGGGTGTTTTTCGGTAACCAATAAATGCTATTAAATATATAGCTATAAGTCTATATTCTACGAGAGCTAGAGGCCTAAAAGATCATGTTTTAGGCAAATTTGTTGGATTTTCCGAAAAAAAGAACCTGTAGGTTCTTTTTTTTCTATTTTGATTTAATCACCAATAAAAACAGGCCGATTGCTATGCCAGCACCGCTCAGCAGCAGTGGGATATTGACCGTCTTCTTCTCTTGTACTTTGAGTTCGATCGGGCCCAATTTGACCCCGGTGGTTTCTTTGGTGTAGCTGAAGCCGCCATAGACCAGACCTAGGCCACCCGCGACGATCAGGATGATGGCGATGAGTTTTGTGGAGTTCATAGTGTGTCTCGCTTTCTTTGTTTTAAAAAGTGTGAATATCTCGCCGGAGAAGCGAAGAATCGATCCGCGCTTTCCCCGTGTTGAAGGCTAGGACTTTCCCATTCGCGCGTCTGTGCGCTAACGCACAGAATTCGCCAGTCTTCGGGCGCAAGCTGGTCGTTGGAGGCTGCAGGCTGTGGCCATGTTCAAAACCTATTTTTCAGAAAGTCTTCCCAATGAAAACCAAGTCTCAAATGCTTTTAAGCGCCACTTTGCTGGCCAGCGCTTTGTCTGTGCTGCTGGTTGGCTGCAGCAAGCCTCAAGATCCGATGGTGGCTGCGCCCGCTACGACAACTGTGGGCACGGTGATTGACGATGCGGTCATCACTACCGAAGTGAAGGCCGCTTTGCTGGCAGACCCGGATGTCAAAAGTTTTGAGGTCAAGGTGGAAACCCGCAAAGGCGAAGTGATGTTGAGCGGCTATGTAGACAATTCGACGCAGCTGGACCGTGCGGCTGCGGTCACGCGGGGCATTGCAGGGGTCAAAACCGTCCAAAACAACATGAGTCTGAAGGGCGCGGCCACCACCGCTGGCATGAAGCTGGATGACAGCGTGGTGACCACCAAGGTCAAGACCGCCTTGATGGGTGATGATCAAGTCAAAAGCCGTGACATCGCGGTGGTGACTCTGAAAGGCGAGGTGCAACTGAGCGGCTTTGTCGACAGTCAAAAGCAAATTGACCGGGCGGTGGTGGTGGCCACGGCTGTTGAAGGCGTGACCCGCGTCAACAATGAAATGAGCGTTAAAAAGTAAACCAGCACGCCCAAGGCATTGGTCGGTCGCTTTGTCAAACGCTGTTCATCAGGCCCGGCGCATCAAGCCGTCCAGCCGGGAATCCCACTGGGCGCCGGGCAACATGGTCTGAAGGGCAGAGTCGCCAAGCCCAAGGCTACTGCGCAGCACTTGGGCCAGCACGGCGCGGTAGTCGTGGTGGGCTGGCAGGTCGCGCGACTCGTTCAGGTTGCCACGGGCCAGGCCCGTCCATTGACCGTGCCATTGGCCGCCATTGACCCGATTGCCAAGCAGCCAAAGGGCGTTGCCAAAACCGTGGTCGGTGCCGCGGGTGCCGTTTTCATGCGCTGTTCGGCCAAATTCGCTCAACACCACGACCGTATCGCCAGGCTCTGCAAAATCTTGCCTCAATTGCAAAATGCCCCGCCCCAGGTTACCCAGGTTGTTGGCCAATTGGCCCGTGGCGTTGCCTTGGTTGGCATGTGTGTCCCAGCCACCCGCTGACAAAAAGCCGATGCGCAAATTGCGGTCGCTGCGCATCAATACGCCCAAGTGCTGGGCGTCAAGTTGCAGGCCAATCGGGTCTGAAGCGCCGTTGCTGGCCGCCAGCATTTGCGCATTTTGAGCTTGCATGGTGGCAGGCGTGCCATCTTTATCCAGTTGGGCCTGGCTGTCCATCGGGGACGCGGCGGCGCGGCGGCTTTCTGCCGATTGAGCCGCTTGTTTTTCGGCTGTGAGAATCGACGCACTTTGCATGCGGCTGCCAGCCCCTTGACGAAACGCTTCACTGAGCTTGTCAGAGCCCGAGTAGAGGTCCAGCAAAGCTTGGCGGGTTGTGTCGTTGGCCAAAACGCCTGTGCGCTCAGCCGCCTGGCCGCGTGCAATCAGCTTGACATGGGCGTCCCCGGCCAAAATTGCGGGGTTGGCTTCGCCCACGCCAATGGCATTGGGGCTGCTGGCGGTCGCAGGGCTCAGGTTCGCGGCCAATTTGTTCAGCCAACCGGGGGCGGCGCTGGTTTTGCCTGATTGGGCAATCTCCATTTCGTATTGGGCTGCAAAGTGCGATCGGTTTGGCTGGGACAACCCAGCGCTGGGGACGCAGCTTAAAACCCCTTGTTTCCAAAGTGGCAACAAGGGTGCCAGCGCGGGATGCAGGGCGAACGTGGCGTCAAGCTTGATGGCCGTGCGGTCGCTGCCGTCTGGCGCGGCAATGGCAATGTTGGGGCGGTTGCGATGGTAGTCAGCATCGGCATAGGGCACCCAGGCTGACAGCCCATCGCAGGCGCCGCGCAGCATGACCACCACTAAGCGGCCGCCTGCGCGGCCCGTATTGCCAGCTGGTGCCGTTTGCGCCCAAGTGGTGGGCCAACCGCTACCAGCCATGGCCAGGCCTGCGAAGACGCTGGTGCCTGAGCGCAGCAATTGGCGGCGTGAAATTTCGGGCGATCGCTGGATTTGCCTGATTTGCATGATGTGCCTTTGGGTTGCGTGCAGCGGGCTATTTGCGCATGAAGTCCGGGCCAGCCAGCATCAGGCCTGCACGACTGGGCGCTGGTTCGGCGGTAATGCGGGCTCGGGCGCTGGGGTTTAAAAAAGGACTCAGGTACACCGGGTCGGCCATGCGGCCACCCAGCGCCAAGGCGAAGTCTGCCCGGCGTGTCAATGCTTCAGGGGCCAGCCAGGTGGCTTCGTCCGTGGGGTAGCCATCGGGGGTTTGCCAACCATGCAGCGGCTGCCCGGCTTGGGTCAAAAAGCCCAGAGTGAGTTGAATTTCGCGCCGCTCTTTGGCGCCACCGGCTGCCACCAGGGCCGAGCAGGCGAAGTCCAGTGGGGTTTTGAACAGCGTGTTTTGCTCCTTCCAAAATTCGGGCGAATCGATCAGGGCCTGCATTAAGGCGCGAATGTCACCTTGGGTTTGGCTGAAGGTGGCTGCTAGCATGTCCACCAGTGCAGCGGTTGGCTGGTCTGACACGAAGGTCGTGGCCAGGCGCTTGGCAATGCGCCGGCCGGTGGCTGGGTGGCGCGCCAGCATGCGAAGGGCGTCTTCGCCCTCGCGTTCACCGGCTGCGCTGAAGGTTCGGCCCAGCAGGGTTTTGCTGCCTTTGTCATGCAGGCGATCGACAAACCGAAATCCTTCACCTTGCTGGAGGGGCACAGTCCAGCCCGTCAAAATGCGAGCCAGTTCGTGCACGTCGTTTTGGCTGTACCCCGCATTCACGCCCAGCGTGTGCAGCTCCATCAACTCGCGGGCGTAGTTTTCATTCAAGCCGCGCACGTTGCTTTGCGCCTGGTCCAGATAAAACAGCATGGCCGGGTGGCGCGCGCTGGCCAGCAGCAAGTCTTCAAATTTGCCCAGTGAGTGGGGTCGAATGGCGTTGACCACGTAATGCCCCACGAAGGGCCGCACAATGGCTTTGCCGCTGAACACGTTCAAGTGGTTGAACCAAAACTCGGTCATGCGGGCCAATAGCGGGTTCTCCAGCGCAGGGTCACTGCAGGCCATCAGCCGCCAAGCCACGGCGGTTTGTTGCATTTCGCGGCTGAAGCCCAAAGGCCCAGTTTGATCGGCGGCGCTGTTTGGGGTGGTATCGACACGCAGCACTTTGCGGGCTTCCCGCTCGGCATGGAAGTCGCGCACGAGGGTGTTTACTGGCTGGTTGAACCGCGACAGGTCTGCCGGGATTGCCGCAGCCTGCTGGCTGGCGGCCCAGGCAAGGTTAAGTTGCGACTTGGCCCAGGCTTTGGGGTCGGCCAAGGCGGCTTGGGCTGTGTCGGCGCTGGGGCCATAACCCAGGCGCGAAGTGGCCCGCCAAGTGGCTTTGAGATCGCCCGCCTGCTGGGCAAATGCCGTGGAACTGAATACAAGCAAGGCCGTTGCGATTGCGCTAGCGGTTAAATTTGTTTTGCGAAGCCGGCCTAAAAATCGTCTGGGCGCAACAGCAGGCTTGCCAGGACAGATCGATGCGTTGGATAGGGGCTGGGGCATTGTGATTTCCAGTTCGGGCTGCATTAAACATCTTTGAAGAGGGCTTGGGCGCTCACTAGACAACGCACGACCCTGGCCCTTGGTTGGCTGGTTTACATAGTTTTACCAACTCACCCTGGGCAACACCATCGCAAATTGACATAAACCGAAACATTTCGGCACCTGCCAGAGAAGACTTGGCAGGTCTGCACGGGCAACATCAACTCTTCATCAACCCAGTCGTCACTGACTGATTTTAAGGACCGCATCATGAAACCCTGGATCAAACGAACCCTCGCCACCGTCTTTGGCGCAACCCTGGTCATTGGCACACTCAGCGCCTGCGCAGGCGGCGGCCACCGTGGCCACATGAGCGATGGAGACAGCGCCGCGCGCCAAATCAAAATGGTGGACTACGCTGGCAAAAAGCTCGATTTGAACGAATCGCAAAAACAGCGCTTGAACGTACTGGCCGAGAAGCTGCGCGAACAAAAGACAGCGTTGATGGGCAAAACCTCCGACCCGCGGGCTGAGATTCAAAGCCTGGTGGCAGGCGCGACGCTGGACAAGGCCAAAGCCCAGGCGCTGATCGAAGAAAAAACCGGCGCGCTGCGCAGCAAAAGTCCTGAAGTGATTGCCGCAGCAGCGGACTTTTATGACAACCTGACCCCCGCGCAGCAGCAGCAAATTCGCGATTTGATGAATCGCCGTCGCGGCTGGGGCGGTTAA
>JANPCR010000185.1:0-4575 GCA_031431035.1 Rhodoferax sp.
GCTTTCGCACTTTTTGCCAGCGGTTCCGCCCTGCCCGCCATGATAGATTCGCGCATGCCTGGCACGGCAAGCAGGTACAGCGTCTCTTGAATTGCGCTCCAATCTTCAGCCGACAGCAAGACCGCACTTGCGCGCTTGCCTGAAATGATGATCGGCTCATGCGACTCAGCGGTCTGGTCAATGATCCGGTACAGATTGGCGCGGGCTTCGCTGGCAGTAAGGGTTTGCATTTTGGTTTTTATATCAAGAACAATCCTAAAGAGTACGTTATATCGTACGCCATGTCAAACACCCATTCGAATTCCTGCTTTAAAGGGATTCAATTGACCCCTGACACACTGCCAAACCAAAGGGCAGCGCCACAAACCGCTGAAGCGAATCCCAAGTCATCTCAACAACAGTTTTGAACGTTATAGCCTGGTAGGTGCGCCATAGTCAAACCGCTATCGTCACCATAGAAACCCTTATAGACCGTGTTGTTAGCACTCTAACCAATAGAGTGCTAATATGACAACATTGACACAAGGAGTTCTGGAATATGACCTACGCATCGACTGTCTCGGGTTCCGCTTTGGCGGTGGCCAACCCATGGTCTGTGGTGCCTTCGCTGGGCAATTTGGACGCTTACATTTCGGCGGCCAACCGATTGCCCATGCTCACGCTCGAGCAAGAGCAAGAATTTGCGCGCAAGCTCAAAAACGACAACGACCTTGAGGCAGCAGGTAAGTTAGTGCTCTCTCACTTGCGCTTGGTGGTGTCGATTTCACGCCAGTACTTGGGCTACGGCCTGCCGCACGGCGACCTGATTCAAGAAGGCAATGTGGGCCTGATGAAAGCCGTGAAGCGTTTCGACCCGGAGCAAGGTGTGCGCCTGGTGAGCTACGCCATGCACTGGATCAAGGCTGAAATTCACGAGTACATTCTGAAAAACTGGCGCATGGTCAAGGTGGCGACCACCAAGGCGCAGCGCAAGCTGTTTTTCAACCTGCGCTCCATGCGCCAGCGCTACCAAGCCAACGATGCTGCGGCTGACTTAGGCACCCACCGCGAGCGCCTGAGCGAAGGCCAGATTGACGACATGGCGCGCGAGCTGAAAGTTAAGCGCGAAGAGGTGATTGAGATGGAAACCCGCTTGTCGGGTGGCGATGTGCTGCTGGACCCTAGCCCGTCAGACGATGGCGAAGAGGCATTTGGCCCCATTGCCTACCTGGCCGACACTATCCACGAGCCGACCGCCATGATTGAGTCGAACCAGCGCGACCTGCTGGCCAGTGACGGCATTGCCACCGCCCTGGAAGCGCTGGACGAGCGCAGCCGCCGCATTGTTCAAGAGCGCTGGCTGAAGGTGAACGACGACAGCACCGGCGGCATGACCTTGCACGAACTGGCCGCCGAATACGGAGTGAGCGCCGAGCGCATTCGCCAGATTGAAGTGGCGGCGATGAAGAAAATGAAGAAGACGCTGGTGGAATACGCCTAGTCAACCCGATTCAGCGAAGCGGCCAACCCGGCAGGGTTTGGCCGCTTTTTCTTTGCCTGCGGCTCTGTGACAATGCCCCGAAGATTAATTCACACCGAGGTTTCAATGAAGTTGACAAAGCTGGCCAAATTGGCATCACTGACGAGGCTGGCGCAGGCCGTGGTTTTGCTGGGTGCAGGTATTTTGGCCCTTAGCGCGACCGCCCAAACCGCCCGCAAAACGGCCGTGGCTGAGGCACCTTGGCCCACCAAAGCCGTCAAGTTGCTGGTGGGCTTTCCGGGTGGGTCGTCCCCTGATTTGGTGGCCCGTGCCATGGCCGAGCCACTGTCCAAAGCCCTGGGCCAGCCGGTGATTGTTGAGAACAAACCGGGCGCGGGTGGCAACATTGCCGCTGACATGGTCGCCAAGTCGACCGACAACCACACGCTGGGCATCATGATCAACGGCAATTTGACAATTGCCAAGCTGCTGAACCCCAAAACTCCGTTTGACCCCGCCCGCGACCTGGCCCCTATCAGCCTAATTGGCACTGCCCCGCTGGTGCTGGCAACCCCTGCCCAGACCGCTTTCACCGATGGGGCCGACTTTTTCAAGCAAGCCAAAACGGCTGGGTCGCAGTGGAATTACGGTACCCCCGGTAACGGCACGGTGGCGCACATTGGCATGGAATATTTGAAAGCCAAAACTGGCATTGATCCCGTGCACGTGCCGTTCGCGGGCAACCCGCAGGTGATTGCCAGCATGATTGGCGGGCAAATCAACCTGTCACTGCTGCCACCCGGCTTGGCCATGGCGCAGGTGCGGGGGGGCAAACTCAAGGCGATTGGCGTCACGTCCACCACGCGCAGCCCGCTGGTGCCCGAACTGCCCAGTTTGTCTGAGGCGGGTGTGAAAGCCTTTCAGCTTGAAATCTGGACGGCGGCCGCTGGCCCGGTCACGTTGCCCAAGCCGGTGATCGCCAAGCTCTCGGCGTTGTTCAGCGACATTGCCCGCAGCCCTGACATGCGCCAAAAGCTGTATGCCCAAGGTTGGCAGGTGGCGGGCACGTCAGCTGAAGGCCTGGCGATTCGCATCCAAAGCGATACCTCGCTGCTGGGTGGCGTGATCAAAGACCGAGCCATCAAAATCGACTGACTGGCGGTGTCACTCAACCCGTCCAACGCCTAACTTGCCCTGCCCGGCAAGCCCATTCGCATCCCGCTCGCATGCAAGACCCGTCCACCTCCATCGCCCAAAGCGTCGCCATGGCCTTGGCTGCGTCGGACTTGGGTGTTTGGGAATGGGGCATGGGCGAAGGCATGGTCTACACCAATGACCGCTGGAGCACGATGATTGGCTACCAGCCGGGCGAGCTGGACTTGTCTGCTTTCAATTGGTACAGCCTGGTGCACCCCGATGACTTGGATGTCGTGAATATCGATACCGCGACACAGGCCGCGCAATCTGCCCATGGACAATTTGAAGTTGAATTCCGCATGCGCCACCGGATTGGCCATTGGCTGTGGATTCAAAGTCGCGGCAAGGTGATTGCCCGGGACGCCATCGGGGCGCCCGAGCGCCTGGCGGGCACCCATCAGGATGTGACCGAGCGCAGGCGGGTTCAGGACGAACTCAAACGAGCCAATGAAGCACTGAAACAAAATGAAATTCGATTTCGCAGCTTGACCGAGTTGTCATCGGATTGGTATTGGGAGCAAGACAGCGAGTTTAGATTCACTGAATTTGTCGGTAATGCCACGGCACGCCAGCACCCCGGCTCCAGCGGAATTGGCACGACCCGGTGGGACATAGAGGCCCGAAACTTCTCTGAGTCCGACTGGGCCGCCCATCGAGCCGACTTGCTGGCGCACCGCCCGTTTCAAAACCTGGAGCTGTTGCGCCTGGACAATGCGGGGCTGCCCTTGTGGGTTTCAATCAGCGGCCTACCCAAGTTTGATCTTGATGGCTGCTTTTTGGGCTATCGAGGGGTGGGGCGCGACATCACAGTACAAAAGGAAAACGAAGCCAAAATTCAGCAACTCGCGTTTTACGACGCGCTAACGCAGCTGCCCAACCGCCAGTTTTTCATGGAACGGCTGGCCGACACCACCCTGGTTTGCCAGCGCGAAAAAAACCGGGCCGCCCTGCTGTTCATCGACATGGACGGATTCAAGGCGCTGAACGACACCAAAGGCCACCAAACGGGTGATTTGCTATTGCAACAGGTCGGGGCGCGCCTGACCGAGTGCGTGCGCAAGGTGGACACCGTGGCCCGCTTGGGGGGCGATGAGTTCGTGGTGATTTTGAAATCACTGGCCAATCTTGAAACCCAGGCTGCCCAGCAGGCCAAGCAAATTGGCCTGAAAATTTTGTCGCGCCTGAACGATCCGTTTGACCTGTTTGGTTATGAGCACCTTTGCACGTCCAGCATCGGCCTGACCATAATCAGCAGCCGGGATGCCAACATTGAAGAGACTTTGCAGCGCGCCGATCTGGCCATGTACCAGGCCAAAGCCGATGGCCGCAACCAATTGCGCTTTTTCGACCCCGCAATGCAAGCCGCCGTTGAGCGCCGCAGCGCACTGGAGGCCGCCTTGCGACGGGCCCTGCAGCGCGATGAAATGTGCCTGCACTACCAAACCATCGTCAACCCGATGCGCCGCGTGATTGGCGTTGAGGCCCTGGTGCGCTGGAACCACCCTGAACGCGGCTTGGTACGCCCAATCGACTTTATTTCGCTGGCTGAAGACTGCGGGCTGATTGTGCCGCTGGGCAAATGGGTGCTGCGCCTGGCCTGCCAGCAACTGGCCAGTTGGGCGGCGGGCGAGCGCACCCGGCACTTGACGATGTCGGTGAACGTGAGTGCGCGTCAGTTTCGGGAACGCGACTTTGTGCCCTTGGTCGCTGGCATGCTGCGCCTGACCGGTGCCAACCCGAGATTGCTAAAACTGGAGCTGACCGAAAGCCTGCTGCTGAATGATGTACCTGACGTGGTCGCCAAAATGCAAGAGCTCAAAGACCTGGGCGTGGGCTTTGCACTGGATGATTTTGGAACGGGGTATTCGTCCTTGAATTACCTCAAGACTTTGCCGCTGGAGCAGCTCAAAATCGACAAA
>JANPCR010000186.1:0-21421 GCA_031431035.1 Rhodoferax sp.
CCAATCCCGACAAGCCCGACCAGGTGGTGGATTCGCCCGGCAGCAATGCCGGGCGCGGATTGAAACATTTCTGTTTGAGTCGACTCACACAAAAACGAACGATTCGCCCGGCAGCAATGCCGGGCGCGGATTGAAACATTAGTAGCAACCTTGTTGACGGCGTTGCGCTACGATTCGCCCGGCAGCAATGCCGGGCGCGGATTGAAACAGCCTCACACCCGAAGGTGTCGTCGTGCAGCTCGGCGATTCGCCCGGCAGCAATGCCGGGCGCGGATTGAAACAGATGCCCGCTGCTTATCGGTTTGCTGCAAACGCGATTCGCCCGGCAGCAATGCCGGGCGCGGATTGAAACACTCCGGGGTGTTGGGAACGTTTGTTGGCTTTCCGATTCGCCCGGCAGCAATGCCGGGCGCGGATTGAAACACCCAGCGCAAGGTGTCCGCGCAACCGTTGACGTGATTCGCCCGGCAGCAATGCCGGGCGCGGATTGAAACCTTGGTCACAGAGCGCCAGACGGCCCGTAGGACATGATTCGCCCGGCAGCAATGCCGGGCGCGGATTGAAACGCCATCTAACCGTATGACCCGCCCGCTCGACTCCGGATTCGCCCGGCAGCAATGCCGGGCGCGGATTGAAACCCCGTCAGGGTCTCGCTCAAAGGGCGGGCGGGCGGGATTCGCCCGGCAGCAATGCCGGGCGCGGATTGAAACAATACGCAGGAAACGCAACATGACAGACACGGTTGATTCGCCCGGCAGCAATGCCGGGCGCGGATTGAAACTACACATTTTTGGCCATCCGCCCATGTCAGTGATGATTCGCCCGGCAGCAATGCCGGGCGCGGATTGAAACAGGCTAGTCAAAACCCAATCCCAAGTTTTCCGAAGATTCGCCCGGCAGCAATGCCGGGCGCGGATTGAAACCGAGCAATCATGCAATCGAGAGGTCGGCCATGGTTGATTCGCCCGGCAGCAATGCCGGGCGCGGATTGAAACAGGCTGTCAGGCACACAGGCATCAAGATCAAAGGCGGATTCGCCCGGCAGCAATGCCGGGCGCGGATTGAAACATGTACTTTTGCAGCGCCTCTGGGCTTGCAATCTGATTCGCCCGGCAGCAATGCCGGGCGCGGATTGAAACGATGGCGAGGATGGGGCGGCGGGCTTGCAAGGGCTGATTCGCCCGGCAGCAATGCTGGGTATGTATTGAATCTTTCGCGGCTTCGCCGCCGAGTTTAATTCGCTCAGCGGCCTTCCTGCGCGCAGTACGACGCCGGTTTATTCGTTCATCCAGTAAAAAATTTGGAAACTATATCGCTATAATTTATGTAGCAAACTATGTATATTATTCGAGAGCTAGAGTCCGATTTAATCAAGATTTTTGTCAAAACAGACAAAAACACGATTTTTTACTACAATTGTGGTAAATTATGTAAAAACGACCCGACTTTACAGACAGGTACCGCCTGCCGTGGGTTGAAAGGGGGTCGGGTCATCGATTTAACTCAATTCGCCAATTCGCCCGTCAAGGCCGCACAAACGCCTTTCGCGCTGCGTCAACAGATACTTGCGCGTGGCAGCCGTGCAAATGGTCGTTCACTACGCCCATGGACTGCATGAAGGCGTACATGGTGGTGGGGCCGACAAAGCTGAAACCCAGCTTTTTGAGCGCCTTGCTCAACGCCAACGATTCGTCCGTTTGAGCCAGGGTGATAGCGATTTCAGGGGTGATCTTGCGCGGGCGCTTGCTTGCCTCAGGCTCGTGCGACCACACCAGTTTGGCCAGCGCACCTGGGCCATTGGCGTCGATCAAATTGCAAACGCGCTGCGCGTTGTTGATGGCCGAGTTAATTTTTCCTCGGTGGCGGATGATGCCCGCGTCCAGCACCAGGCGCTCAATGTCAGCGGCAGTGAAGCGGGCGACTTTTTCAAAATCAAACCCCGAAAAGGCTTTGCGAAAGTGCTGGCGCTTGCGCAAAACGGTCAACCAGCTCAGGCCAGATTGAAATCCTTCGAGGGTGATTTTTTCAAACAGACGCTGTTCGTTGCTGACGGGTTGGCCCCATTCGGTGTCGTGGTAGTGAACGTAGTCGGCAAAGGCTTCACCTTGGTTGCACCAGGAGCAACGGGAGTGGCCGTCAGCGTGTTGGACGATGGAAAGCGGCATGGGACTGAGGGGCGGGGAGTGAAAGTTGCCATGTTAGCGCCTGCAGACCGGCAATGTGCAGACACCAAAAAAGCAAAAATAATAGCGAACTATTGATATTTTTCGGGAGCTATTGGCCGATTTGGCTTGGATTTTTGAAAAACTCTGCATTTTCTTCAAAAATTGCTACAATTGTGGTAAATTTGACGTAGCTTCTTCGAAATTCATCAAACTCCTGCCTGTCATCTACCCAACCCACCCTGTCAAAGGACTAAACCCATGGCTACCAACCCAAGCACCTCCATTCGCATCAGCCAGGCACTGTATGAGCAAGCCAAGGTGGACGCGGTGATCGACCATCGCACCATTGCCGGGCAAATTGAATATTGGGCGCGCATTGGCCGTGCGGCGCTAGACAACCCGGACCTGCCCGTGAGCTTTGTCGCTGATTCGCTGGCGGGCTTGGCCGAGCCGCGCAACCAATCGACCCCGTTCAACCCCAAGGTAGCACAAGGATGAGCGCCGCCGTTGTGCAAACGCGCCGATTTGCGCGGCAGTTCAAAAGTTTGCCTGCCGACGCTGCGGCAGAGGTCAGCCAGGCGGTCCAGCGAGTGGTTAAAAACCCTGAGGCCGGTGGCCTGCAAAACGTTGATTTGGCAGCCCTTCGGGTGTTTCGTTTTAACCTGAGCGGTAGGCCCTACTTGCTTGGCTACACCCAGGGTTCCACGCTTCGCTTGATTCACCTGGACGCGGATGTGTTGCGCGCGGGCTCGAATTGAGTCTTTAAGCTGTTGACGCGTCATGCTTTGCCTAAGAACCCTGGATGCGTCATGCTGCGCCTAAGAACCCTGAAAGCGTCATGCTGCGCCTGACGCAGGCCCCCAACCTTGCGATTGCCACGCTGTGGGCAGACGCGCTAGGCACCGAAGGCATTGTCGCCAGTGTTCAGCGCCAGTACCTGGGCGGCATGATGGGCGAGCTGCCGCCCGACCAGTGTTTGCCAGAGGTCTGGATCACCCACAACGAGCAAGAACCCCGTGCCCGCGTGGTGCTGCACGATTTGCAACACGTGCCCCAACACCGCTGGCACTGCGTGTGTGGTGAGCTGGTCGAAGGCGGGTTTGACCAGTGCTGGCACTGCGGCGTGTTCATGCCACCTTAATGTGTCAAGCAAACTGCCTGCGAACGAATCAAGCTGCCTGCAGCAGTTCCCAAATACGCGAGGGGGTCATGGGCATTTGAACCCGGGTCGTTTTGGCCTTCATGCCATTGCGCGCCAGGGCGTCGGCCACCGCGTTGACGACGGCAGGCGTTGCGCCAATGGTGCCCAGTTCGCCCACGCCTTTCACGCCCAGGACGTTGTTTTTGCAGGGGATCGACTGGTCCATCTCGTTTTTAAAGTGCGCAATGATGTCGCTGTGCGGTGCGCAGTAATCCATCAGGCTGCCGGTGAGCAATTGGCCCGTTTCGCGGTCGTAAATCAGGTGTTCGCAAAGCGCTTGGCCCAGGCCCTGTACCGCGCCACCGTCCAGCTGGCCGCGCACAATCATGGGGTTGATGACGCGGCCCACGTCGTTGACTGACGCATAGGCCACCACTTCAACATGTCCGGTGCTGGGGTCGATTTCGACCTCGCACACATGGCAGCCATTGGGCCAGGTCGGTCCAGCCGCCGTGGTGCTGGACGCCACATGAATGCGTTGATCGCTTTGGCGAGCCGCTAGTGCAAACAGATCCACACTCAGGTCAGTGCCATTCACCTTGAACGTCGCGTTGCTGTAGGTGATGTCGTCCGGGGCAACTTCTAGCTCTTTGGCCGCTAGCAGACGCGCGGCGTCGATGGTTTTTTCAGACCCGACCAGCACGGCAGAGCCGCCCGTGAAGATTGAGCGCGACCCTGCGCTGCCAAAACCTTTGCCCCGGTCGGTGTCGCCCAGGACGATGCGCACCTTGTCAACAGGTACGCCAAACGCGTCAACCACCAACTGGGTCAAGCTGGTGGCAATGCCTTGGCCCATGGCTTGCACGGCTGAAAAAACTTCGATGATGCCTTCAGGTTTGACCGTCACGGTGACGCTTTCTTCCAGCGCGTTGCCGCCCGTCCATTCCAAAAAGGTGGCCAGTCCCAAGCCGCGCAGTTTGCCGTGGGCCTTTGAGGCGGCGGCGCGGGCGTCAAAACCGGTCCAGTCGGCCAGTGCCAGGCCTTGGTTCATCACGTGCTCAAACATGCCCGTGTCGTACACCTGGCCCATCGGGTTGCTGTAGGGCATTTGGCTGGGCTTGATGAAGTTGCGGCGGCGCAGTTCCACCCGGTCTATGCCGATTTGGCGAGAGGCTTCGTCCATCAGCCGCTCGATGTTGTAAATTGCTTCAGGGCGGCCTGCGCCCCGGTACGCACCGGTCGGGGCGGTGTTGGTCAGCACGGCCTTGAAGTGAAAGTCAATCGTCTGAATGTCGTAAACGCTGGTTTGTACCCAGGGGCCAATCAACAACTGAATGGCAATGCCCACACCGGTGGCATAAGCGCCCACGTTGGCGTTGGACTGAACCCGCAGCGCCAAAATTTTGCCGTTTGCGTCCAGCGCCAATTCGGCGTGGGATTGCACGTCGCGGCCATGCGCACTACTTAAAAATTCTTCGCCGCGCTCTGCCACCCATTTGACCGAGCGTTTCAGGCTGTGCGCACAAAAGGCAATCGCAATGTCCTCAGGGTAGGCGCCAGTTTTCATGCCAAAGCCGCCACCCACGTCGCCCACCACCACGCGCACACTGTCTGGCGCTAAGCCCAACACGCCGCACACGGTATCGCGCACGCCCGAGGGCATTTGCGTGCTCATGCGAATGGTCAAGCGCCCTGTTGCGGGGTCAAAGGTGTCCAGCACGGTGCGCGGTTCGAGCGAAAACGCGGCCACGCGCTGGTTGGTCAGGTCCAGTCTCACAACATGCGCGGCGCTGGCAAAGGCTTCCGTGGTGGCGTTGGCTTTGCCATGGCGAATTTCAGCGGCGATGTTGTCGCCCAACTCGGCACACAGCAAAGGCGCACCAGCCGCCATGGCATCGTCCAGGTGCACAGCCATACGCTGCTCGTCGTAATCGACCTGAATCGCCTCTACCGCGTTACGGGCTTCGGCCAGCGTTTGGGCGACCACAGCCGCCACCGCTTCGCCGACAAAACGCACGGTGTCCACCGCCATGGCGTAGCGCGGCGCAGACCGGGCATCGGTGCCGTCGGCCCTTTTAAAGCCCGCCACACCTGGCATGGGCTTGGCCCCTTCTTTCACCATGTCCGCTCCGGTCACGACCTGCAGCACGCCTGGCATGCCTTTGGCGGCGCTGGTGTCAATGGAATTGATGCGGGCGTGCGGGTAGGGGGAACGCAAAAACATCAAAAATGCCTGAGCCTCTGGGGCCACATCGTCCGTGAACTGCCCCAGACCTTTGAGCAGCAGGTCATCTTCTAGGCGGCGAACTTCTTTGCCACTGCCAAAACGGGCGGTAGCGTTGTCAACCATGGAGTGGGGCGCTGGAGTGGCAGTGGTCACGGAAGGGGTCTCGTATGAAGTGGGAAGGAGCCGAGCGATGTGAGTCTTGGACGGGTTCAGGCAGGTTATCCGACTGGTTTTCGGCCAAGTCTAGCTCGAAATCGATAATCCTACCTGTCGCCGATGAAGCCGTGAATGGGCTGTCAAATGGCTGGTTGGTTGACACGGCACAATGATGAACATGACCCAGCTTCAATCCCCTCAAATCGGCGGCCACCTGTTGGTTGAATGTTTAATTGCCCAGGGCGTGACCCACGCGTTTGGCGTGCCAGGTGAAAGCTATTTGGCGGTGTTGGATGGCTTTCATGCCCATGCCGACAAAATCAAGTTCATCATCAACCGCCAAGAAGGCGGTGCCGCTTACATGGCCGAGGCCCACGGCAAGCTGACGGGCCGCCCTGGCATTTGCTTTGTCACGCGCGGGCCGGGGGCGACCAACGCGTCGATTGGGGTGCACACGGCGTTTCAAGATTCGACCCCGATGATTTTGTTTGTCGGCGACGTGGCCAGCGACACGCGCGACCGCGAGGCGTTTCAAGAGGTCAATTTCTTGAGCTTCTTTGGCCCCAGCACGGGCGGCATGGCCAAGCGGGTTGAGCGCATCGACGACGCCAGGCGCATTCCTGAGTACGTGGCGCGCGCCTTTGCCACGGCCATGAACGGCCGCCCTGGCCCGGTGGTGTTGATCCTGCCGGAAGACATGCTGGCAAGCGTGGTCACCGCTAATGCAGCGGGCATTAAACCCACTGCTTTGCCCCACATTGACGCAGTGGAAGCCTGGAGCGATCCCGGTTCCTTGCGCACTTTGCGTGAACTGTTGCTCAAAGCCCAGCGCCCGTTTGTGGTGGCAGGCGGCGGTGGCTGGACTATGCAGGCGGCCCAAGCTTTGCAGCGATTTGCAGAAAACTGGAAACTACCCGTGGGCAATGCGTTTCGGTTTCAGGACACGTTTGACAATTTTCACGAACAGTACGCGGGTGATGTGGGCATTGGCATTAACCCCAAATTGGCAGAGCGGCTACTGACCAGCGACCTGATCATTGCAATTGGCCCGCGTTTGGGTGAGATGACCACGGGTGGCTACGGCTGGCTGCAAGCGCCCAAGCCCAGACAGACGCTGGTGCATTTTCATGCCAGCGCTGAAGAGCTAAACCGCGTTTACCAGGCTGACCTGGCCATTCAATCGACCATGAACGCGGCCGCGCGCTCGCTTGAAGTCTTGACAGCGCCAGTGAACCTGCCGTGGGAGGACTGGACCAGAGCCTGCAACGCCGACTATTTGGCGAATTTCGTGCCGCAAAATTTGCCAGGCCTTGTCGACATGCCTGCCATCGTCGCTAGCCTGCAAAAACATTTGCCGAGCGATGCGGTGCTGACCAATGGCGCTGGAAATTTTGCCAGTTGGGTGCATCGGTTCTTCAAACACCACGGTTTGGTCAAAGGCCTCAAGACCCAACTCGCCCCCACCAATGGCGCAATGGGCTACGGCGTGCCCGCGGGCATTGCCGCTGCCATCACCACTGGCAGAGTCGTGTTGACCATGGCAGGCGATGGTGACTTTTTAATGAACGGGCAAGAACTGGCCACCGCCACGCAGTACGGCGCCAAAACCATCATCGTGCTGTTGAACAACGGCATGTACGGCACCATTCGCATGCACCAAGAGCGCGATTACCCGCAGCATGTGGCGGGCACGGCCTTGGTCAACCCTGATTTTGTGGCGCTGGCGCGGGCTTACGGCTACGCGGGCGTGAGGATCACCCAAACTTCAGAGTTCGAACCCGCTTTGCTGGACGCGCTATTGCGGCGCGAAGGCACTTTGATCGAGGTGATGCTGGACCCTGACGTCATCACAACGCGAGGGACGCTGTCGGCTATCACCCAGGCGGCGCTGAAGCGAACAATTTGATACCAAAGCTGCGAGCTTTATGCCACAAAGCGTTCTTTGGTGCGCCTGACAAGGAGTCCCAGTGCGCTCAACGCGCCTAGCACCAACCACAGCACTCCCGGCTCGGGAACCGCCTGCGTTTGGCGCAGTCCGTAGATGGCTTGAATGCCAGCGATATCGTCAGCCTGCAGCTTATCAAAGAGACCAACACCCTCGAACATCACGGCCCCCTCGACATCCGAATGAGCTAGGCCGAGCGAGTGGCCAATTTCGTGAAGAATCAGACTTGATAATAGTCTGGGGATGTCAGGAAAGGCTAAGTCTAGTCGCCCAAACCGACTGTTTAGCCAAATATCTCCGTCCAGCGGGCCTTGCCCAAAGTTAGGCAAACCAGTGCCCAAGACACTTCCTTCTTGAATATTCGCCGCGCCGATTCTGATCATGCCAGTCGACAAGTTAAGTCCGTCGCGCCCGGACGGGGTGGCGTCGTCAGCGACCTGAATGAAGTCAATGTTGGCCCACTGCGACCAGGCGTCAAAGGCGCTTGCAAAAATGGTTTCGTAGCTTGCACCGTAGATGTTCGCCGGGTCTTCTGCGCGACAAAAGCCACTACGGGGATTAAAGCCACTGCCGCGAGCCAGAAGTAAGCAGTCTGTACCAACCGGCAAGAAACTATAGGTTACCGTGCCACCTGGCGTGCCCGGCGCACTGCTTTCGCCCCATTTGATCTCGAAGTTCGAGGCACCAAAGAGCCCGGCGAAGGTGACATATGCATTGGCATGGAATGCCATCGCCAATCCAACAGCAGCCAGTGCTGACCGCCAAAATGATGCCGTCGCAACTTTGCGGGTGATGCTGCTAAGGAGCCCCAAACCAAGCATCAGCAATACAGCACGGCCAGGTTCAGGCACTGCTCCGCCCGCTTCATTGTCTGGTGCTGGGCGTAGATCGGCAAAGCCTACAAGCTCAGCGAAATCCGGTGTGTCGGTGCCTCCATCTAAAGCGGTGCTTCCCAAATTGATGATTTCAGTATTCATGGAAGCGGCCTTTCAGTGTGTTGCTTTGTAAAGTACCTTGTGAAATATCGCGGATCCTTGGCGATTGAACGTCGAACGCGAGGGCATCTGGGATGGAATGTATGCGAGCAATGTGATCTCGGATGTACCCAAAATTGGGGCCATAGCGGGATCAGGAGTGGATGGGCGATGGGTTCAGCGGTAAGCGCAGTGTCGTCCGGGTGCCCTGAGGCAAGCCTGTCACGTCAAGCGTTGCACCCAACATGCGAGCTCGCTTGTCCAGGCTGTTAAGGCCCTTGCCTTTGGCGGTTTGTCGAGCTGCGGCTACATCAAAGCCACAACCGTCATCACTGATGTCGATGTGAAGTTCGGTGGCTGAGCTGCTGACGTTCACGCTAAGTGTCTTGGCATTGGCGTGCTTCAGGGTGTTGGTGATGCTTTCTTGAATGATTCGAAGCAGGGGCAACTGGGCTTGCGGTGGCAGGGGCAGGTTGTCGCTCAAATTCAGCGTGCTCCAGCGCAGGGCAATGCCGGCTGCCTTCAGGCGCGGCTCCATGCGAAAACGCAGGTTGCCCAGCGCCAGGCTGAGGGGGTCGCGCGAGTCGCTGGCGGTGTCGATAGCCAGGCGCAGGTCGTCAATGCAACTGCGCAGCAAATCGTAGGTTTGGGTGGCGCTTAGGTCGCCACTTTGCGCCATGGCCAGTGAGCTGACGAGTTGCGAGCCCAGGCCGTCGTGCATGTCTTGCATGATGCGGGCGCGCTCGGCAATGGCGGCCTGTATCTCTTGGGCGGCGCTGGCTTGCTCGTGCAGTCGGTCGAGTTCAATCTTTTGGGTAGCTAGCTGATCGGTCAGGGTCTTTTGCTGTTCTTGCTGCGCCCGCAGCGAGCGGGTGAAGTCGGTGATGAGCGCAAAGCAAATGCCGATGAACCAAATGGGGGCCACGGTTTGCAGCAGGTAGCCGGTGGGCGCTGAAGTCCAGTTGCCGCTGATGGTGGCGGCATCCAGTGCGCCAGCGCTTCCGGTCGCCACGGTGATCAACAAATAGGCGATATGCCTTGTGCGCCGGGTTCTGAAGATGCTTCGAACCAAAATCGCAATAGGGTAGAGGCCGCTGGCGGCCAGCCCAAAGTGCCAAACGGTGGTGTAGGTTTGAAAGTAGGTACTGCCTGTAACTGCGTAGTTGATCAGGTAGGCGATCAAGAAAAGTCCAGTCCAGGCGCGGCTGAACTGCCAAAAGCGCTTGGTGCTGGCGTCGCAGTCTTTGAGCAAGTACAAATTGCCACCAATTGAAAATGCTGCAATGCCGCAGTGAACCGCGAGTTGCCAGTAGGCGTACAAGGCTGCGGGGATAGGGGTCGAAAAGTAGGCCAGATTCAAAATTCCCCAGCCCATGGCGCTGGCACCCACCCAAAGGTATTGCGGCATGCTGCGGTTTTGCCAGTAAAGGCCCAGCAAAATCAGCGCAATCACCGATGCAAAAACCAGCGACACCATGGCCATGGTGTGGCGCCAAAAATACCGCCTGTCATAGAGGGGCTCGATGATGGACTTGGGGCCCAGGGCCATGCGCGACAGCATCAGCTGGCTTTCGCGGGCTTTCCATTGGCGCACGAGGGTGTTGTTGCCCTCCTTTAAAACAGAAGGCGGAATGTCAAACAAGAAGGGTCGCAAATGGCGGAATGTGAAATCAGCGGTGTTGGTGGGCACGCGTCCTATCTCTATGCCATTCACGCTCACGCTGCCGCCGTCTTGCAAGTGCTCAGCGAAAACCACCCAGTTCGTTTGGGAAAAACCCGCTGGCAGCGTGAAGTTGGCAGTGGCTTCAAAACCTTCCAGTACGCGTTGCGGGCGGTAGCTGCGCACGGGCAGTTGAACGACCTCGGGCGCTTGGGGCCGGTCAATTGATGACAGTGCGACCGACTCGATCAGTATGGGGACGTTTGGTGGTGCAGGGGTGGTGGCCGCCTGCGTACCCTGCGAGGGCCAGGGCGACATGAGCGCCAAGGCAAGGAAACCAAGCCGACAAGCCAAGTGTCGCCATGCACTGGCGCGAGAAGGGCACGGCACAGCGCCTGGGCAGCTTATAGCAACCCCCGATGCCGCGCCTCAAACACCGCTTCGCCGCGCGAATTGACCTCCAGCTTTTGGTAAACCCGGCGCAAATAGCTGGTCACGGTGTGCCAGGTGATGCCCAATACCTGAGAGATTTCATCGTAGGTCAGGCCTTTTTCAATCAAGCGAAGCACCTCGTGTTCGCGCTCGCTTAATGGGTTGTCCACAGGGTTGTCCACCGGGTCGCTGACAAGTTTGGCAGCTGGGCTTGCCGCTTCCAAAGGCATGCGATTGGAGTTGTAGCCGGGTTTGAAATGTTGCAACACGCGCCGCGCGACGCTGGGGCTGATGGGCGAGCCACCAGCCACCAGTTCGGCAATGTGCTGCGCGATTTCGCTGGAGGGCGCGTCTTTTAACAAATAGCCCACGGCCCCTGCGGCAAAACTGCTGACGATGTGTTCGTCGTCGCCAAACACGGTGACCACCATGCTCAGGGCTCCCGGCTGGTTGGCGCTGACCCAGCGAATGAAGTCGCGGCCATCGGCGTCGGGTAGACCCAAATCGACCAGATAGACCTGGGCAGACTGGGTCAACGCCAGCGCCTTGGCCTCTGCCACAGTCTGAGCACTGAAGGCCAGGGCCATGCCGGGGTCTGACAAAACGGCTTGCTCCAGCAGCTTGCGAACGTGGACTTCGTCTTCCAGAATGGCGACGGAAATGGGCAAGACCGAGCTGTCTGCACGCCCGCCCTTTTGAACGGCCTGTGGCGAGGGCGAAGGCGAAGGCGAAGGCGAAGGCGAGGTAGGGGGGGTGGGCAATAACATCAGAGCTTGAGGTTAGCGCCAAGTGCCACGCTCTGCAAGGCGCAAGGCTGGCCAATTGCCAGCGGAAGGCGGTATTTGGCGGTGATCGCGCCCCCAAAATTGGGGGCACGCCCGGTTTAGCGCGCCAAGTGCTGGCTGAAACCCGTCTTCAGCAGGTCCATGGCGTTGCGCGTCAAGCGATTGCCAAATTGGCTGACCACTTGCCCCGCAGCCTGGTTGGCCAGCCACGCGGCTTGCACCGGGCTGTGGCCTTGGGTTGCGGCGTACAGAAATGCCCCGGCAAACATGTCGCCTGCGCCGTTGGTGTCAATCGCTTTGACCAAGGCGGCAGGCACGGCGGTTTGCTGGCCGCCTTCCAGCACGATGCAGCCTTTGGCGCTGCGCGTCAGGCACACCACGCGGGCGCGTTGGCTTAATTGATCGCAAATCACCTGCATGTCTTGGCTGCCACACCAGGTTTGGGCTTCTTCTTCGTTGGCGAACAGGTAATCCAGGCCATCGCCCGTGCTGGTGCCTGTGCCCAACATGGCTTCCAGGCCGGGGCGGCAAAAATTGATCATGCTCATGTCGCTTAAAGTGGCGGCCAGTTTCACCCCAGCAGCTTTGGCAATGGCGCGGCCTTTGATGGCAGCGTCCAGCCCGGTGGGCGATGCCGCCAGGTAGCCTTCCATGTAGTACACCCGGGCGTCGGCAATGGCTGCGGCGTTCAGCGCAGTGGCGTCCAGGTCGGCAGTGGCCCCCAAATAGGTGCTCATGCTGCGTTCGGCATCGGGCGTGACCATGACCATGCATTCGCCGGTTTGGCTCAAATGGGTTGACTCGGCCAGGCTGGTGGGGTTGAGGTTGCTGTCAACGCCGTTGGACTTCAAGTCCGCCGCGTAAAACGCCCCCAGCTCGTCGTTGGCAACGCGGCACGAGTAAAACGCCCGCCCGCCCAATTGGGCCAGCGCCACCACTGTGTTGCCCGCCGACCCACCACCGCTTTTGCGGGTTTTGACGCCTTTGACGTGGGCCAGTAGCTCGGCGCGGCGCGGCGCGTCGATCAAGGTCATGTGGCGCTTTTCGACCTTCATGGTTTGCAGCTGGGCGTCGGTGACTTCGTAGTCGGAATCTACCAAGGCGTTGCCAATGGCGTAAAGGTCGTAGGTGGTCATGGGAATTAGGGCAAGGGGTTGGACTGAAAAAACCGAACGCCCGAAGTGTATCGGTAACAAGTCGGCTTAATCCCCTCGTCACCGGTATCCCCGAACCCCCGAATCCCCGGCACTGAAGCCGTGGGCCTGACACCGCAGTGTTTAGGCCGCTTCCCAAACCCTCTCAATGACTGGCCGAATACCGCGCTAAATGATGGTCAGCATCACCAAACCTCTGCGCCAGGACCGTCAGGCGGCGAAAGGTGTGCGAAATTTTCAGCTCTTCGGTCATGCCCATGCCGCCATGCAGTTGCACGGCTTCCTGGCTGACCAGGCGGGCGGCGTCGGCAATGAAAACCTTGGCTGATGACACGGCCTTTTTGCGTGCCGCAACGGAGGCGGCGTCTGCGCCAGTTGCCGCGTCCACCCGGCAGGCCGCCATGATGGCCATAGAGCGGCTTTGCTCGCAAGCCATGAACATGTCCACCATGCGGTGTTGCAAGGCTTGGAATGCGCCAATTGGGTTGCCAAACTGCTTGCGTGTTTTCAAGTACTCCAGAGTAGCGTCACAAGCGTATTTCATGGCTCCTACCGCGTCAGCGCAGGCCAAGGCGGTGGCGAAGTCAACGGCTTCTTCCACCGCGCCCAGCGCGTCGGCTGGCAGCGCAGCCGTCGCACTCGCTGGTGCCGGCGCTGAACCCAACAAGGCATCCGCCGCTAATTTGACATTCACCAAGGCAACCGTGCCCGCCCGTTGGCCGTCCACCGTCAGATAGCTGCTGATGCTCACGCCCTGCGCTTTGGCATCGACATAAAAAAGCTGGGTGCTGCCGCTGGCGGCGTTGCCCGTTTTGGCCGAGACGATCAGCACATCAGCCAGTGGGGCGCCAATGACCACGACTTTTTCGCCATTCAGAGTCCAGCCCGCGCTTGACGCTTCAGCCGTGGTGATCGCTGCGTTCAATGCATAGCGCCGCCCGCGCTCCAGGTAGGCCAGCGTGGCTTTGCAACTGCCGTCCAGCAGTGCGGGCAAGTGGGCGGCCTGCTGTGCGGGCGAGCCGAGCTTGGCAACCAGGCGCGACGCCAAGGCCACGTGATCAAGCAGCGGCTCAATCACCAGCGCCTCACCAAAGGCCTCCATGGCGGCCATCATGTCCACAGCGCCGCCACCAAAACCACCGGCCTCGGTGGCAAAGGGAATGGCGGTCAGACCCATTTCGGACAGCATGCTCCAAGCGGGTTGGCTGTAGCCTGTGGGCGATGCGATCAGCTTCTTGCGAGCCTCAAAATCGTAGTGAGAGGCGAGGTATTTGCTAACCGAGTCGGCCAGCAGCTGCTGTTCTTCGTTGAATTCAAAATCCATGGTTTTTTCCTAAAGACCCAACGTCATCTTGGCGATGATATTGCGTTGAATTTCATTGGAACCCGCATAAATACTGGCCTTGCGGTAATTGAAGTAACGCGGCGACATGCGGGCGTGGTAGGCGTCTACCTGGCCGCCATCAACAGCCTTGAACGGCTGCGCATCCGGCCCGACGGCCTGCATCATCAGCTCGGTGATGCGCTGCTGAACTTCGGTGCCTTTGATTTTCAGCATCGACACATCAGCCCCCGGGGGCTGGCCGGTGGTGCGCATTTTGTCCAAAAAGCGCCGAGCAGTGATCTCCAGCGCGTCCAGGTCAATTTCGGCGCGAGAGATGCGGTCGCGAAAGCGGGTGTCCTGCATGAGCGAATGGCCATCCACCGACTCGCGCGCGGCCAGGGCCTGCAGCGCAGCCATCTCGCGACGCAGGGCCCCTGTGCGGGCGCTGCCCATGCGCTCGTGGCCCAGCAGGAACTTGGCCACCGTCCAGCCCTTGTTTTCTTCAAACACCAGGTTCTCCACGGGCACCTTGACGTTTTCAAAAAAGATTTCATTCACCTCGTGCCCACCGTCCATCAAGATCAGCGGGCGCACGGTGATGCCTGGGGTTTTCATGTCGATCAGCAAAAAGCTGATGCCTTCTTGCCGCTTGGCAGAACTTGAGTCAGACCGAACCAGGCAAAAAATCCAGTCGCCATAGTGGCCCAAGGTAGTCCATATTTTTTGACCATTGACCAGGTAATGGTCGCCCTGGCGGTCAGCCCGGGTTTTGAGCGACGCCAGGTCCGAGCCCGAGCCAGGTTCTGAATAGCCTTGAACCCAAAAATCTTCGCCATCGCGAATGCGCGGCAAGAAGCGGTTTTTCTGCTCGGGTGTGCCAAATTTGTGCAGCACAGCCGCGCACATCAGCGGGCCAAACGGCGGAATGCCCGGTGCGCCAGCCAGGCCGAATTCTTCGTCAAAAATATAGCGCTGCGAGGTGTCCCAACCGGTGCCGCCCCATTCCTCTGGCCAGTGCGGAACCGACCAACCTTTGGCCGCCAAAATTTTGTGCCACCGAATGAAATCGGCGCGAGACAGTTCTTGGTACTGGGTGACTTTGGCCTTCAGGTCGGCAGGCAGGTTGCCAGCCAGCCAGGCGCGCACTTCGTCGCGAAAGGCCAGCTCGGCGGGGGAATAGTTCATGTCCATGGTGATGCTCCGGGTGTCGCTGAACTCACCGCCCTGAAAATGCAGGTCGTCGGTAGTCAAAGGTGCAGCGAATGGCTTGAAATTTAACCGATGTGGTGCGAACTGACCTGTCGTGTCAGTAACACCGCAGGACGAGGCGGTTCACCTTCGAATCAAGAAAATCAGCTATTTTCCCAAAAAAGAACCTGCAGGTTCTTTTTTGTCAAAAATCGTCAAATTATGAATAAAATAAGGCTCTAGCTCTCGAATAATGGTCATAGTTTGCTATAAAAATAATAGCACTATGGGTTTCAATTGACTGGAATTATTTGACCAACTTCGCCCGGCCAGCCTCTCGCATCACCGCAATCTGCTCGCGGCTGATGCCCAGCGCAGTCTGCATGGGGCCAGGCGTTGCGGGGTCCCAAGAATGGCGCGGCCCCATGGTGATGCCGCCGTCCACGGTCAGGTGCGTGCCCGTTACAAAGCTCGACGCGTCCGACGCAAAAAACAGCGCCGCCTGCGCAATGTCGTGGGGCTGGCCCGAGCGCCCAATGGGGTTGGCGCTACCGCTGCGCTCTGAAATCAGTTGCCCCAACTCGCGCGATTCTTCCAGCCCCAGGCCAAAGCCGCTGCCAAAAATCGATGTCGAAATGAAGCCCGGCAAGATCGCGTTGATGCGAATTTTGTACTGCGACAGCTCGGTGGCTGCCATGCGCGTGTAGTGCAGCACGCCAGCTTTGGCCACCGAATAGGCTATTGGCGCGTAACCCGTTTGCAGGGCTGAAATGGACGAGGTGTTGATGATTGAGCCGCCCCCGCGCGCCCGCATGTGCGGGGTGGCATACGACGCGCCCGCCGCGACCGAGCGCAGCAGCAAGGCGTGGGTTTGGTCCCAGCCGTCGGCATCAAACGTCTCCACCCCGGCAATCGACCCGGCACTGCCCGCGTTGCTGAACAAAATGTCCAGCCCGCCAAACTCTGTCACGGCCAGGTCAATGGCCGCTTTGATTTGCGCAGGTTGCGTCACATCACAGTGGACAAAACGCACCGCCTGCGGGTACTTGGCTTGTAGCGCCTGGCCTGCAGCGTCCTGCACGTCGGCTGCAACGACCTGCGCGCCTTCGGCCACAAACAATTCCAGCGTGCCCAGGCCAATGCCGGATGCCGCACCGGTGATGACGGCGACCTTGCCTTTTAATTTGCCCTCTGCGATGTCTGCCATGGCATCAGTCTGGGTAAACTTCAAACAGCCCAGCCGCCCCCATGCCGCCGCCAATGCACATGGACACCACCACATGCTTGGCTTTGCGGCGTCGGCCTTCCAGCAAAATGTGGCCGGCCAGGCGCGCGCCGGTCATGCCAAATGGGTGGCCAATGGCGATGGAGCCACCGTTGACGTTGTAAATGGCCGGGTCAATGCCCAGTTTGTCGCGGCTGTAAAGGCATTGGCTGGCAAAAGCTTCGTTCAGTTCCCACAGGTCAATGTCCTGAATTTTCAAGCCATGGCGCTCCAGCAAACGGGGGATAGCAAACACCGGGCCAATGCCCATTTCATCGGGCTGGCAACCCGCAACAGCCCAGCCTTTGAAAGCCCCCAGGGGCGACAGGCCACGGCGTTCGGCGTCTTTGGCTTCCATCAAAACCAGCGCCGCCGCGCCATCTGACAACTGGCTGGCGTTGCCTGCGGTGACCCACTTGCCGGGGCCTTTAACGGGTTCGAGCTTGGCCAAGCCTTCCAGTGTGGTGTCGGGGCGGTTGCATTCGTCGCGGTCTACGGTGACGTTGACCAAGGACTCGGCCTTGGTGACTTTGTCCACCACCTTCATTTGCGTTTTAACGGCGATGATTTCGTCTTTGAACTTGCCCGCCGCCTGGGCCGCGGCCATGCGTTGCTGCGAACCCAGTGAGTACTCGTCCTGGTACTCGCGGCTGATGTTGTAGCGCTCTGACACCACATCGGCTGTTTCTATCATTGGCATCCAGAAGTCGGGGTACATATCGACCAAACGGGGGTCGCGCCCGCCGCCGCCGCCGCCCTGATTGGTGATGGAATCAACCCCGCAGCCCACCACCACACTGGCGCCTTCTTCAACAATGTGGTGCGCTGCGTTGGCGATGGCGTTCAGCCCGGACGAGCAGGCGCGGTGCAGGCTGACGCCGGAGGTGGTGACTGGCAACCCCGCCAGCAGTGCCGACGCACGGGCCACGTTGCCGTGGGCGGCCACGCAGCCTGCCACCACGTCTTCGACCTCTTTCGGGTCAACGCCTGAGCGCTGCACGGCGTGCTCAATCGCGTGGCCCAAAATGGTCATGTGCGAGGTGTTGTTGAACCCGCCTCGGTTGGCTTTGGCAAGCCCGGTGCGGGCATAAGAGACGATGACGGCTTGGCGCATGGGAGTGTCCTTTTTTTGAAAATGAGAGGAAGGAAATTGAAAATAAGTGGCTGGCGAATCAGCCCAAATCCTGAAACCGTTTGCCTTCTGCGGCCAGCTTCACCAAGAGGGCCGATGGCCTGAAGTCAGCCCCCAGCTTGGCTTCGAATTGCTGCATTGCCGCCAAGACCTTGGGCAAGCCCACCGTGTCGCCATAAAACATGGGGCCACCTCGGTAAATGGGCCAGCCATAGCCGTTGATCCACACGATGTCGATGTCAGACGCGCGAATGGCTTTGCCTTCTTCCAGAATCTTCGCGCCTTCGTTGATCATTGGGTAGACGCAGCGCTGCAAAATTTCTTCGTCTGACACGGCGCGTTGGGCAATGCCTTTTTTGGCCGCCAGTTCTTTGATCAATTGCTCCACAACAGGCGACGGGGTGGGCTTGCGTGCGGCGTCGTAATCGTAATAGCCCGCGTTGGTTTTTTGCCCTCGGCGGTCCAGCTCGCAAAGTTTTTCGCGCATCGTCGCACCGGTCGACGCCTCGCGTGTCCAGCCCAAATCTAGCCCTGCCAGGTCTGACATGGCAAACGGCCCCATGGGGAAACCAAAGTCAAACAGCACGCGGTCAATGTCTTGCACTTTTGCGCCTTCCAGCATCAGGGCCTGGGCCTCGCGCTGGCGCTGCGCCAGCATGCGGTTGCCCACAAAGCCGGGGCACACGCCCACCAAGGCCGCCACCTTGCCAATTTTGCGCGCCATCAGCATGGACGTGGCAATGACCGCGTTGGACGATTTGTCGCCCCGCACCACTTCGAGCAGGCGCATCACATTGGCGGGTGAAAAGAAGTGCAGGCCAATGACCGATTCCGGGCGCTTTGTAGCCGAGGCGATTTCGTTCACGTCGAGCCGCGAGGTGTTGGTAGCCAACAGCGCACCGGGTTTGCAAATAGCGTCGAGCTTGGCGAACAGCTCTTTTTTAACGGCCATCTCTTCAAACACCGCTTCAATCACCACGTCGCTTTGCGCCAAGGCCTCAAGTTGCAAAGTGCCAGTGAGCAGCGCCATGCGCTCTTCAACATCGGCCAAACTCAAACGGCCTCGCTTGGCGGTGGCTTCGTAATTGCGCCGAATGGTGGTCAGGCCGCGATCAAGCGCCGCTTGCTGGGTTTCGACCAAGGTGACGGGCAGGCCGACATTCAGAAAATTCATCGCAATGCCGCCGCCCATGGTGCCTGCGCCCACGATGCCGATGCTTGCAAAGGGCAGGGTGGCGGTGTCAGCGGGCACGTCGGGAATCTTCCAGACGGCCCGTTCGGCAAAGAATGCATAGCGCTGCGCGGCAGACTGGGTGCCCGCCATCAGTTCCATGAAGAGCTTGCGCTCAAACAGCATGCCTTCATCGAAGGACAAGTTGACGGCGGCCTCCACGCAGCGAATGTTGAAGTCAGGCGCGTCAAAGCCGCGAAATTTTTTGGCATTGGTTTTGCGAAATTCCGCAAACACGCGGGGGTCGGCCCGCGCGGCAAGCATTTTGTCTTGCAGGTCGCGCACTCGCTTCAGGGGGCGTTTTTCGGCGATCAGAGTGCGGGCAAAGGCAATGGCAGATTCGCGCAATTGGCCTTCGGGCACCAAGGCGTCGATCAAACCCATGTCAAAACAGGCTTGGGCCTTCACATGCTCGCCCGAGGTCAGCATCTCCAGCGCGCGCGCCACGCCCACAATGCGCGGCAGGCGCTGCGTGCCACCTGCGCCCGGCAGCAAGCCCAGCTTCACTTCAGGCAAACCGCATTTGGCTGACGGCACCGCCACCCGGTAATGGCAGGCCAGGGCGACTTCAAAACCACCGCCCAGCGCGGTGCCATGAATGGCCGCCACCACATGCTGGGTTGCGCCTTCAATGCCCTTCAGAACGTCCAGCAAACTGGCGCCCTGTGGTGGTTTGCCAAAGCCGGTGATGTCAGCCCCCGCAATGAAGGTGCGCCCCTCGCAAATCAGCACTATGGCTTGAACAGCGGTATCGCCCAGGATTTTTTGAAACGCGGCGGCCATGCCGTCTCGCACACCCACTGACAGGGTGTTGACCGGTGGCGAGTTGATGCTGACCACGGCCACGCCGTCTTCGATGTTCAGGCTGACCACTGAATTGATGGCTGTCACGCGTCGCTCCTAGGGATGGATTTGAAATCTTGCAAGCCATTGTCCGAAGTGCGTCGGCTGGCACCTGTCGCACGGGTAACAGGCGGCCAGTTAGGTCGCCGACTTTTCGATTTTCCCTTTGCGCAATGGCGGTGCTGCCGTTCTGCCAATGGGTGTTACGCTATCGTCCGAAAGACATCCGCCCGCCCAAAAAACAGGAGACAAAGCCATGTACCCAGGTGCTCACGCCAAAACGCAACCCGACCATGCTGCTTTCATTATGGCCAGCACGGGCGAGACGGTCAGCTATGCCGAGCTAGACCGTCGAAGCAACCGCTTGGCGCATTTGCTTCGCGCCAATGGCCTGCAGCGGCTGGATCATTTCGCCATGTTCATGGAGAACAACAACCGCTACCTTGAAGCTTGCGCGGCCGGTGTGCGTGCGGGGCTTTACTACACCTGCATCAACTCCTATTTGACGGCTGAGGAGCTGGCCTACATTTTGAACAACAGCGAATCCAAAGTGCTGATCACGTCCAGGGCCAAACGCGACGTGGCCATGGCAGCGCTGAAGCTGTGCCCCAATGTTCGCCTGACTTTGATTTGCGACGGCACGGCGGCGGATGCACCGTTTCAAGACCTGGCCACCGCTACAGCGG
This sequence comes from Rhodoferax sp., assembly GCA_031431035.1. Classification (GTDB taxonomy): domain Bacteria; phylum Pseudomonadota; class Gammaproteobacteria; order Burkholderiales; family Burkholderiaceae_C; genus JANYCG01. The sequence goes on from JANPCR010000186.1 coordinate 20,308, forward strand.
CCTACCCCGACACGCCAATTGCTAACGAGTCACTGGGCACGGCGATGCTGTATTCGTCTGGGACCACTGGGCGGCCCAAAGGCATTTTGCGGCCTTTGCCTGAGGAAGGCCCAAGCTTTCAATTGCCGATTTTTCAGTTTTTGAACAAGCTGTGGAAGTACCGTTCGGGCATGACCTACCTGTCGCCCGCGCCGCTGTACCACTCGGCCCCGCAGGCGGCGGTGTCGCTGGCGATTCACAATGGGGCAACCGTCGTCATCATGGAACAGTTCGACCCTGAGGCCTATTTGGTTCTGGTTGAAAAATACAAGGTCACGCACAGCCAACTTGTGCCCACCATGTTCAGCCGCATGCTCAAGCTGCCCCCTTCAGTGCAAAAGCAATACGATTTGTCGTCGCTGCAAGTTGCCATTCATGCCGCCGCCCCATGCCCCGTGCAAGTCAAAGAGCAGATGATCACCTGGTGGGGCCCGATCATCGACGAATACTATGGCGCAACCGAGGGCTTGGGTTTTACCTCGTGCACCAGTGCTGAATGGTTGGCCCACAAAGGCACTGTGGGCAAGGTGATGATTGGCGATTTGCATATTCTGGACGAGCAAATGCAGCCTTCACCCAAGGGCGTGCCAGGCGAAATATGGTTCAAAACCGCGACGCCGTTTGTTTACTTCAACGACCCCGAGCGCACGGCGCAAACCCGTTCAGCTGACGGCGAAATGAGCACCGTCGGCGACGTGGGTTATGTGGACGACGATGGCTTCATGTTTCTCACAGACCGCTCCACCTTCATGATCATCAGCGGTGGCGTCAACATCTACCCGCAAGAGTGCGAAAACCTGCTGATTGTTCACCCCAAAGTGGCAGACGCAGCGGTTTTTGGCGTGCCCAATGAAGACCTGGGTGAAGAGGTGAAAGCCGTGGTGCAGGTGGTGTCAGGGGTTGCAACCGGCCCCGAGCTGGAAGCCGAACTGATCGCGTATTGCCAGCAGCATTTGGCCAAAATGAAGTGCCCTAAGAGCATCGATTTTGACGCCGCCTTGCCGCGCCTGCCTACTGGGAAACTGTACAAAAAACCGCTGCGCGACCGCTATTGGGGCGACAAAAAGAGCCGAAT
>JANPCR010000187.1:0-20746 GCA_031431035.1 Rhodoferax sp.
GGGGCGGGTCATTGCGCCGCGTGAGCAACTGCAACTGCAAGGCCCGCCGGGCGCTGATGTGCTCTGCCGGGGTGGGCACTTCAGCGGCCATTTCCAGGCGCAGGAGCGCGGTTGCGGCATCGCCTGCGGGTGCGCGGCCTAAGGCTTGCGCCCAGGCGCTGCGAGCGGCAGCATTCACGCGGTTGCCCAAATCTTGGGCGCTGGGCGCTTGCGCGGCGTCGCGGTGTTCCCACGCGCTGAGCAATTGAACCAAGGCCTCACCATGGGCGCGGGACGCGAGTTTTTTGAGGGCGAACTGGGCGTTTTCAAGCGCTTCTCGCTGGGCGCGGAAGGCGGCATCGCCCAGGCGCGGCGCGTCTGGGCGGGCGTCTCGTGCGCCACCGTCCCGACCAAAATCGCGTCCACCACCTTGGCCTGGGCCATTCGGGCGGCCACGGTCTGAACCGGGGCGCTCACCTCGCTCACCTCGATCGCCACGATCGCCGCGATCAGGCCTTGGGCCATCTTTGCGATCACCAAATTTGCCACCTCGTGCGGGGGGCGCGGGTTCAGATTTGCGCATGCCGGGGCGGTCGTCTCCGCGCACGGCCACCACGGGTTTGCGGGGAACGGGGGCGGCAACGGGGGCTGCAGGCGCGGGCGCAGGGGCTGGTTCGGCTGTGCTGTCGGGCGCTGTTTTGGCGTCCGATCCATCGGTCGACGCAGTTGCAGCCTCGGGATTCGCATCCGAATCGCCTGCACCGCTGGCTGGAGCAGTCTCTGGGCTGATGGCATCAGGCCCGGTTGGCGCAGCCGGTGCCAAAGCGTCAAATCCAACCGCCTGGTTGGCAACAGAGCCTAATTTTTCAGATTGTGCGGCCTGCGTGGCTACGACTTGGGCCTGCGCTTGGCCGCTCAAAGCTGCATCCAACGCAGTCATGGCGGCGCGAATGGCTTGGGCATCGCCCGCGGCATTGGCGGCTTCCAGCGCACGCGCGGCCTCCAGCACGCCACGGTCACGCGCGCCCAAGACGGCGTCGGCTTTTTCGCGCTCAAGGGTTTTGCGGTTGAAGGCGTCGTCAATCGGCTTGCGAAACGCATCCCACAGTTTTTGCTCAAAACGCCGATCCAGCGGGACGGCGTGGGCTTCAGCCTGCCAGCGCTGTTGCAAGTGTTTCACGCCATCAATGTGCAAAACAGGCGCGGCACCGAGCAGTTTGGCCTCTTCAATCATGGCGTGGCGCTGTTCCACACTGAGTTTTTGCAGCGCTTCCAGCGGGGCCGCAGCTTGGCCGATGGCGGCCAGCCACAGCGGCTGCATTTCGGCCATGGTTTTTTCGCTCATGTGGCCGGATTCGCGCCACCGGTCGCCGAACTGGTGCAGGATGCGGTTAAAGCCCTTCCAGTCGCCGTCCAGCGCCGTGGTGTTGGCCACGGCCCAGGCTTTGACTTCTTCAAGCAACGCCAAACGCTGGGTTTTGGTTTCTGCCGCCTCCAGCTTGATTTTTTCAAGCCAGGCTTCCACCACTTTGTAGGCCTGGTTGCAGGCTTCGTCAAAACGCTTCCACAAACCGTGGTTGGGCACGCCACCTTGGTCGGTTTGCTTCCATTGCTCGCGCAAATTGCGCAAGTTGTCCTGCATTTTGCGGCCACCGAGCTCTTGCCCGGCTTCGCGTTTGAGCAATCCTTCGGCTTTGTTCACCAGTTCTTCGCGCAACTGGTCGGCCCGCCAGCGTTGCCAGCCTTCCAGTTCGCCAGCGGCATTCAGCGCGGCATGGGCCTGGTTTTCCAGCTTGTCGCCGATGACGCGGCCAAATTCTTTCAGGGCGTTGCGCAGCGCATTGGCAGCACCCGCACTGGCTTTGCCGTGGCCTTCGGCAATTTCTTGCTCGAGCTTGGCCAGCACCTCGGCCACTGTGGCCTCGGCTTGGGCTTTGACTTCAGGGTCAATTTTTGGTTTTTGCGGCTTGGGCGCGGGCTCTTGTGCAATGCCGCGCAGGGTGCGCAGCTCGTTGGCCCACATGGGCACGGGCGGCAGGGGCGCTGCGGCATCGTCACTGGCGGCAATGGCCTGTGCCAACGCGGCCTGAAACGCATCCCAAACCACCAGCAATTGAGCGCGAGAGGCGTCCAGCAAGGGCGGAAATTTCACATCCACACTGCCCCAATTGCTGTCTGCCAGCAACAGGGCGGCCTGCTCTTGCCAATGGGTCACGTCGCTGCGCAGTCCGTCCCAAACGGCTTGCGCATCGCGCCAGGGCTTCATGGACAGCACTTCAATGCGCTGGGCCAGCAGCACGGCCGCTTCGCGCTGAACCTGCACCCGGTGTTGCAAGTCTTCAATCACTTTAACGCGGTCTGCCAGCTGATTTTTCAGGGTGGCCAGGGGCTCTTTGGACAGCGGCGCACCGGCTTTGGCGGCATCGCGCTGCCAGGCCAGGGCATCAGCAATATTCAGTTTGGACACCGAAAGCAGGGTTTCCGCCTTGGCAGACCAGTCAGCCGCCAGCGTTTCTTGCCCCTTGGCGCGCTTGGCTTCGTCCAGCTTTTCACGCAGTGGCTTGGCGGCCCCTTTGTCGCGACCGCTCAGCTCTTTGAACACCTCGGATATTTGCTCGGTGCTGGGCCCACTGGCAAGCCAGTCCCGTACGCGTGCTGCCCGCTCGCCCGAGGTGGGCGCCGTGAACGCGCCGCCGGTCAAGGCGTCAAGTTGTCGAATATCGTTGGGTTTGGTTGCTTGCTTGGTCACGGTGAATAAGAGTTGGGTGCAGGGAAATGCAAAAGGGAAGAACAACCCTCTATTTTCACCGCGATTTGAAAGCCCAGATTGTGGGCGATCCGGGGCGATCTTCAAAATGCTACTAAATATATAGCAACAACTCTATATTATTCGGGAGCTAGAGGCCTATTTTGTTCGTATTTCGAGGTTTTGAAGTGTTTTTTCAAAAAAAAGAACCTGCAGGTTAATTTGTGTCAAATTTGATGAAAAAGAGCTATCCCCAAAAAGAAAGCCCGGTCAGTTTGGCGCAATGCCAATCTGTCCGGGCTTGGCGGCTGACACGAGGTCCATGCCGTCAGGGTTCGCACCCAGGAGGGTAAAGTCCTGAAGTGCAGGCAGCAAAAGATTGCCACCAATGGGTCGTCGGGGCCGCTTTATCACAGCTACCTTGATGCAATCTCTGGTAGGGACTGGCTACTGCCGACTTGGCATCTGCCGTGAGGCAGATACTTTTAGTCTAGGCAATCGGCCCTGCAATTTCAAGCCGAATTTGTAAAATTTGGGCTGGTCTTTCAACCAGTAAGCCCGCTGCCAAAGCGCTTTTTGGAAGATTTATCAGATCAAAATTAGAATAACGATTCTATTTTATAGGGTTGACTTGACATATTCACCCCCCTAGAATTCGTCCATCCCGCCAATTTATAGGGATAACCCGAGTCTTCGGCCCACCCGTGCCATAAGCGTTGAATCGCTGCATTGAGGGTGACAAACGCAGACATCGGCCATTGCACCTCAATGCAAACCATGGCAAGCCACTGCAAAGCGCCTTTTTGAAAATTCAAGGCCACCGCAGCAGTTTGTCGGCGTACCAACCCAAACGAGTCCGCCTTGTTCCACCGCTGCTTGCCCGCAAGCCACAGTGATTCAAGGCAACTTGTGCAAGAAGGAAAAGCTCTTGACAGCATTTACAAAAATCGGCACCTGGGCGAATCGCTTGGGCCGTTCATCCACCCGTCGTTTCTTTGAAGCATCCCAAAACGGATTTGCCCTGCTCGGCTTGGCCGTCATGTTTGCCCTGGTCGCACTGACGGTGCAACCCCAAATCCGCACCAGCGGTGAACGCCATTTGATGGAATGGCTGCAGGACCGCCAGCTTGCGCAAACGCTGCAAGACACCGGCATGGTCAGCGAGCCAGACGCCAGCGACCGAGCCACCGCCACCGACCCTCGTAGTTTGCCGAAACAGCAAGCCGCCCTGGCCTTTTGGCTCAGCAAAAAATACCGCGTGGCCCCTGAACCCGTGAGCGCCCTGGTTGCCGAAGCATTCAGCATCGCAACGGTTGCCAAGCTGGAGCCCACCCTGATATTGGCCATCATGGCGGTGGAATCGGGCTTTAACCCGTTTGCTCAAAGCGCTGTTGGCGCACAAGGCCTGATGCAGGTGATGACCCGCGTGCACGGCGACAAATATGAAAACTTTGGTGGCAAACTGGCGGCATTTGACCCAGTCTCGAATCTGCGCGTGGGCGTGCGTGTGCTGCAAGAGTGCATTGCGCGGGCGGGCTCTGTCGAAGCCGGTTTGCGCTATTACGTAGGCGCTGCCAATCTGGTTGACGATGGCGGCTACGCCAGCAAAGTGATGGCGGAGCACGCCCGCCTGAAAATGGTGGCAGGCGGGCGCAACGTTCCCACCTTGGCACCCACGATTTCATCGGCAAGCGTCATTTCGCCTACGATTGGCTCCATTTCCTTGATCGCCCCGCTGATTCCCGCTGTTCATTCGCTAAACGGTTCCACCGTACTGCCCCAGGCGACCAAGCCCAAGGCTGACGCCGCAACCTCGGCCGATAAATCAGACAATCTGCTCGATTCTTAGAGGTCTATTCCCTAGGGTAAACTCTGCCCGTGCGCGACTGGCGATAGGCTTGCAAAACCTCTTCCACCAAAGAGACTGCCAGGCCGACGTGGGACACCACTGGGAAGCGCACCGCAACGGCTGTTTTGTCGCCTTTGTGATCAGCCGTTCGCCTGGGCAGCCCTGGAATCAGATTTTTTTCAATCCGCGCCGTGTGGTCCTCAAACGACCATGGCCAAGACTGAATTGACCGCTGATCGTCAGGCGCATTGGTCTTTTAGGACTGCCATGTACTCTCGAAATATTCTGATCGAACAAACCGACCCCGAGCTGTTCGCCGCCATTCGCGCTGAAAACGCGCGCCAAGAGCACCATATTGAGCTGATCGCCAGCGAAAACTACGCGTCCCCCGCCGTCATGGCAGCGCAAGGCACGCAGTTAACCAACAAATACGCTGAAGGCTACCCCGGCAAACGCTACTACGGTGGCTGTGAGCATGTTGACGTGGCAGAGCAGTTGGCTATTGACCGCGTGAAGCAGATTTTTGGTGCCGACTGCGCCAATGTGCAGCCGCATTGCGGTGCATCGGCCAATGAAGCCGTATTTTTGGCGTTTTTGAAGCCTGGCGACACCATCATGGGCATGAGCTTGGCCGAAGGCGGCCATTTGACCCATGGCATGCCCCTGAACATCAGCGGCAAATGGTTCAACGTGGTGTCCTATGGTTTGAACGCCAAAGAAGAAATTGACTACGACGCGATGGAAGCCAAAGCGCATGAAGCCAAGCCCAAGCTGATCATTGCTGGGGCCAGCGCCTATTCACTGGCCATTGACTTTGCCCGCTTTGCCAAGGTTGCCAAAGACGTCGGTGCGATTTTTATGGTGGATATGGCGCATTACGCGGGCTTGATTGCCGCGGGCGTCTACCCCAACCCCGTGCCGCATGCCGACATCGTGACCTCAACCACTCACAAAAGCCTGCGCGGCCCGCGCGGTGGCATTATTTTGATGAAGTCGCAGCATGAAAAAGCCATCAACAGCGCCATTTTCCCTGGCCTGCAAGGTGGCCCGCTGATGCACGTGATCGCGGCCAAGGCCGTGGCCTTTAAGGAAGCGCTGCAACCCGAGTTCAAAATTTACCAGCAGCAGGTTTTGCAAAACGCCAAAGTGGTGGCCGAAACGCTAATTCAGCGCGGCCTGCGCATTGTCAGTGGCCGCACCGAAAGCCATTTGATGCTGGTGGATCTGCGAGCCAAAGGCATCACCGGCAAAGAAGCCGAAGCCGTTTTGGGCAACGCCCACATGACCATCAACAAAAACGCCATTCCCAACGACCCTGAAAAGCCGATGGTCACCAGCGGCGTGCGCATTGGCACCCCAGCAATGACGACCCGTGGCTTCAAGGACGAAGAAGCCCGCATGACCGCCAACCTGATTGCCGACGTGCTGGACAACCCGCGCGACGCCGCCAATATTGACGCCGTGCGCGCCAAGGTGAACGCGCTGACGGCTCGGTTCCCGGTGTATGGCAATTGAGACTGTATCAATGGCTCTGACGGGCTGCCTGGATAGCCTGGTTGGCTCCAGCGGCAGCGTCACCGCCTGTTGGGACGATTCCCAGTGAAGTGCCCTTTTTGCAGCCACTCTGAAACCCAGGTTGCTGAAACCCGGATTTCTGAAGACGGCGACTTCATTCGAAGACGCCGCCAGTGCGGTGCCTGCGAAAAGCGCTTCACCACTTACGAGCGGCCCGACGTTAACTTTCCAGCCATCGTCAAAAAAGATGGCCGCCGCATCGAATTTGAACGCGCCAAACTGCTGGCGTCCATGAACCTGGCCCTGCGCAAGCGCCCTGTCAGCACCGAACAAGTGGACGGCGCGATTGAACGCATTGAAGAAAAGCTGCTGAACCTGGGCGCCCGCGAAGTCCCCTCCACCCGCATTGGCGAGCTGGTGATGCGCGAACTGAAAAAACTGGACAAAGTCGCGTACGTGCGCTTTGCCAGCGTTTACCGCAGTTTTGAAGACATTGATGAGTTCAAGACGCTGGTGGATGAGGTTCGGCGGTAAATCTAAGGGTGCAACGCGATTTATTTCCAGCAAGGCGCCACGGCAGCAGCCGTTGTCGCGCCATTGGCACCTTTCAGTCCCGTATTCGTTAAGGTGAGGTTGCCGCAGGTGTCTGTAGAACGGGGAGTTGCCGTCAGCGTATAAGAATTCAGTGCAGGGCCACTCAACGCCAAATCGTACTTTGGCGACTCTGTGGGCACAGCCTGCAACCTGACCGGCAATGTAGGGCTGACGTCACCAGCGTCGGTCGTGGTGTAACGATTATTCGCCGCGTAATACCGCTCCATGAATTGTTGCGCCTCTAAAAGCGCAGCAGTAGCCGTCGCCCTGTTGCCTCGTTGAATGTAACTGGTGTAGCTTGGCAGCGCGATCGCCGCCAAGATCCCAATGATAGCGACCACAATCATCAGCTCAATCAAAGTGAACCCGCGAATTTCTCTTCGCGCAACTGCAAATTTGCCCATATTTGTATCATTCATGAATCTGCCTTGTTGTTTTAATTGAGACTATCGAATCGGCGGGTTAATGATGCGGCGCTGAATGCGATCTCGCAGCACGCTTCCACAGCTTGCACCGGTGCAGGGTGGTATCTCAATACACGCCATCACCTGTCCAGTAGTATTTTGAATGCTAGTCCGTTCAAATCCCGCGGGGCAAATACCGTCAGCCACATCAGCAGCCCCCTTGCCACTGCGCACGATAGAGTCAATACCGTCCACCTTGGTGGCATAACCGACCGTGTAAGGGTCATCGGTCAAACCAAGTTTTCCGGTGACGTCAAACAACTTGTAGGTCGGGTTCAGTCCCGTTTCAACAGGCAATATAAAGTTGGCACCCGTGCTGGTTGGCGACACACAGATCTCAGCAACGACCGCCGGTGCAACTGCGCTGAACAGCACTAATTTGGAATTGACTCTCTGCGGCGGATAGATGATGCGCTCGCCCTCAAAAATGTTCTTTGTGCCGGAAACAATTTCCAAGTCAATCGCCCAGCCCCGCTCCAAACCAGCATAGTTGATACCAGAGCCGGACTTGATGCCATAAAACTGCGCACCACCCGCACCATCCGGAACCAATTCCAATTCGCGCTCTACCAACGATGCGCGAAGCAATGGTCTAGGTACGACGTCGCTCGGCTTGTCCCAAATTGAGTACATGGTTTGCACCTCTTTGGTTGCCCTGTCTGCGTCGACCAGCAGCTTGCCTGTGCCAAAAACAATCAACTTGCCGCCCAAAGAGTGGTCAAACACCATGGGGGCCTGGGTAATTGGCTGCGCCAGCGGAATGGTGTCGGTCGTGGTTGCCAAAAACATTGCCGCAGAGCTACCTCCCGAAATTACAAACTTGCTGGTGGCTGCGGCGTCGTAGTCAAACTTCCACAGTGAACCCTTCAGGTCTCCAGCAAACAGGTTGGTGATGTAACCTTCGGTATCGCGCTGAACGCCTACTCCGCCCAAGCCATTGCCAGAGCCTGAGTCGACTACCAGCTTGGTCGAGGCCCCGGTTTCAAGATTCAGCACAAACAAGGCCGCTTTGCCATCTGTGCTGTAGGGGCCATTGCCGAAAATGGCTACCCAGGTGTTGTCCTTCAGTACACCCACCTCAATGGGTGCCGATACGTGACCCAAGTCTGAGTCATTCGCATTGGAAAATTCCCATTTGATATTGTCCGCACCCGGCGCAGTCATGTCGGTTACGTCAAATGCAAACACCGCGCGCGCGCCTGCACTTAAAGAACCTGTCAGGTAATTGCGCCATTCGGCCGTTGAGGCTGTAGCTGTCGCTTTAACGTAGGCATCGGTTTCTGTTAATGCGCCGTCCACAAAGAACTGGTGATACAGCGGTGCAGTGCCATAGGTTTTGTCCGCCAATTTAGACAAGTTCCCATAAACAGCTTTCGGTACATAAGCAAAGATTTCTTTGCCATCAGACAGACCTGCGACTTTTGTAGGGTCTTCAGCAAGATCTGTTGGGTTGACTTTGCCCAGTGAATCTTTAAAAGCGTGCACCATACCGTCGTTTGCACCCACAAACAAAACACCATGCCGATTCGCCTTGGTAGTGCTTCTGTAAGTGTCATAGGTCGACCCACCGAGACTCAGGGATTGGTAACCCAAGTCAGCGCCCTTTTTCACCAACACTGGATTTGAGTTGATGAAATCTCCCAGCCGCGAATCCCGTTTGCGAAAAAGCGTGGCACTTTCATTCGAACTATCGCCACGCAGGTAATTGACCAAGTCTTCAGTTCCAGTGTCAGGACCTATCGCAGCTTGATTCGTTGAACCCATGGTTGCCCAGGTGAACAAACTAGGTGCCGTAGCGTCTGAATTCCAGGTGTAAATATTTCGCGACGCCCAGTCCGCTGGTTTCATTCTTTCATTTGCCGACCAAATTTCTCCACCTTTCAAACCGCTACCGGCTGTTACACCGTCTGCATCCAATGCGAAGGATCGAATGTCCCCAGTCCAAACACCGGGCAAATACAGGGGAATGTACTTTCTGTTGCCCGCTTCCAAAATGTTACTGGCAGTTGCTACGCCAGCCTCTTGGACTTCCTTGTCATCAATTTCTTTCAATGCGGTCTTCAAAGCTCCCGCCAATTCGTCAGAATTTCTGGTGCTGAAGTAGCTTCCTTCGCTGTTGACGGCCGCGTGCCACAAGTCATCGACTCTGTTTGTACCCCAACCTTTTGGGGGTCCGTCTGTCAAACTCGTTGGCAGAGCACCCTTTGGGTCTAAGTTGCCAGTCAGCCCCAAGCTAACTGTAAAGTTGATCATCCCCTGCCAAAACAGCTGTTTGGCTACGCCCACAACCACATTATTGTTTAGCGTAGGTCGCAAGTCCCGCGCGAAGTAATGGTGGGCCCAGTCAGCTAAGGTTTGCTCGTTGTTATCCGAGTACGGAGCCCCTCGCGTGTAAGTCCAAGAAGTAGTGCTTGATGAGGTAATGGTTGGGTAGGTAGACGCGTTTTCTGCGTCACTCAGGTTGTCAAGATTACGGCCCGATGGCAATGGAGTACTGGGCGGTAAAAGCGGCAACATGGTGGGAGTTGTGCCATTCCAAAGCCCATCGGTAATCAACAGGTGATAGGCTCGGCGGCAATCTTTAGGCGTCCCTAGCGCTACGTTCGAGGGGTCGTCCGCCCAAGGACTCTCTTTGGAATAGTACTCTCCCACACCCTGTAATGCGGTCCGCAATGGGGTGCCCGACTGCACAGGAATATTTCGAACAAACGAGAACAACCCGTCTTTGCGTGCATCAGTAAATGGGCGCAAAGGCGACACGACGGTTGAAACTGTTTCGCCGTTATCTAAGACAGCTGGCCCCTTGTGTATGTGCCCCCAAGCAAGGCGGATGTCTTTCTCGTCCAGGCTCCAAAATGACTCCGCAATTGAGGCCTGTGCAATTAACAAGCGCGACCGATGGTAAACAAACCAATTGGCATAGTTTTGTTTTTCTTGCTCTAGGGTACAAACGCCCGCAGTGCACTCTGTCCGAGTCGGATGGGTGTACGTCGAGCCCGCAACCGCAGTGGTCAAATTAATCGTGGTGTAGTTGGCAGAATTGTCCGGCGCTAGAAATGCACCACCGGTATCTTTTTGAAGACGGTAAATTAACATCGGCGTGTAACTTTTAGCCGCAGACGGGCAACCCGAACTGGCAGTGGTACACCAGTTTGAAGTGATTGAAGTCGCCGCTGCCGTAAGGTCAGCACCACCCGACAGTGCTGTTGCCGATTTTTTTCTTAAAACAAGCAGCACACCTGAATTGCGTTGACCAAGCGGACTGGTTACGACGAATGCGCCAGTGGCTCCTATGGCGGCTCTAGTCGCAGAATACATCGCAATGCCAGCGCCATTCGTTCCAGCCGTTCCGGCCTTGGCAGATCCATCAAGAGCCCAAGTCCAACCCACCCTCACGTCTGGAAATGCGGGTGCGTTAAAAGCGTTAGCCTGGTGAGCAGCAAGCAAAACCATTGTGTTAGCGGAAACGGTTGTAGCACTGGCCGCGTCGATTGATTTGTCTGTATTCACTGTCCCAATCGACGTTGATCCCGACTCAATGGACGTCACAGCATCTACATTCCGATAGGCAAAACATCGCGAAACAATTGTGCTTCCGCTTGTATGGGTTATCGTTGGGTTTGCTTCAGCGGCCGCAGCGATTTTGTAAATGGCGGAAGCTCGGTGCGTACTTCCCGCGCCACTATCTATGTTGTAGGCCGGAGTCCACCCTGGGGTCGAAACACCGTGCGAAGCGCGGTCATAGGATTCCGCTAAACAAATCAAAAAGTCGCCGCTTGCAAATACCGGCAACTCTGGGGTCACGTTACCTGAAGGCTTTGACACCGCAGCCCCGGCGCCTACAAAAGTAATAGCCGTAGGGGCAGCGGCTGCAGGAACAGCTGGAGATTGCGGATTAAAGGACGCTGCAAGCAAATTGGCATTCGGGAATCTCGACGCATCACAGTAAGTTTTGGGACTGGCGCAAATGAGACTGCTTGGGTCTTTTGCAATCCATGGGCGGTAAGTTGTGGCAGGGTTGTAGTACAACAAGTTCACGTCAGGTGAACGCGCCTGCATTTGGTACACCAGTGCTGGTCCAGTCGCGCTGGTGTCTGCAGACCAATAGCCTCTGAACGTGCCCGGAAAGTTGCGAGTGTCACTGGGGTGCAGCAACATTGAATTGTCGCCAGCTAGCGTAATTGTTTTGCCACCCAATACAAATGAACCTTCTGGGCTGTGCTGGTACATCATGGATCCGGAGTCATCTAGATTCAGCACCAAATTAGGTGCCGCCCCGGCAAAAGGACGGCTGAGCAAAGGCGATTGAGACGGCTGTGCGCTGAGTCCTGTCACGCTAAAAAGCATGACTGCACTGATTGCTCCGATTGGAAAATGCGAGCGTAAAAAGGAGAACGGTTTAAACATAAAAACCTCGTACTAAATCAAAATTGACTGGAGCCAAACCACAGAGCCGCTTTTTGTCTGGCCAGTGGTCGCATCAAAGGTGTAATCTGGGCTAAAGCCACGGACTGTGACAACCCAAGCCCACTGCATATCCTGCATTTGTTGGCGCTCAGTAACACATTGCGGACGGTTGGTGGGAACGATTGAGCTGTTAACTGACTTAATTTGCGCTTCGGGAATTGTTACCCTGCGCACAGACGCATCTCCCGCGACCGCCGCGCCCACCCCCCAAGTGCTAACCATTTCCCAAGGAGCGGGAGAAACTTGAAATGAAGTTTGACCGACCACGTAAGCCGTTTGGACAACCTTTTTTGTGAGAGCAAACCTATCGTCTGGCGCAGCGTCGCCTTTTCTGACTTCGGTTTCGCAATACCGCAATGCAGCTTCAGCATACTGTTGGGCCAAACCTTGCATGCGTACGTTGTTCGTTGCCCGCTCGCCTGAAGTGGCGTTGCGGATAGCGGAGGCTGAAGTCAAACCAATTATGACCACCATGATCATCACGATAATGAGTGAAATGCCAGTCTGTTTACGGCCAGAGTTCAAAGATTTGGGGCGTTGTGACAAATTCATAATCAGACTCAAAAGGTCATTTTGTTGCGCAATGAGGTCGTCAAGAAATAGGCGCGGCGGATGTGCCTGTCCGGCGACGCTTGCGAGGCCGAATTGCAATCTAAGTAGTTGTTGCTGCCTGCCGTAACGTCCTCGCCCGTTAACACAGGTTCAGAGCTGCGCATCAACAGGCAAACCCTGACACTCACAACATTGAGCCAGGTAGTCACATTTGCCGCCGTCACATACCGTTTTATCTGTCGCGGGTCGAGCGCGCCACCGTCTGACTCTCCGTACATGATCTGCATAGCGTCTACGTTGTCGATCAGTGGCTGGCTGCCGCTTAAGGCAGCGCAATGGAGCTCTCCCCGTCCAGCTGGGCCCTGCTTGACGTAATAGCGATTTCTAGTGACATAAAAGATCACTGAGCCGGCCGCGGGTGACGCCACCACGCCATTGCCCAAACAATCCGATGGCCTGGGGACCGCAGGCAAAACAGCACTCGTTGGAACTGTATTTGTCAGGTCCGCTTCGTAACTTATTTCGAGTGCAGGAGTTTCTGCTGTGCCTGCTTTGCAAATAGCATCTGCAGCAGAACTGTAATTGTCAAAACCTACGTCACAGCCAAAAACTGCCCGCCCTGCAAAGGTCTTGCTGAAAGTTGTCACCATGCCCACAGTCACGGTGCCGCGCGGCTGTGAATAGCCCGCAAGCAGCAAGTCGTTTTTCAAAATGCTCAAGGCGATTTGCGCGTTCTCATTCATTTCCGAATAGGCCGCTTGGCGCTTGTTGGTTTGTCCTGAACCGATGTAACTGACGAGCACCGCGCCCACGACTACCAAGCCGATGACCAAGGAGATCATGATCTCGATCAGGGACAAGCCCTGCACAGAACGCCGCGTTGCTGCCCGATTGAAGTTCTTCATAAGCTAATCCGGAAAAAACTACAACGCACACTTAAATCACCCGCCAAAGTCAATGCGCCAGGGCATTCACTGGCCGCTGCTGGCGCTTCGTCCGTGCTGGCCACTGCCGGGTCGCGCCACACCACCCAAACCTCTGCAGCAACTTCGGCCACCTGCCTCGATATGTAGGCCGAACCTTCGGGCAATTGGTCACGAACCAAAATTCTCCACTGTGCGAGATCAAGCGCTGCAATCTCAGCGGGCGTGCAAATACTGGCAGCGGTGTCGCACATCTCAGCGGGTAATGTCGCTTTGGTCGCCTGGGCTGCAAACGTCTGTGCATAGTCGTAACTACCAGCAAAAAACCCGGTAGCCGCCACAACTGGCGCCAAGCTGGCCGCCTTGCCTTTGTTCGCCCGCATGCGTTCACCGATGTCATTGGCCAGTAGTGCCGCTGTCGCCCGGTACTGCGACATTTTGGTGTAGCGTATGGATGAGGCATTGACGCCCGCCAGGGCTAGCAATGCAATAGAGGCAATGACAATGGAGACCAAAACTTCGATCAGCGAAACCCCCGATTGCCGCTGTAAGGTTTTTGTAGCCATGCCACCAAATTTTCTTTGAGTTTCTAACATGCGGTGGCACTTTCCGCCCTCAAGGCAGCCCGACCAGTAATTGACACGCAAATCAAGCGTGTAGACCCGGCGAACGCGCCTCCTGTTGGCGTAATATTGAAAGTTTGGGTTGCCGCTTTGGCGAACCCCGTGGGTTCGAATTTGAAAAATGCAAGGGTACCACCCGGCCCCGCGTCGTCTTGAATTGACGTAATGTTTGCAAAACCTTGCTGCACTCTCACAATCTCGTCAACGCCCGCATCAACAACCTCATCGGCGTCAAGATCCACAAAAACAATCCAGCCGATGCTCCAATTGCCTGCGCCTGCGCAGCTTGTGCCATTTGTAGACCGACAAATCACCGTCCGAGTCGACCGCTTGACCGCCTCCGACCTGGCATACCGAATATCGGACACCAAGGCCTCAGCGGCGGCAGAAACAGACCGTTTAACGAGCATCGTGCGAAAGCTTGGTACGGCCAAGGACGCGAGGATACCCACGATGGCGACCGTGATCAGCAACTCGACTAATGTGAAACCAGATTGACGGAATTTCATGATGCGATAGTAAATTGGCGCTGCTTCTTCTCGTAACCCCAACCGATGTACGGTTGAACTAGGCCGCCGAACGGTAGCGACGCGGCCAATGCCCGATTAGCCTTGTACGCACGGATCGCGGTTATCAGCGGATTGCGGCTGAAGCAACAGTGCCCCACCCTCAGGCCCCGGAGGCACGATGACGGTGTAAGTCTGACCTTGTTCGTTGACGCACTGAATTAACTTGCCTTCTTGTCCAAAAATCTGATCCAACCTTGGGGAATCAGCCACTGCGGGCTCGGCATTAATCGGGGGCACTGACTTTGTGACTGGCAAATCGTTTTGAGCTTGCACCAAAGTTTTTTCCAACTTGCGCTCTTGATGGCGGTATTTTTCGCGCTTCTGGGTCAAAACTGCATCCATAGCCTGCTGCTCTGAAGACAATTGGGAAGCGCTGGGTGCAACAAGCTCTTGTAGCGAATTTAAAACCAACAAGTTTGGCGTCGGCGACCGCAAAGCCAAGGACATACGGGATTCACCCAGGTTCGCAGTTTTTGCAGAGCCAGAGCCACCATGGCCGAACCATGCAAGATACACCATCGCATGCAGCAATATGGCAGCCACCAGTGCCAAAGAAAGCCCTCTGACGGAATAATCCGAAGGACGACCAAGGCGGGCTGTCGACAACTCGAATTTCATCAGTTAAAAATTACCAAAACAGGGTTCGACAGGAAAATGCTGAGTTTGGACATTGAGCGCTGGGCTATATTGGCTTGAACGGTCTCGGTGTGCAAGTGGCGGAATGGAAAATTTAAAGCTTCAAATCCCTGAAAACTGATCCTAAGGAAATCTCGCTCTCCTCGCCCTAAAATTCTGACAAGCGGTCAAACAAACTGACCCAGTGGTATCGCAAATAGATTTGCTCCAGTCCCATGCAACAAACCAACGATAAATCTCCTGTGAATTGGATGGCGCACGCTATCCTCCTAGCTGAACAAAATCGCTTTGCGCCACCGCCAAACCCCGCTGTAGGTTGCGTCATAGTTTCAAGCGAAGGGCTGGTTTTGGGTTTTGGTGCTACCCAACGGACGGGCGGCCCGCACGCTGAAATAGTGGCATTGAACGATGCACGCACCAAAGGCAATTCTGTGATCGGCGCAACGGTCTATGTCACTTTGGAGCCCTGCGCTCACCAAGGGCGAACGGGACCATGTTGTGATGCGCTGGTTCGGGCCGGTGTGAAAACTGTGTTTGCAGCGGCTTTAGATCCGAATCCGATGGTGGCTGGACGAGGGTTTGAACGACTTCAAGCTGCAGGCGTGGCGATTCATGTCGGGTTGGCAGCTGACGCCGCGAGGGAACTCAACATCGGGTTCTTCAGCCGAATGGTTCGAAAAACACCTTGGGTTCGCATGAAGGTTGCCGCGTCATTAGATGGCAAAACGGCGCTTGAAAATGGCAAAAGCCAGTGGATCACAGGTGAACTTGCTCGCGCAGATGGCCATGCCTGGCGGGCGCGTGCCTGTGCTGTGCTGACGGGTATAGGTACCGTTCTGGACGACGACCCAGGTTTGGATGTGCGCCTGGTCGAAACTGCGCGCCAGCCCCATTTGGTCTTGGTGGACAGCCAGCTACAAACCCCATTGAACGCCCGGCTTTTCAATACCCCAGGCAACCCACCCAGAAAAATCTACATCTACTCGGCAATCGTCAACGACGCCAAAAAATCAGCCCTGGAAGCTTTAGGGGCGACGGTCGTATTCATGCCAATGGCGGGTGAGTCGCCTGACGGCAAGGCGGCCAAGGTCGATCTGGCCCTCATGATGCGCGATTTGGCAAGCCGCGAAATCAACGAATTGCATGTGGAAGCGGGCCACCGCTTGAACGGGTCGCTGGTGCGCGAAGGCTTGGTAGACGAGTTTTTGGTGTACCTTGCCCCCAAACTCATCGGTCAAGGCCGCGACATGGCCAATTTTGGCCCATTGGACGATTTGGGCGATGCCCTACAGCTGTCGTTCAAATCCAGCCAAGTGCTGGGCGAAGACCTCAGGCTGATTGCCCGAGTGGCTGGACGAGACAACTTTTAGCACCCCAACGGGCGGGCAAGGTCTTATTCCTGCGAAAATAGCGGGATGTTCACTGGAATCATTCAAGGCGTAGGGCGTATCGCCGACATTCAAAGTTTGGGCCAGTCTGCCGCACACGGCAAACGCTTGGCGGTGGATTGCCCAGCCCATTTTTTAGACGACGTTGGCTTGGGCGATAGCATCGCAATCAACGGCGCATGCATGACTGTGACTCAGTTTGACACCGCCACCCATCGTTTCACCATCGACATTTCTGCTGAGTCGCTCGACAAAACCGCTGGGCTGAACCAATTGGGTGCCGTCAATCTTGAAAAAGCGTTACGCGCCAACGACCGTCTGGGTGGGCATTTGGTTTCAGGCCATGTCGATGGCGTGGGGGTGATCACCAAGTTTGAGCAAGTTGGCGAAAGTTGGGAGCTTTGTGTGCTCGCACCCTTTGACTTGGCCAAGTACCTGGCCTACAAAGGGTCGATTACCGTGAATGGCGTAAGTTTGACGGTCAACCGTATCGAAGACAAGGCGAGTGGCTGTGAGGTCAGCATCAATTTGATCCCCCATACCATTCACAACACTGCTTTGGGGACCCTGAAGGCGAATGCGCAGGTCAATCTGGAAATTGATTTGATTGCCAGGTACGTTGAGCGCATGCTTAGCGTGAAGCCGATGCTCGGAACGGGTGTTGAATAGTTTGCCGCTTGGCTCACCCAATTCACAGGCCAGTTAAAAGCCACTCAAGACCCCTTTACCTTTAATATTTTTTATCGTAAATGACTGCAAAACAAGCCGAAAGGCAAATAGCCGCCATTTCCCCAGTCGAAGACATCGTGGCCGAAATGCGCGCGGGGCGAATTGTGATTTTGGTCGACGAAGAGGATCGCGAAAACGAAGGCGACCTGGTTTTGGCAGCCGACCATGTAACGCCCGAGGCCATCAACTTCATGGCGCGTTTTGGGCGCGGGCTGATTTGTCTGACGCTGACCCAAGAGCATTGCCAACGTTTGCAGCTTCCGCCCATGGCGACCCGAAATGGCACCAAAATGGGAACCGCGTTCACCGTGTCCATCGAAGCGGCTGAAGGCGTCACCACGGGTATTTCAGCGGCTGACCGTGCCCGCACCGTTCAAGCTGCAGTCGCAAAAAATGCGAGTGCCGCTGACTTGGTGCAACCCGGACACATTTTCCCGCTTCAGGCGGTGGTCGGGGGTGTGTTGATGCGCGCGGGTCACACCGAAGCGGGTTGCGACCTTGCCGCTATGGCGGGTTGCTCGCCAAGCGCAGTGATTTGCGAAGTGATGAAAGACGACGGCACTATGGCTCGCCTGCCCGACCTGCAGGTTTTTGCAGCGGAGCATGGGCTGAAAATTGGAACTATAGCCGACCTGATTGAGCACCGAAGTCGGGTGGAGTCCCTGGTTGAAAACGTCGCGACCCGCAAGCTGGTGACTGCGGCTGGGGAATTCACTGCCATTGCATTTCGGGACAAACCGGCCCATGGCATTCATCTGGCTTTGATTAAAGGACAGTGGGGGCCTGACGATGTGGTGACAGCCCGCGTTCACGAGCCGCTGTCCGTGCTCGATGCACTCGAAGTCAACCGCGCAATGCATTCGTGGAGCCTCGATGCCAGCCTTGCCAAAATCGCGGCCGAAGGACGTGGTGTGGTCGTCTTGCTGAACTGTGGCGAAAGCGCCGATCAACTGCTGGCGCAATTCAACGGCACGGCGCAGCCCAGCCAGTCACCCGGCCAAAGCGGCCGCATGGATTTAAGAACCTACGGCATTGGCGCGCAAATTTTGCGTGAGTGTGGGGTTCGCAAAATGATGCTCCTTGGCAGCCCTCGGCGCAGCCCAGGCTTGACAGGATACGGCCTCGAAGTCGTTGGCTACGTCAACCCCTGAACGATACAAGCGCCTTCGTTTTTCAAATTCAACATCTCAATTCAATAGTTTTTAGGACGACATCATGTTTCGCGCAGACAAAGGCGGTTTAGGTGACATCAGTGACCGACTCAATGGCAAAAAGCTCAAAATTGGCGTGGTTCAGGCCCGATTTAATGAAGCCATTACCAACGCCTTGGCGGCAGCTTGTCACGCAGAGCTAATCGCTTTGGGCGTGAATGAAAAACACATTGACCATGTGACGGTGCCAGGCGCTCTAGAAGTGCCGTTGGCTTTGCAGGCCATGGCCGAAAAATCGAAATACGATGCGCTGATCGCATTGGGATGCATCATTCGGGGCGAAACCTACCACTTTGAACTGGTGGCGAACGAGTCGGGCGCAGGTGTGATGCGGGTGGCGCTGGACTTTCAGCTGCCCATTGCCAATGCCATTTTGACCACCGAAGACTTGGCCCAGGCCCAAGCCCGCCAAACCGACAAGGGCCGGGATGCTGCTCGCACCGCCGTAGAAATGGCCAACCTTCTGGAAGATATGTAATGTCTGAATTTTCATCCCCCTCAACCGCAACCCGCCCGCCCCGGCAGTCCCGCAAGGGCTTGACCAGCACGGGCGCGCGCAAAGCCGGCAGCAAATCAGACCGATCCAGGTCACGCGAATTTGCTTTGCAAGCGCTTTACCAGCACTTGATTGGTAAAAATTCGGTGGACGACATTGACGCCTTCACCCGCGACTTGGCAGGCTTTAGCAAAGCTGATGCCGCTCATTTTGATGCCCTGCTGCGCGGCTGCGTTGAGCAGGCCACCGCACTGGACGAACTGATAGCGCCGTTGCTAGACCGCAAGTTTGCAGAAATTTCACCGGTTGAGCACGCGGTGATGTGGATTGGTGCGTTTGAATTCAAGCAATGCCCCGAAATCCCATGGCGCGTGGTGCTGAACGAATGCATTGAACTGGCCAAAGAGTTTGGTGGCACAGACGGACACAAGTATGTGAATGGAGTCTTGAACCAATTGGCACCTCTGTTGCGCGGGCCAGAAGTTGCGCAAGACCGAAATAAAAAGTGAGTGAAAAGGTGAGCAACTCGCCAAGGCCATGAAAATCTCAGACCGCGCACAGCGCATCGAGCCGTTTTATGTGATGGAGGTTGCCAAGGCGGCGTCCGCTTTGGCACGAAAGGTGGCCCACACCGACCAGCCGATGGTCTTTTTGAACATTGGCGAACCCGACTTCACAGCGGCACCGCTCGTCATTCAGGCAGCTGAACGGGCAATCAAAGACGGCCACACTCAGTACACACAGGCAACGGGCTTGCCGCAGTTGCGCGAACGCATCAGCGGGTGGTACGCCAGCCGTTTTGGTGTTGCGGTTCCTGCCAGCCGAATCGTTGTGACTGCGGGCGCTTCGGCCGCTTTGCACTTGGCATGTTTGGCTTTGGTGAATGAGGGTGATGAGTTTTTAATGCCCGACCCCAGTTACCCTTGCAATAGGCACTTTGTGAGCGCCTCGCAAGGCACACCCGTGCTTATTCCCACCGGCGCGGCAGATCGCTTTCAGCTGACCGCAGACAAGGTTCGCGACGCTTGGGGGCCACGCACACGGGGCGTGGTGTTGGCATCGCCCTCCAACCCCACGGGCACCTCGATTGACCCGAATGAACTGCGTCAAATCCACGAAGTTGTGCAACAGCATGGCGGCGTGACTCTGGTCGATGAAATTTACCTGGGCTTAAGTTTTGATTCGAGGTACGGGCAAACCGCTTTGGCGATCCATGACGACATCATCAGCATCAACAGCTTCAGCAAGTACTTCAACATGACGGGCTGGCGGCTGGGCTGGATGGTCGTGCCCGAAGTGCTGGTTCCCGCCATTGAGCGCCTGGCTCAAAACCTCTTTATTTGCCCCAGCACCATTGCTCAGCATGCCGCACTGGCGTGTTTTGAAGACGCCAGCCTGCAAGAGTTCGAGCGCCGCCGTGCCGAATTCAAAGCCCGCCGCGATTTTTTTATTCCTGCGCTGAACCAGCTTGGCCTTGCCGTGCCGGTGATGCCCGATGGCGCGTTTTATGCTTGGGCAGATTGCTCTGCCGCCTGCGCCAAACTGGCCCAACGGTCGGGCGATGCCGGCCCGGCCCTTGACAGTTGGGGTTTTGCCTTTGAATTAATGCAGCGCGCCCACGTGGCCGTGACGCCTGGGCGTGATTTCGGCAACGCTGAAACTCGTAACTTTGTGCGTTTCTCCACCGCAAGCTCCATGGAGCAGTTAAAAATAGCGATTGAACGGCTCAAGGTGTTGCTGAACTAGAACGCCAACTTTCAATCCAAGCCTTCTCTCCACTCCAAAAGATGACCTCAATTCGATGAACCAAGACCTTTCCATTTTGCATTTGGTGCTCAACGCGAGTTTGGTAGTGCAGCTCGTCATGTTGCTGCTGGTGGTTGTGTCTGTTTCAAGCTGGGCCGCGATTTTTCGCAAACTGTTTGCTTTGAACCGGGTCAAAAAACTGAATGAAACCTTTGAGCGCGAATTTTGGTCGGGCACCAGTGTGAACGACCTGTTTGCG
>JANPCR010000188.1:0-3638 GCA_031431035.1 Rhodoferax sp.
ATCGAAGAAAAAACCGGCGCGCTGCGCAGCAAAAGTCCTGAAGTGATTGCCGCAGCAGCGGACTTTTATGACAACCTGACCCCCGCGCAGCAGCAGCAAATTCGCGATTTGATGAATCGCCGTCGCGGCTGGGGCGGTTAAGCGGCAGCGCCAAATGCTCCCCATGAGCCAACAACGTTGGGGGCAGTTGCTGATGAGTGTCGCCTTGCTCATCCTCGCTTTGATGCCGTCTATTTTTGACTTCAACCTGAGCCATGTGTTGCACCCGGACTGGCCGGGGCACGCGCGGTTTCACCTGGTTTGGTCGATTGGCGTCTTGTTTTTCAACGCGGTTTTAGGGCTGTATTTCATCTGGTTTTACCGCAGCGACCAGCGCTTTGGCGCGCGCGTAGCGGGCATTTTGGGGTTGGGGCCGCTCGCCGCCTTTTTTACGAGTGCTGCCACCATGCGCCACTATGGCGGAACCTTGCATGACGCTGGCGGGGTACCACGATGGATTGGCCTGGATCCCAATTTAATCGGGTTTGCCGCAACTGCCGTGGTTCTGTGCGTTGGGCTGCGGCTAGCGCTCAAGCGCGACCCGTGGTAGGGCGAACCGGCCAGCCCAAATTCAAGCCCACATGTGCAATGTAAAAATGCTGTATGCCTCGAATCCTTTTAATTGACGACGACCTTCAGCTTGCGCCGCCATTGACCCTTTACCTCAAGCGCTTTGATTTGTTACTTGAAAGCGCCGAACGGCCCAGTCTGGGCTTAGCCCGGCTGGCTACTGGCAATTTTGACGCTGCCATTCTGGACGTGATGCTGCCTGAAATGGACGGCTTTGAGCTGTGCCGCACGATTCGCAAATCTGCCGACGCTACCCGCGACATTCCCATCATCATGCTGACGGCGCGTGGCGATGTGATGGACCGCGTGGTCGGTCTTGAGCTGGGCGCTGACGACTACCTGCCAAAGCCATTTGAGCCGCGCGAACTGGTGGCGCGCTTGCAAACCGTGCTGCGGCGCAGGCGCTTGCCTGCCGAGAAACATCGACTGGTGTTTGAGGGGCTTGAAATCGACCTGGACACGCACGCCGTGCTTCGCTTGGGCGAGTTACTTGAGCTGACGGGCACGGAGTTTCAGTTGTTGATTTTGCTCGCCAATGCGCCCGGCAAGGTCTTCAGTCGCGACGATATTTTGAACCACCTGCGCGGACATGAGGCCGACCTGTACACCCGCGCGGTGGACATTGTGGTCAGCCGCCTGCGCAAAAAGCTCGAACCGCTGGACTGCATCAAAACACTGCGAAACGCGGGCTATTCGCTGGCTGTGGGCCGTGGCGCAATATGATGGCACCCATGGATGCGAACTTGAAGAACGCCGCGCCAGCGCCCCCGCGCCGCTGGCGTCACCGGTTGTTCCATTCGCTTCAGTGGCGCTTGGTGGCGCTATTTTTGTTGTTGGCCTTGGGCTTGAGCGTCGCCTTTGTGGGCGGCATGCAAAAGTCGCTGGCAGTTGGTTGGCGCGATGCGGTGCGCCCTTTGCTGGTTGATTATGTTGATCGGTTGGCGGCCGAGATTGGCTCGCCACCCGACATCGCCCGGGCGCAGGCGCTGGTGCAGCGATTGCCGATTTCAGTGCGAATTGAAGGGCCGGTCGCACAGTTTGATTCGCACCCCAACCGAGCCGACGAAGGACGCGGCCCGCGTCGCTTCAGCGATGATGGCGAGCACGGTCATGACTCTGCCAATGCCCGCCTGCTGCTGCGCACCACGGCCGATGGGCACACCCTGAAATTCGGCCTGGGTGACCTGAACTGGCGGCGTGGCCCTGGCGGTTTTTTCTGGATCACCCTGAGCGCGTTGCTGCTTCTGACGGCGCTGGCGTTTGCGTATGTGCGTCGCTTGCTCAAACCGCTGGATGACATTGGTGCGGGCGCCAGGCGCTTTGGTGCGGGCGATTTTGCCAAACCGATTGTCATTCGCCGCCAAGATGAGCTGGGCGATCTGGCAGGGCAAATCAACACCATGGGGCAAGACATTTCCCACATGCTGGACGCCAAACGCGGCCTGCTGCTGGCCATCAGCCACGAGCTGCGCTCGCCCCTAACTCGGGCGCGGTTGAACACCGAATTGCTGCCCGACTCGCCCGAGGCCCGCCCCCAGCGTGATGCCCTGCTGCGCGACCTGGCTGAAATGGGCCGTTTGATCACCGATCTGCTGGAAAGCGAGCGCCTGAGCGGCAACCACGCCGCGCTGCACCTGGAGCCGCTGGACTTGGCCGAATTGGTGCGCGAAGTCGTGGCTGAACTGAGCCAACTGCCTCAGGCTGAGGATTCAGCAGGCCAAGGCATGGCCCAGCCCGCCCAGTCAGGCAAGCTGTTTGCGCTTGATCTGCAACCCGGCTTGCCGTTGATCAACGCTGACAAAGTGCGGCTGAGGTTGCTGGTGCGCAATGTGCTGGACAACGCTTTGCGGCACAGCCCGCGCCCGCCTGGCGAATCCCCTGCAAACGCTGCGCAGATCCTACCCATCGAAATCAAATTACGCCAGCAAGGCGACCAGCTTCACCTCAGCATGCGCGACCATGGCGCGGGCGTTGCCGAAGACCAATTGACCCAACTGACCCAAGCCTTTTATCGCACCGACGCAGGCCGTTTGCGCAGCACCGGTGGCGTGGGGCTGGGTTTGTACTTGTGCCGATTGGTGGTGCAAGCGCACGGTGGGCAATTGGCTTTGTTCAATGCCAACCCGGGGCTGATGGTGACGGCGACATTGCCGTTGAGTTTCCCAAAGGGTCAAAGAGGCCAGTTTTAAAGCCTGTTTTAGGAAAAAAGAACCTGCAGGTTCTTTTTTATGAAAAATGCCTCAAAATGGTCAAAATATTGATCAAATAGGCCTCTAGCTCTCGAATATAATCAATAGTTTGCTATGTAAATAATAGCAAACTTTGCACAGTCAAAGACAGTCGCCTTCAGCCTCAGGAGGCCGTCTTGCAGGTCAACCCAGCGGCAAGTCGTCAAACGTCGCGTAAATGCCTTTCAACCACGATTTGACGCGTTGGCGCTCCAGCATGCCCAGGGCTTCGGGGCCGCTGGTGGTGTGAATGGCAGACCAAAAGCTGGCGTTTTGGCGGTCAATTTTGCGCATGCTGGCTTCGTGCAATTGGGGGATAGAGATGACTTCGCCGCCCAAGGCCAGGGCCTTTTTCAGCGCGCTTGAATTTTCAAGCTGTGAAAAATCAGAGCCACGCCCTTGGTTCTTAACAATCAGGTAATTGGGGCCGACGCCGTAGGTGTTGACCAGGCGGTCCAGCAAATCGACCGAGTCTTTACCTGCATCTGCAACGTGCCAAAAATTGACCGTCACGCCCATGCTGGCCAACAGCGGCAGCAGGTCGGACTCGCGCACCCAGCGGGCCAGTGGCGCGGCGGTTTGGGCCGCTAAATCGACGATCACGCTTTTGGATTGGTTGTTGAAGGCCGGGTCGGGCGCTTCCTCAAACACGGTGGCGATCAAGTCAAGGCCTTCGTAGGTGTCCACCACCACGGGGGATGCGTAGTCGGCATAAAACCGGGTGAACGAGGTGTGCGAGCGGTCGGTGTCAAAGCCGGTGAAGGGCCGCCCCTTGTCAATGAAGTACTGGGCCAAAACCCG
>JANPCR010000189.1:0-5363 GCA_031431035.1 Rhodoferax sp.
GGATTTGGTATCGTTCGTCTTGGGTCAGGTGTGTGTAGTTCAAAGTGCTTCTCGCAGACTGGTAGGTCAACAAGAAGCAATCCTATGCGCCCTTGACCCACCTGTTTCGGGGGTGTTGCACTTCGTACTGGAATCCAAGGATAAAAATGGCCTCTAGCTCTCGCACTATATAGATAGTTTGCTACTATTAATATAGCAAATCTCGGCGTCGCAAAACTAAACTTCGCAAAACCTCAGTCCGTCGCCACCTGCAACACCAGCTTGCCAAAGTTTTCACCATTGAACAGTTTCAACAACGTGTCAGGGAACGTGTTGATGCCCACCACCACGTCTTCTTTGCTTTTCATTCGGCCGTCTTTCAGGTAGCCCGCCATTTCGGCAATTGCCAAGTGGTAGCGCTCTGCGTAATCGAACACCACTATGCCTTCCATGCGGGCACGGTTGACCAGCAGGCTCAAGTAATTTTTGGGGCCTTGAACGGGCGTGGTGTTGTTGTACTGGCTGATGGCACCGCAAATGATGATGCGAGCGCCACGGGTGATTTTCGCCAAAACGTGGTCCAAAATCTCGCCTCCCACGTTGTCGAAATAAACGTCAACGCCTTTGGGGCAGTGCTCTTTCAGGCCGTCGCGCACGGAAGAGGGCGATGCCTTGTAGTCAATGCAGGCATCAAACCCCAGCTCTTTCACAACCCAGTCACATTTGGCTTTGCCGCCCGCAATGCCAATCACGCGGCATCCCTTGATTTTGGCCATTTGACCCACGGTTTGACCCACAGCACCCGCGGCGCCTGACACCACCACGGTTTCCCCGGCTTTGGGTTGGCCCACGTCCATCAGGCCAAAGTACCCGGTCATGCCCGGCATGCCCAGCACGTTGAGCCACTGGGTCAAGCTGCCCATTTTCAAATCAATTTTGACAAGGCCGTGGCTTTTGATCTCGCCCTCAGCCAGGTTCAGGTACTCTTGAACGCCAAAGCCTGCCGACACCGCATCGCCCACGGCGAATTTCGGATTTTTGGAAGCAATCACCCGGCCCACGCCACCCGCCCGCATGACCTCGCCAATGCCCACGGGCGGAATGTAACTCTTGCCCTCGTTCATCCAGCCACGCATGGCGGGGTCGAGCGACAGCGCCAGGGTTTTCAGCAGCACGCCGCCTTCAGTGGGTTCGGTCACAGCTTCAGATGTGTGGCTCCAATTGGCGGCGGTGGGCAGGCCCACCGGGCGGGCCGCAAGGCGAATTTGGTGGTTGACAAGTTGGCTTGCGGGTTGCGAGACAGTAGCGGCGGACATTGAAATCTCCTTGAAAAGGGATGCGATGCTAGAACCAAAGCCCGCTGGGCTGGGTTGCCAAGGCGACAGTCGCGTTGCCCTTGCTCTTGGGCAGGGCGAAACTTCGCTATGCTTGCACCGAAATGCTGCTTACAAAACTCGCGCCTAAACCCTGGAGCCTGCATGGTCACTAAAACCTCAAAATCATCCGCCGAAACGCCGTCTCCAGCGTCGGTTCCACCGGCACGCAAGGCGTCACCTCGCAAAGCGGCCTCTCAATCCGCCGCGTCTGCATCAAAACGGTCGATCGATGCAAACCGTCCTACCGCTCTGATTACCGGGGCATCTTCAGGCATTGGCGAAGCCTTGGCGCATTGCTTTGCCCAAGCGGGCCACGACCTCATTTTGGTCGCCCGCAGCGCGGACAAACTTGAGGCTTTGGCAGCCGAGCTGCAAAGCAGCCATGGGGTCAATGCGATTGCAGAGGCGTCTGATTTGTCGGTTGCGGGCGCGGCTGCCAAGTTGTCAGCCACTTTGGCCGTCCAAAAGCGCACCGTGGATGTCTTGGTCAACTGCGCTGGCGTGCTGGAACAAGGCGCATTTTTGAGCATTGACGCAGCCAAACATCAGCAAATCATTGACCTGAACATCACTGGCGTCACGTCAATGTTGACGGCCTTTTTGCCTGGCATGGTGGCAGGGGCCAGCGCCAGCGCTCCCAAGCGGGTGTTGAACGTGGCGTCTATCGCAGCGTTTCAGCCCATCCCCATGTTGGCATCCTATGCAGCCAGCAAGGCCTATGTCCTGTCGCTGTCAGAGTCACGGGCCGAAGAATTGCACGGCACCGGTGTGACCGTGACCGCGCTGTGCCCAGGGGTTACCGCCACCCACATGCTGACTTCGGCGGCTAATGACAACGACCGACTGAGTAAGATACCGGCTTTCATGATCGGGGACGTGAATGCCGTGGCCCGCCAAGGGTTTGAAGCCTGCCAAAACGGTCGCGCGATTTGCGTGCCGGGGGCTGTTAACCAGGTCACCACCCTGGCGTCTCGCGCCACGCCAAAATGGCTGGTTCGCAAAATTGGCGGTTTGATGGGGCGCAAGGCGCTGTGAAAGTGCTTGGCCCGCGTAACAAAGTTGCTGCGCAAAACGACTCTGGATCGCAGCGATCAGAATTTATGAAAGTGATTCCATGGTGACAAAACCTAAAACCCCAGCGGTGAAAAAAGCCTTAACCCAGCCCATAACCCGGGCAAACTCATCACCCAAAGCCGCTGCAAAAGGTCGCCAATACGACGTGGTTCTCTACGGTGCTTCCGGTTTCGTGGGCCGCCAAACGGTTGCATACTTTGCGCAATGGGTCGAAGGCCACCTGGCTGCCAGCAAAACGAGTGGCAAATCGCTTCGCTTTGCCTTGGCGGGCCGCAGTGCCGACAAACTCGAAGCCGTCAAAGCCGCTTGCGGCGTGGGTGCTAAAAACGCTGGCATCATCGTGGCAGACGCGCACGACGTGGCCGCGCTGGACGCACTGGCGCGCGATTGCAAGGTGGTGCTCAGCACGGCTGGCCCGTTTGCGCTGTATGGCAGTGAACTGGTGGCCGCCTGCGTGAAACACGGCACCCATTACGTGGACATCACAGGCGAAACGCTTTGGGTTCACGGCCTCATAGCCCAGCACCATGACCAAGCAGAGCGGCACGGTACCCGAATCATCCCTTTTTGCGGCTTTGATTCTGTCCCGTCAGATTTAGGCGCGTGGCTGGTCGCCCAAACCATGCAAGAAAAATATGGCGAAGCCTGTGACAGCGTGAAAGCCAGCTTCAGCCTGAAGGGCGGCGTGAACGGTGGCACCTTGGCGTCCATGTTCAACTTCATGGGTTCGGGCCAGGCAGTTTTGCTGGCCAACCCGTTTCTACTCAACCCGCCGTCTGCCAAAGTGCCGGCGGCGGGCGCGGATTTAGACCCGGTTGCACCGGTTTATGACGAGGACTTCAAAGCCTGGCTAGGGCCGTTCTTCATGGGCCCCATCAATACCCGGGTTGTGCGCCGCAGTGCTGCCCTTCTAGGCGCAGGGCCGGGCAAGCAAACAGGAAAGGGAAGCGCCTATGCCAAAGACTTTCATTACCAAGAATACCTGCGTTTTGGCTCAGGGCCGCTCGCGGGCCTGGCGGCGGCAGCCGTCAGCGCAGGCATGCTGGCGTCGCAGGCCTCCATGAAGCTTGCGCCCGTGCGGAGTTTGGCCAAACGACTCGCCCCCGGCCCCGGCAGCGGTCCGTCAGAAGCCAGCATGGATGGTGGCTCATTTCGTTGCGAGCTGGTGGGCAAGAGCGCCAGTGGCCACGTGGTGCGCGGGCGTGTGGCCGACCAGGGTGACCCTGGCAACCGTGCCACCACCAAAATGGTCTGTGAAGCGGCTTTGTGCCTTGCCCTGCAATTGGACGCCCTGCCGGGCGGTGCTCACCGGGGCGGTGTGTTGACCCCGGCCTCGGGTTTGGGCAACGTGCTGCTGGCCAGGTTGCGCGATGCTGGCATGACAATAGAGGCCTCTTAACCCAAATCAGCTGTCGTTCAGGTTCAATTTCAGGCACTCGTTCATGTTCAGTTCAATCTCACGTTCACGCTCACGTTTTTCAAGATGACCGCTCCATCCACCGACACTCAATCTGCCGCAGACAAAGCCGCCACCAGCCAATTCGCCACTGACCTGCTCGCGGCGCTTGCCCAGCGGCCCCGCAGCATTGCCCCTAAATACTTTTATGACCACGAAGGCTCGCGCCTGTTTGATCAAATTTGTGACCTGCCTGAGTACTACCCCACCCGCACGGAACTGGGCATTTTGCGCGAGCGCGCCGTGGACATCGCAGCAGAAATGGGTGCCAACGCCGAGCTGGTTGAATTTGGTGCCGGATCGCTCACCAAAGTGCGCTTGCTGCTGGATGCCATGAAAACCCCCAACCGATACGTGCCGATTGACATTTCAGGCGAGCATTTGGCGCTGGCCGCCAAGACTTTGCAAGTCGATTACCCGCATTTGCAAGTCAGCCCCGTGGTGGCGGACTACACCCAGCCGTTCAATTTGCCAGCTTCATTACCGGGCATGGGTCAGCGAGTCGGTTTTTTCCCGGGTTCAACCGTGGGCAATTTCACCCCGGCTGAAGCGGTCGATTTTTTTCGAATGGCGGCCAAAGTCTTGCAGGGCGGCGCGTTGATCGTCGGTGCTGACCTGATCAAAGACCCCGCCACTCTGCATGCTGCCTACAGCGATTCTTTGGGCGTCACTGCCGCTTTCAATTTAAACCTGCTCGCCCGCGCTAACCGCGAGTTGGACAGTAACTTTGATGTCACCCAGTTTGCCCACAGCGCGTTCTACAACGCGCCCTTGCAGCGCATTGAAATGCATTTGATGAGCCGCCAACGACAGACCGTCAGCTTGCAGGGTCAAAGTTTCGTTTTTGAAGAGGGCGAAACCCTTCATACCGAAAACAGCTACAAATTCACCGTGTCAGGCTTACGGGCTTTGGCCATTCAAGGTGGGTTCACGCCAGGCCCGGTCTGGACGGATGCCATGGGGCTGTTCAGTCTGCATTGGTTGGTCGCACCGAAGTAAAGGAATAAGCGAAATGAAAGCAATCTGGAATGGCACGGTCATTGCCCAAAGTGACGACACCGTGCTGGTTGAAGGCAATCACTACTTTCCGGCCGATGCCGTGAACCGCCAGTTCACCAGCTTCAGCAACCACAAAACCATGTGCAGTTGGAAGGGGCAAGCCAGCTACTACTCGCTCATCGTGAATGGCGACATGAATATCGATGCCGCCTGGTTTTACCCCGACCCCAAGCCCGAAGCCGAAAGTGTGCGTGACCGGGTCGCGTTCTGGAAGGGCGTTGTGGTCGAGGCATGACATCCGTTTTTTCACCGCCTTCACTGGCAAGCACCGACGATTTGAAGGCCACGCTGCAGCAACAGGGTTTTGCGGTGCTCACAGCCCCTCGTTTTGCTGAAGCGTCAGCCTGCGATTTGACAGCTCTTGGAGCACTCAAACCCTTCTGGAACGACCTGCCACCCGACACTTACCTGAAAGACGG
>JANPCR010000190.1:0-11631 GCA_031431035.1 Rhodoferax sp.
GCGGCAGCGCATGGCCATGTCCGAGCCTTCCATGCCGATGGCATAAGCCTCTTCCCAGCGGCCCTGCCACAGGTGCACCGCACAAATCAGCTCACGCGCCGATGCGCCGACCGAATGCAATTTGTCGCCCAGCAAATGCAACGACTCGGCAAAACAGTCGTGGGCTTGGTCAAACTGCCCTAGGTCGCCAAAGGTGTAGCCCCGCCGCGCCAAGGTGTAGGCCGACCCAATCGCCGTACCACTGCCGGGGCGGCTGTTTTGGCGTTTGCTTTCTACCGCGTGGTCCATCAACGGCAAAGCTCGCTCGTAGCGCCCCGCAGACGCCAATGACTGCCCCAACGTGGCGCGAATTTGGGCCACCAGCTTTTGGTCGTCGCTGGCAATGGCGTGCTCCAGCGCGGCTTCGCAGTGGCGCACGGCAAAGCGGGGGCGGCCCTTGCCGTAGTTGACATAACCCAGCCAATATTCAGCGCGTGCGATCGAGTTCTCATGCCCGGTTTGGCGTGCCAACAGGGCCGCGCGTTCGAACAACACCAGGCCGTGCGACACATCCACCGGATCGAACACACAGGTTTGCCCGAGTTTTTGGGCAATGGAACACCAGCGCATCAGCATGGGCTGAGTGAGTTCAGGCAAACTGTCCAGCGCCCGCAAAGCCGTGATGAACTGCGCCCGGGCACGATCCAGCGCCATGGCGGCCAAGGCTTTGTCCCCCGCCGCTTCAGCAAACTGCACGGCTTTGTGGCCGAGGCTTGCGGCATCGAAGTGGTAGGCCAGCGCTTCGAGCGAGGCAAACGCATCGCGCCCTTCAACTGACGCTTCAAGCGACTCGCCAATCGCCCGGTGCAGCGCCCTGCGCCGCTCAATGTCCACCGTGGCGTAAACCGCTTCACGGGTCAGCGCGTGCTTGAAGCGCAGCATGCCCGGCTGCCCGGCCGTCACCAAAAAGTCTTGCCCGGCCAGTGCTTCGAGCAAAGGCGACAGTTCGCCCATGTGCGGCAGTTGCGCCAGCAGGGACACGGCAAACACATTACCCGCCACCGAGGCCACACGCAAGCACTCGGCCTCTGCTTGCGGCAAGCGGGCCAGACGCGAAGCCACCAATGCGTTGATCCAGGCCACCCCATTGCCGCGCGGCGCAATTGAGGCCGCGTGCGCAATGTCGCCCCCTGCCGCAGCCGCATGGCACAGCTCTTCAATGAACAGCGGGCTGCCGCCGGACTGGCGAAAAATCTCTTGTGTGACAAAGGGGTCCGAGTCGGGTAACCAGGCGGCAATGGCCCCTTGGGCTTCGGCAGCTTCGAGAGGCTCCAGGCGCAGAACCTGGGCGCGAGCCATGGACAGCACGTCTTCTGAACCAGGGCGCGACGCCAGCACCACCAACATGGGCAGTTGGCGCTCTGCCAGGGCGTCCAGCACTTGGCGGCTCGCGTCATCGGCCCACTGCCAGTCGTCCAATATCAGCACCAACGGCGTTTGCTGGGCCAGCAAGGCAATCAGGTTAACGAGGGTAGTGACCTGTGAAGCAGCGGAGGACGTTGCAGTGGCCGCACCAGGCCCGCCCAGCAAAGCGCTGACCAAGGGCACAAAGGCCAAGGCATTCGCATCTTCCCAAGCGCCCAATGCCACAGAAATGGCGGCTTCATTGGCTTGGAGCCCCACCTCTGCACGCCAGCCCAGCGCATGGCGAACCACCTGCAAAAACGGTTGCAGCGGCACGGCACCCAGGTAACTTTCACAATAACCCTGCACCACCCTGAAACTGGCTTTGTCCAGACGGCGGACAAACTCGTCAATCAGGCGCGACTTGCCTATGCCAGCCTCGCCCAAAATAACCACGGAACTGGGGTGGCCCAACCGGGCTGTATCTGCCGCACTGAAAAGTGCCGTCAGCGCCGCGCTTCGGCCCACAAAAGGCACGACACCGCGACGGGCCGCAGCATCAATGCGACGCTCAATGGCGGCGCGGCCTTCGACCCGCAGCACACTTAAATCAACCGAGCGCCCACGAATCGGCAAACGCTGCGGTGCGGACACCTGAAAAAAGTGCGCCTGCGGGCCCAGGGTTTCGGCACTGACCATGATTTCACCGCGCCCCGCCATGCTGCACAGGCGCGATGCAGTGTTGGGCACCTCGCCCACCACGTCAAAGCGGCCGCGTTCAATGTCACCCTCGATCAGCAGCACCAACCCAGCATGAATGCCCGAGTGCAACTGCATCTTGGACGCAACCGCGCCACTGCCCACTTGCAAGGTAGCCACGGCTTCGTGCAGTTCCAGTGCGGCTTCGGTCGCGCGGCGGCCATCGTCTTCGCGGGATTCATTGAAGCCAAACAGCGCCAGCACGCCGTCGCCTTGCAAGCGGGCAATGCTGCCACCGTGGCGCGGAATAATGTCGCGGGCGAAGTCGCGAAACTGGCCCAGCAGGTCGGCGTAGTCTTCGGCTTCAAGTCGCTCGGCGTGTTCAGACGAGCCTGACACATCGGCAAAAATAACGGTGACGTGACGTCGCTGGCCCACGGCTTTGCGCGAGCCCAAGGCGTTAACTGCGTTGCCCGCGCTGACCGGGCTGACCGGGCTGACTGCGCTTGGAGCGTTTGAAGCTTGACCTGTGTCCATGCCCAGTGCTTTTGTTGGAATTATTGGGATCGTCCCCATCGACGCTCAAAGTGTACGTCGCCGCCAGCTGAATGGGCGCAAAACCCCGTCTGACAGACTCCAAAAAACCACGGTCAAAAGATCAAACGGTCATAAGCTGACTTGGCCCCTCGGCCATCTCGGTACTCTCACCGCTCGACCGCCGATCAGATTCAGGCTTGCAGGGCGGCCCACATTTCTTTATCGCGCTCAGCCGTCCAAATGCGCGGATTCTTGATGCCTTTGGCCTCATCGTAAGCACGGCTTACATCAAACGGCAGGCAATGCTCGTAAATGAAAACATGGCCAAACACCGGGTCCATGCTTTTGCGGGTGTGCGCCATGGCGGCTTTCAGATCCATGTTTTGCGCAGCCGCTTGCTTGACTGCCTCAAACAAGGTGGTGACCCAGCGCTGGGTGTAATCCAGCGCTTTTTCGACGTTGGCAGCGCCTTTCATGGCCTCGCCGCGCCCGGGAACAATGGCTTCGGCCTTTAGGGCGCGCAGGGCTTCCAGCGTCGCGGGCCATTCTTGCAATTGCGCGTCGCCGGTGTAAACGCCCGCTTCGTATTCAACTAAATCCCCGCTGAACAAGACCTTTTCAGCCTCGACCCAGGCAATGGTGTCGCCGCGCGTGTGGCCTGCGCCGGGGTGCCAAATTTGCACCTTGACGCCACCCAAATCGACCGTGAGGCTGCCTTGGCGACCGGGCTGGCCGTCGCCCACCACCAGCGTCGGCCAGGTCAGCCCGGGCACGCCTTCAGCGCCCCGAAACAAGCGCGGAAAGCGTTCCATCTCACTTTGCATGTCTTGCGCACCGCGTTCAATAATCAGTTCTAGCGTGCCCTGGCTGGCAATCACCTCGGTGGCGCCTTCAGCCAAGTAAGCGCTTGCCCCCAGCACGCGCACCGCATGGTAATGGGTGAGCAGCACGTACTTGATGGGTTTGGCGCTGACGGTGCGAATTTTGGCAATCAGATCCTGCGCCATGGCAGGCGTTGCCGTGGCGTCGCTGACCATAATGAATTGGTCGCCAATGATGACGCCCGAATTCGGGTCGCCCTCGGCCGTGTAGGCCCAGCAATGGGCGCTGAGCTGCTCGAAGGTGATTTTTTTATCGGCCAAATCGGCTTGGGAGGCGAAGGCTTTGGCGGGCGTGGTGGATGCAGCGTTTGCGGTCATGAAGGCTCCAAAAGTGCGAGAGAAATTAGGCTTCAAGTTTACCTAAACGTAATCAATTACGTTTAGGTAAAGAGAATCAGCGCTGTAGCACTGCCCACTGCGCCGCTTGGTCTGCCAGCGACTGCAGCGAAGCCGTGCCGTCCAGCACCAGCACGCGGGGCTCGTGCGACGGGTCTTGCAGCGCTTCAAATTGGCTGGCGACCAGCGCGGGCGGGTAAAAGTGATCGGTTCGTGCAGCCACGCGGCGCAAGGATTCTTGGGGCGTGATGGCAAGGTGGACAAATCCTAAATTGGGCGCACCCGAACGCAAGGCATCGCGGTACGTGGATTTGAGGGCCGAGCAGGTGAGCACCGCGCCATGGGGGTGGCGGCCCAATTCGTGCGCCAAGGTTTGCAGCCAGCCAATGCGGTCGGCGTCCGTCAAAGGAATGCCTTGCTGCATTTTTTGGACGTTGGCGGCGGGGTGAAAGTCGTCACCTTCGATCAAGGGCAGGGCCAGTTTGGCCGCCAAAAGTGCGCCAACAGCCGATTTGCCGCAGCCTGCCACGCCCATAACCACTATTCGCTTCGAAGTCATGGCTTGCTGGCCTTGGCATCGCCCAGGCCATGCTCCAGCATGCCGATCACCTGCTCGGCAAAAGCGCCGTAGCTGGTGGTGCCTTGCGGCTTGAGCCAGGTGAAGGTCCAGTTGATCATGCCAAACAGCATCATGGTAACGGCGGTTTGGTTGGACGGGGTGACGCGTGCGGGGTAGGCGCGGCGCAAAAACCGGGTGACGGCGGATACCACATCGCGCTGGCGGTCCAGAATCAGTTCGCGCTGTTCGTCGCCTAAAAATTTGGTGTCATTGAGCAAGGCGACATGGCGCGTGGCCGAGGTTTCGTATTCCGTCAAAAAGCTGCGAATCAGCTCGTGCAAGGCGGCTCGGTCATTTAAATCGCGCCGCTGGGCGTTGGCTTCGACCTGGCCAATCAGGCTCAGAAGGCGCTGGGTGTAACGCTCCAGCAGGTCAAACAAGATCGCCTCTTTGGCACTGTAATAGTGGTACAGCCGCGCCTTGGACGTGCCATTGGCGGCGGCAATGTCGTTCATGCTGGCGGCGGGGTAGCTCTTTTCGGCAAAGCAGGTGGCGGCACGATTCAGAATGTCGTCGCGTTTGAGTTCGAAGCTTGCGGATTTGGGGCGGGCCATTGGGGAGATTATCTGCGCTGGCTGCGGGCTGGATGGGGTTTGGGTTGTTGTTTTTGGTGCGGGTTGGGGGATGGTTATCGATTCCGACTTTGCTGGTTTTGCTGGTTTTTGATTGCGCTTGCCAGCGGGGATTGCCGGGTCTCGCCCCGGCGGGCGACTCACTTGTTCTTTGCTTCGCCAAAGATTCGTTCAGCAAAAGAAAGGCGACCCGACAGTCTGGGTCCCTACGCTTACGCTTCGGGCAACTTGCGGTGCTCAAAACCGCCGGGGTCTTGCTCAAACTCGCCTACGGCGCATTCCTTTTCTAAATCGCTGTTGAAGTAGGCGCACCGACGAAGACAGTGCTTTAGCACGACTAGGAGGGGCAACGCCCTTCAACGGTGTTTTAGAAGAGGAATCAGACAGTCGCAGGCCCTGATCCGGTGGTTTCTGCGCTCCTCAGCCCAGCCTGGACGGGGGGTGCCGGGGACGGGGTCAGGACTTTTGGGGGCAAACTGCCCAACTACCCAACTACCGAAAATCCGCAAAAATGCCATTTAAATACCCAAAATGGGTATATTAAACATCAAAACCGTCGTTTTTACCAAAATATGAAACAAATCGGCCTCTAGCTCTCAAATAATATCAATAGTTTGCTATGATAAATATAGCGTCCTAGCAATGACTGAGTGACCTCTTAGCCAGCAGCAGGCACATGAAACCGTTGCACTAGGCCTTGCCAATTCCCTTCAGTGATTTGAAGCTCAACAAAATCGCCGCGGGTTTGCGCGCCAATGACCTCGCGCCAAAAAGCTTGGGCTGCTGTGTTGGCAGGCATCTGGCCAACTTCCCATAGGCCTGGATAGCTTTGCAGGGTGTGCAGGACCAATGCGCGGCCCGTGCCAGTGCGGCGGTGTCGCTTGAGCACAAAAAATTGCTCCATCCAACGGCCTTCCTTTTTCGCGAAATACGCTGGCGCAACGAGTGCGAAGCCAATGTATTGCAATCCATCGACGGCAACATGCGCGTGAAATCTCTCGTCCTGTCGGTGACGATCCAGGTTGTAGCCGTACTTGGCTTCGGTATCGGCATTTTGCGGCCAGATGTCGGACAGTTCGTACTGGTAGAGCTCCAGAAGCTGCTGCACGGCTGGGAAGTCTTGTGGCTGCGCCTTGCGGAATTGGACAGTCATAAGCTGTGAGTTTTGCACAACCCGCCCGCAAAGGGTGGCCTCATTCGTGTTTGGGAAGCAATTTGGCCTTATGCCGGTCTGGAAGGACGCGGGCGATGAGGTCTGTGTCGCAGTACTCTTCGTAGCGCGCGATTTTGCCGTCTCTAAAGTGAATGACGAAGACATAGTCATTGTCGTAACGCTGACCGTCGCGGGTGAGGTTTTTGCCCAGCGCCTGCACAACGATGACCGCGCCGCCATCAACAACGCGGGTCGGGATGGTTGCGGCTCATTGACGCCGCCAATATGCCGCAAGCAAAGGCAAGAGGCCGTTGCAGTGACGTTCAGAACCGCTTTGCGAAAT
The DNA here is from genome assembly GCA_031431035.1 of Rhodoferax sp. GTDB lineage: Bacteria > Pseudomonadota > Gammaproteobacteria > Burkholderiales > Burkholderiaceae_C > JANYCG01. The sequence continues at coordinate 6,524 of JANPCR010000190.1, forward strand.
GGGTCGGGCTCGCGCCCAAAACGTTCGCAAGCAATGGAGTTAGAAAAGGTGTTGCCAGACAGGTTGCGTCCAAGCGCCGGGCTTGTCCTGTAACTAGTTTAGATCGCGGCAAGGGCGATCTGACCTTATTCCTTTTGACGCTATTCCTCAGGTTTCACTGAGATAACCAAGCTCAAACTGCTGATGCTGGTTCTCAAAGATCGCCATTGCGGTCTTCATGCGCATGAAGCCGAATTTTTTGTAGAAAGCTTCCTTGCCCGGCACCGCGTAAAGGATGATCTTCCTGTGACCCTGAGATGCCTCAACGAGGTGAGTGACAAGCAGTTTGCCTAAGCCCGTGCCTTGATGGCTGGGAAGAACCGCAATGTCGCAGATGTAGGAACAGTCAGCACCGTCTGCCAACGCCCTACCTGCCCCAACCAGCTTGGCGTTTTCGTAAACGAAGCACTTAAACATGCTGTTCGCGAACACCTTTTGCAGATGCGACACCTTCTTATCTCCGAGAGGCGCTACCCGATACAAGGCCGCAAGTTCATCCCAGTTCAAGCCATCAGTGGAGTATTTCCATTCGAGCGCCACGCGAGTTCTCCTAGTAAAGCCTAACGAATCGCCGTTATCCGCCGCCAAGTGATACCAGCCAAGGCGCAGGAATTCAAACGCAGCGGATAAACCTTGTTGGCTGAAGCGCCATTTCAAAAGTGGGCGCGATGGCTGTATCGGGATTTGCAATCGTTGCGCTAAGGTTCATGCACAAATTATGACGGTAGATTTGCTCCGCGTGTCAATTTGATAAGGTGATTCCGCGCCAATCGACGTGGCGAATGTTCGCGCGCGAAAGGCAAAGCTCCAAGCGCTGAATTCCGGCAGCGAGGACGCGCATTGGCGCGTTGAAGCAGGCCCCGAGCGTTTGGGTTTCTAGTATTCGGTTTTCTGCCCCCGCACCCCCCGTCCAGGCTGGGCTGAGGAGCGCAAAAACTGCCGGATCAGGGCTTGCGACTGTCTGAGCAAAGCGAGTTTGAGCAAGACCCCGGCGGTTTCGAGCACCGCAAGTTGCCCGAAGCGAAAGCGTAGGGACCCAGACTGTCGGGTCGCCTTTCTTTTGCTTACTTTTCTTTGGCGAAGCAAAGAACAAGTGAGTCGCCCGCCGGGGCGAGACCCGGCCTGCCCGTTGGAAGAACAAAGCAACAACCCAACCGACGACCCAAATAAAACACAACGATCCCACAACCGCTCCAACCCTAACCCTACCCGCCCCGTCGATGCTCCACCAACAAACACCGATCCTGCACCACCAGCAGCCCCGCGGCCTGCGCTTTGGCAGCCGCTTCTGGATGAGAAATTCCCAGCTGCAGCCAAAGCCCTTTGGCCCCAATCGCAATCGCCTCATTCGCCACGGGCGGCACGTCGGCGCTGTTGCGAAACACGTCCACCAAATCAATTTGCACATGATGTTTGGCGGCTTCGGTCAGGCTGGGGTAAACGGGCTCATTCAAGATGGTGGCAACGCCCGCTGCCGGGTTGATGGGCACGATGCGCCAGCCTTGTTGCTGCATGTACTCGGCCACTTCGTAACTGTCGCGGTGGGTTTTGGGCGACAACCCCACCACGGCCACGGTGCGGTGGGTTGTGAGAATGTGGCGAATAGCGTCGGGTTGGTTCATGCCGAAATTATCGCCTTGCCCCCACTGCTGCATCGCCACTGAACCGACTCACGACTTGTAACCGACTCACGACTTGTACTTCACCGAGCAGCCATACGGCTTGGTGTTCGCCTGGCTCACAGGCTTGCCTGCCAGCGCTTCTGTCAGGCCCGCGCGCACGTAGTTGACAGCGGTTTTGATGTCCGATGGGCTGGCGGATGGAATGCTGTCAATGCCGCCTGCGTAAATCAGCATGCCTTGCGGGTTGACCATGTACATGTGCGGGGTGGTGCGCGCGCCATAACTTTTGCCCACGCTGCCGTCTTCGTCCATCAAGGTGGCGCTGGCGGCGGCTTTTCGCGCGACCATCCAGCGGCCCATTTGGGCGGGGGCCAAATAGTCGCCGTGGCTGGTGTCGGTGGAGTTGATCGCCAGCCAGACCACGCCTTTGCCTGTTGCCTCTTTTTGCAAAGTTTGCATGTTGGCACCGTCGTAATGTTTGCGCACAAACGGGCAGCCGGGGTTGTTCCATTCCAGCACGACGTGTTTGCCTTTGAAGTCTGACAAATTAACGACTTTTCCACTGGTGTCGGTCAGTTTGAAATCAGGCGCTTTTTGACCGACCGCGGCCGCCGCCTGGGCCACGGGGCTGGTGAACAGCAAGGCGCTGCCCAGGGCGACGCCGCAAGCGATGGCGGCGCGGGTGTGCAGCAGATGTTGACGGCGGTTCATGAGGGGTTTCTCCAAATGGTATTGCGGTCGAATTGGGCGGGTTGGATCACAAACGATGGATTCAGATGACGACGAACAGTTCAAAGTTTGTTGGACTTTAATGAAAGCTGGTAGATGCAAATCGGGATCGTAAGCCTGATGAAAAACCTTGTTTTGAGCCTTGATTTGATAAAAAAGAACCTGTAGGTTCTTTTTTATCAAAATCGCTCAAAATATGAACCAAATAGCCCTCTAGCTCTCGAATAATATCAATAGTTTGCTATTTAATTAATAGCAATTGAGGCCGATCAAATGCAGCCCCCAAGGGCCGCTTAACCGCCATCAGTGCCCCCGTCAGCGCCGCCCATCAACACCCCAGCTCAATCCGAATTCACCAAAGTCTCCGGGTCTGCCACCTCGCCGCTCACGGTGCGCGTGGCCAGCGCCTGGGCTTGCAGCCACTCGCAAAACGCGCGAATTTCGGGGCGGTTGCCGCAGCGTGGGCCGACGATCAGCCAGTACGCCATGGGGCTGTCCATGCGGGTGTGGGGCAGCACTTCGATCAAATCGCCATGCGCCAGGCTCTCGGCCACCAGCGGCAAGCGGGCCAGCACCACGCCTTGGCCAGCCAGCGCGGCTTGGGTCATTTGGTAGGCGTAGTTGAAGTACAGCCAGCGCTTGGGGGCCAGTTTGGCGCAATGTTGCTCATCAAACCAGCGCCGCCAGGTCAGCCATTCCAGGTGCGTGCGGTGGGCGTCGCCCGCTTCAATTAGCGTGAACTGGGCCAGGTCTTCGGGTTTTTTAAGGCGCGGGTTGGTTTTAAGCAGCCAGGGGCTGATGACCGGGGCCAACTGCTCGCCAAACAGGCGAATGGCGGCAGGCGGCATGGACGCAGGCGGCCCGTAGCGAATGGCCACGTCAATGTCGGCAACTTCCAGGTCCATCGACACGTCGGACGCGTCAATGCGAATGTCGATGTCGGGGTTGTTGCGCTGAAAGACTTCCATACGCGGAATCAGCCACATGGATGCAAACGACGCAAACGTGGTGAGCGACACGCTTTTGCGCCCCGCGCTTTGCCTTATTTGCCGCACCGCGCCATCAATCGACGCCAAAGCCCGCGGCACGCTGGCCAGCAGCAGTGCGCCCGCGCTGGTGAGTTCCACCGCGCGGGTATGGCGCAAAAACAGCGCGGCACCCACGTCGTCTTCAAGCGCCTGAATTTGGCGGCTGACGGCAGATTGCGTGACGGACAGCTCTTCAGACGCAGCGCGAAAGTTCAAATGGCGGGCCACGGCTTCAAAAGCGCGCAGGTGCCCCGCGCTGATGGGGCGAGTGCGCAGGTGAGTTTGTGAATGCAGCATGACAAAAGGCTTGAAACGGGTGATTTTATTAATGCGATTTCAGAATCAATAGTATGGCGCAGTTTCATTGGACGGGCAAGCGGTCAGGCGTCACCATGCACATTCCGGTTCCTCTCAAAATTGTCTGGATTTTGAATTGAACTTCATGTGTTTCTGACGTGATAAGGAGAAAGTCATGCGCAGCCTATCGGTTCTGAAATCGCAACAATTGGTAAAACTATTAGGGCTGCCCAAAAGCCCGGCACCCGGGCTGATTGCCGCCAAGGCGCGTCCCAATTTGGCAGCGCTGTTGCCGCTGGCGCGCAGGCCCGCCGTGGCATCAGCTTTGGCGAATTCGGCGGCGGTTGACGGCGCGGCGTCGCCCACAGCTTGTCCATTGCGCCGTCTGGGTCTGGCAGGCAGTTGGGTGTTGCCGCCAGGTCGCGCGGTGACCTTGCAATCGGCAGACGACAGCGCGTTGCAAGTCACCCAAGGCCGTATTTGGGCCACGCTGGACGGCCCGCATTCGGGGCCAGCCAATGATTTGGGCGATGTGGTGTTGCAGGCGGGGGAGCGGTTGGCTTTGCGCGCTGGGCAGCGGGTGGTGATTGAGTCTATTTGGCCAGGGGCCGGGCGGGTTGAGGGGGGGGTGGCTTGTTTTAGTTTGGATTGAGATGGGTGGATTGCGGTTGCAGACTGCGGCTGGTGGGATTCGAGAGGGCTCAGGGGCTTGCTGCGGGCTCATGGACTTTCGGATTGCTGTTTTCGATTTTGGGATTTGGTGCTTTTTAGGATTGCGCTTGCCAGCGGGGAGGCCGGGTTTCGCCCCGGCGGGCGACTCACTTGTTCTTTGCTTCGCCAAAGAAAAGTAAGCAAAAGAAAGGCGACCCGACAGTCTGGGTCCCTGCGCTGCGCTTCGGGCAACTTGCGGTGCTCGAATTCAGCGGGGGCTTGCTCAAACTCGCCTACGGCTCAGACAGTCGCAAGCCCTGATCCGCTGAATTCTGTGCTCCTCAGCCCAGCCTGAACGGGGGGTGCCGGGGGCCAGGGGCAGGACTTCTGGACTTCTGGACTTCTGGGGGCAAACTGCCAACTTCCGTATTGCCACGCCCACTCTTACGCGCCTTGGCGCGTCCTTGGCGGGGCTGGATGGAGTTGCGCAGTGAATGGGAATGGGGATGGGGCAAATTTGGTTTTCTTCGTCTGGACACAAAATGCTATAATATATATAGCAAACTATTGATATTCTTCGCGAGCCAGAGGCCTATTTGATTCCTTGGATTCCAGTACGAAGTGCAACACCCCCGAAACAGGTGGGTCAAGGGCGCATAGGATTGCTTCTTGTTGACCTACCAGTCTGCGAGAAGCACTTTGAACTACACACACCTGACCCAAGACGAACGATACCAAATCC
>JANPCR010000191.1:0-2058 GCA_031431035.1 Rhodoferax sp.
TGGATTTGGTATCGTTCGTCTTGGGTCAGGTGTGTGTAGTTCAAAGTGCTTCTCGCAGACTGGTAGGTCAACAAGAAGCAATCCTATGCGCCCTTGACCCACCTGTTTCGGGGGTGTTGCACTTCGTACTGGAATCCAAGAACTAAATAGGCCTCTAGCTCTCGAATTAATTCAATAGTTTGCTATTATAAATATAGCAACAAGTCGATCGGCGCGTTGATCGACTGGTGGGCGCCCCACTGGGCGGTGTCTACGTTGCCGAGGTAACCGTAGGTTGCGGCAACAGTGCCCATGCCGGCGGCCAGGCCAGCCACGATGTCGCGGTGGTCGTCGCCTACGTAGATGCAACGCGCTGGGTCTACACGCAGGCGGCGGGCGGCTTCGAACAAGGGTTCGGGGTGGGGTTTGGCGTGGGGGGTGGTGTCGCCGCTCACAATAGTTTGAGCCGATTGAAACAAAGCCATGGCCTGGGTCAGCGGGTCGGTGAAACGGGCCGATTTGTTGGTCACCACGCCCCAGGGCAAATGGCGGGCGACCAGTTGGGCAATGAGCTCCTGCACGCCTTCAAACGCGTAGGTGCGCTGGGTCATGCTTTGCTCGTAGTTGACAAAAAACTCCTCTTTCAAGGCGTTGAAGTCGGGGTGCTCGGGCGTCATGTCGAAGGCAACGGCCAACATGCCGCGCGCGCCAGACCCCGCCATGGGCCGGTAAAGCGCTTGGGGCAAGCTGGGCAAGCTCCGGTCGGTGCGCATTTTGTCGGCGGCTGCGCCCAGGTCAGGTGCGCTGTCGATCAGGGTGCCGTCCAGGTCGAACAGAACGGCTTGAACATCATTAAACATGGTCAAAGCGGCTTTTGGGTGGCAAACATGTAGTTCACGCTGGTGTCGTCACTCAGCCAGTAGCGCTTGGTCAGGGGGTTGTATTCAAGCCCCCGGGTTTTGCTTAAATCCAGGCCGGCGCTGCGGCAATGCTGGGCCAATTCACTAGGGCGAATCAGTTTGGCGTACTCATGGGTGCCGCGCGGAAGCATATTCAAAACATATTCCGCCCCCACAATCGCGAACAAAAAGGACTTGGGGTTGCGGTTGATGGTGGAGAAAAACACCCAGCCACCGGGTTTGACCAAATCGGCACAGGCTTGCACGATGGACGATGGGTCAGGCACGTGCTCCAGCATCTCCATGCAGGTGATCACGTCAAAACTGGCGGGTTGGGCCAGCGCCAGGGCTTCAGCGCTAATTTCTTGGTAGCTGACGTTAGGGGTTTGGGCCTCAAGGGCATGCAGTTGCGCGACCTTCAGGGCTTTGGTAGCCAAGTCAATGCCCAGCACCGTCGCTCCTTTGCGGGCCATCGAGTCAGCCAATATGCCGCCGCCGCAGCCGATGTCTAGCACCCGTTTGCCTGCGATGGGGCACTGGACATTGATCCAGTCCAGCCGCAGCGGGTTGATTTGGTGCAAAGGGCGAAATTCGCTTTCCGTGTCCCACCAGCGGTGCGCCAAGTCTGAGAATTTGGCAAGTTCAGCGGGGTCTGCGTTCAAAGTGGTGGTCATGGAGAGATTATCGGTACATCAAGCAACAAACTGGCGCACGGGGGATTGAATGACGCACAGCACAGCAAAAGTACGCCACTTAGACCCCAAAAACAAAACCCGCTAAAGCTGAACCTTAGCGGGTTTGAGGCTGAAAACCGGGCGGCTCAAGCGAGCCACCCTGTGGTTTGCCAGGCTTACTTGTTGGTACGAGTACCAACCACTTCAATCTCTACGCGGCGGTTTTTGGCTTGACCTTCTTTGGTCTTGTTGTCAGCCACTGGCTGCTTCTCGCCCTTGCCTTCGGTGTAAACGCGATTCTTTTCCACGCCTTTGCTGGTCAAGTATGCCTTGACAGCTTCTGAACGGCGAACCGACAGGGCTTGGTTGAAAGCGTCGCCGCCGTCGCTATCGGTGTGACCAACAGCAATAATGACTTCTAAGTTGATGTCTTTGATTTTTCGAGAAGACTCTCAGCGGTCCACTAATGGAACCAAGAGCTTTGTAGATAATTTTTCCGATACCTT
>JANPCR010000192.1:0-20152 GCA_031431035.1 Rhodoferax sp.
GTTTTGAGCACCGCAAGTTGCCCGAAGCGCAGCGCAGGGACCCAGACTGTCGGGTCGCCTTTCTTTTGCTTACTTTTCTTTGGCGAAGCAAAGAACAAGTGAGTCGCCCGCCGGGGCGAGACCCGGCCTCCCCGCTGGGAGAGCAAATCTTAAACCCCATCACCAACCCAAAAACCCCAACAACCAGAGCAAAAAATTACATCCCCAACCGCCCCATCTCCTCCAAACTAAACCCCGCCTTCGCCCGCGCAGCCAAATTAAACGGCCCCCTCAATCGCGGCGCCTTAAACCGCTCCGTCAACACGGGGTAATAAGCCACAGCATCGTGCCCATCCCGTTCGCAAAGCCACCGGTACCAATGGTTGCCAATCGCCACATGGCCAATTTCATCGCGCAAAATTATTTCCAAAATATCTGCCGCACCATGCGCATCGGGTGTGCCGACCTGACGCAGTTTGGCCTGCATTTGCGGCGTGGCGTCCAGCCCTCGGGCTTCTAGCGTGCGCGGCACCAAGGCCATGCGGGCAACGATGTCGTGAGAGGTGGTCTGGCACATTTCCCACAGCCCGTCATGCGCTTCAAAGTCGCCATAGTCCCATTGGGGCAACCCACCCGCGCGCGTCGCCATGCCGCGCAAGTGGGCGCGTAACAGCGAAAAGTGGTGGGCTTCCTCTTTGGCGACCAGCACCCAGTCGGTGTAAAAAGCCTTCGGCATGCCGTCAAAACGCCAAATGGCATCGAGCGCCAAATTGATCGCGTTGAACTCGATGTGCGCAATCGCATGCACCATGGCGGCGCGGCCTTCCAAGGTGCTGGGCGCGCGCCTTGGCACTTTGGCGGGGTGCGTCAACGTCGGACGTTCGGGGCGGCCTGGCAAATGGCTGCCTTGCGATGGCGACATGGAAGGTGCCTTGGGCGCAATTTGCATTGCCACCAGGCTGCTGTCAAAAAGCTGCTGCGCCAAGACGCACTTCACCCCTGGGTCTGGCTCGCACAGGGCGTTCAGAGCCAGTTGTCGCACTTCGCAACCAGTTGATGAGTGGGGCAATGGGTCAGGCACAGCGGCATTCATGGTGGGTACATTGTCGATGATGCCTTTGCGCCAACTCAAGTCAGGTGGGCTTCTACAATTGAGGTCGTGAACTCGCAATACATTGATTGAGAAGGCTTGCAATGGCTATTTATGAACTTGACGGCTTGGCCCCCCAACTTGGGGTCGGTGCATGGGTTGCCGACAGTGCAGAAGTGGTGGGCAATGTGGAACTGGCAGCTGACGCCAATGTCTGGTTTGGCACGGTGATTCGGGGCGACAACCCCGAGCCGATTCGCATTGGGCGCGGCTCCAACGTGCAAGACGGCAGTGTTTTGCATGCCGACCCGGGCCGGCCCCTCACCATCGGCGAAGACGTGACCATTGGCCACAAAGTCATGCTGCATGGCTGCACCATTGGCGACGGGTCGCTGGTCGGCATTGGCGCGACGGTTTTGAACGGAGCGAAAATCGGCAAGGGCTGCATCGTCGGCGCTCACTCGTTGGTGACCGAAGGCAAAGAATTTCCCGATGGTTCGATGATCATGGGCAGCCCTGCCAAGCTGGTGCGCGCACTTGAGGCTGCACAAAGCGAGGGCTTGCGTGGCATTGCCTTGCATTACGTGGCCAACGCCAAGCGCTTCAGGTTGGGGCTGAAAAAAATTGCCTGAAGCTCACAAGGTTTGCCAAGCTTGTTTAGCCTGTCAAGCGCTTGTATTTTGCGCAGGCGAACCCAAATAGAAATCTCCTGTGTCTGAACTCCATAAATTTATATTTGCCAAGTCGTCCGTGCGCGGTGCCGTGGTGCGGCTGACCGACGCTTGGGTTGAAATTTTGCGTCGCCGTGCGGCCAACACCACCACGGGCGCCTACCCGCTGCCCGTGCAGGAACTGTTGGGTCAAATGGCTGCGGCGGGCGTGTTGATGCAAGGCGGCATCAAATTTGACGGTGCCTTGGTGCTGCAAATTCAGGGTGATGGCCCGGTGAAATTGGTCGTGGTTGAAGTGCAAGCCGACTTGAGCCTGCGGGCCACGGCCACAGTGGCTGATGGCGTCGCAGAAACGCTGCCGAATGACGCGAGTTTCAGTCAGATGGTGAACGTCAACAACTTGGGTAAGTGCGCCATCACGTTGGACCCCAAACACCGTTTTCCGGGCCAACAAGCCTACCAAGGTGTTGTGCCGCTCTTTGGCGACCAGCGTGAAAAGCTTGAACGCGTCAGCGACGTGCTGGCCCACTACATGCTGCAAAGCGAACAATTGCAGACCACCCTGGTGTTGGCAGCCAATGGCGAGCTCGCCGCCGGTTTGCTGATACAGCGCTTGCCTCAGTCAACAGCCCATGCCGAAGACTACAACCGCATCGCCATTCTCGCGTGCAGCCTGAAGCGAGAGGAACTGTTGACGCTGGATGTTGACACCTTGCTGCGGCGCCTTTTTTGGGAAGAAGAATTGACGCGCTATGAACCCGTGACCGGCGCGGTTGGCCCCCGGTTCGCCTGTTCGTGCAGCCGCGAGCGCGTGAGCCGCATGATTTTCAGTTTGGGCGCTGTGGAAGCCGAAAGCATATTGGCCGAACGGGGCGATATTGAAGTGGGGTGTGACTTTTGCGGGCAGCAGTACCGATTTGACCCGGTGGACGCAGCGCAAATTTTTGTGCAACCCGGTACCCTGGCGCCCGGCGCATCCGGGGCGCAATAGGCGTCGCTCGCGCACCGAGTCGTCAGCCCAGCAGGCGCCGAAATAGCTGGTGCTCGCACTCTGAGTCGCTGCATTTGTCGCACGGCCAAACCCAAGGCTTGGTGGGCTGTGCGGTCTGCTCGGTTTTCGATTTTTCAGGCTCGCGGTTGCCGGATAGGGTTTGAGCGGTCTTGGCCTGCAAGCGATCAATTGCTCTTAGCGCATGACCAAGCCGTTGTTCAGTCGTGCCATAAATCACTTGAAATTCAACGGCACTTTGGACGAGCGCCAAGCGCAATTCGGTATCTGCCATTTGCAGGGCGTCTTGCGAATTTATCGAGGCTTGTGGAAAACCGCTGGCATCGAGTCCCACTAGCAATATGAGGTCAAAAAGACCCGGCTGAACGGGTGCGGAAACGCCCACAGCCAAGTGAAAGTCGGCAGAACCTGGGTTGGCTGCCCATGCGGACTCTTCCTCGGCAGCCTCGCAATGGCGGGTCAGCAAAACCGTGTGGTTCTTGGCGCGAAGCGCAGCGGCCAGTTTGTCGGCCAACTCGGCTTGACCACTGCCCGACGCACCCTGAGCGTCGAAAGCGTCCAGAACGTCTAGCGTACTCCAAGCACCCCGCGAAGCACCTAATAGAGCGATTTTCATAGTGGCAGCACGGGGGAGAAGCCATTGCCACCCGCCCAAAGCATCAGCGCATCCCCGGCATCAGGATCAACGCTTTTCAATCAACACAAAAATCTCATTGGGCTTGACCATGCCCAGCTCCTGTCGCGCCTTTTCTTCCACCATTTCAAGTCCGTCAATCAGGTCGCGAACTTCAGCGGTCAAGCGGTCGTTGGCCAACTGGGCTTCGCTGTTTTGTTTCAGCTGGTCTGCCAGTTGCTGGGTCATCGCGGCCACACTGCCAACGCTGCCTCGGCCCGTCCAAAGTTGCGCCTGAAGAATGACCAACAGGGCAATCAGTGCAGCAGGAACAAGGCGGTACGCCATGGCAAACGGGGTGAGGTTAGGACATCAGAGGACAGACAGACATTGGGTTTTTTGCCGACAGCTTAGCGCAAGTTGTAGAAAGCCGAACGACCGGGGTAGGTGGCAATGTCGCCCAAGTCTTCTTCAATGCGCAGCAATTGGTTGTACTTGGCCATACGGTCAGAGCGGCTTAGTGACCCGGTTTTAATTTGCCCGGCGTTGGTGCCCACGGCTATGTCGGCAATGGTGGAGTCCTCTGTTTCGCCAGAGCGGTGGCTGATGACCGCCGTGTAGCCTGCGCGTTTGGCCATTTCAATCGCGGCAAAGGTTTCGCTCAAGGTGCCAATTTGGTTGATTTTGATCAGGATCGAATTGGCAATGCCTTTGCTGATGCCTTCTTTCAAGATCTTGGTGTTGGTGACAAACAGGTCGTCACCCACAATTTGGACTTTCTTGCCCAATCGGTCGGTCAACAATTTCCAGCCGTCCCAGTCGTTTTCGGCCATGCCGTCTTCAATGCTGATGATGGGGTATTTGTCCACCCAGGTGGCCATGATGTTGATCCACTCTTCGCTGGTCAAGCTCAGGCCTTCGGCGTCGAGCTGGTACTTTCCGTCCTTGTAAAACTCGCTGGCGGCGCAGTCCAGGCCCAGTGCAATTTGCTCGCCTGGCACAAAACCAGCGGCGGTGATGGCTTCCAGAATCATCTGGATAGCGGCTTCGTGGTTTGGCACATTGGGTGCAAAACCACCTTCGTCACCCACCGCGACGCTCATGCCCTTGTCGTGCAAAATTTTCTTCAGCGCATGGAATACTTCAGCACCGTAACGCAGGGCTTCGCGAAAGCTGGGCGCACCCACGGGGATGATCATCAGCTCTTGTAAGTCAAGGTTGTTGTTGGCGTGGGCGCCCCCGTTCACCACGTTCATCATGGGCACGGGCATTTGCATGCTGCCCATGCCGCCAAAGTAGCGGTACAGCGGCAAGCCAGACTCTTCAGCGGCTGCGCGGGCCACGGCCATAGACACAGCCAGCATGGCATTGGCCCCCAGGCGGCTTTTGTTTTCGGTGCCGTCCAGGTCAATCAGGGTTTTGTCCAGAAAGGCCTGTTCCGAAGCATCCAGCCCCAACACGGCTTCGGAAATTTCGGTGTTGATGAACTCGACGGCCTTCAAGACGCCCTTGCCCAAATAACGGGACATGTCGCCGTCGCGCAGTTCAATCGCCTCGCGCGAGCCGGTGGATGCGCCCGACGGCACGGCCGCGCGGCCCATGGTGCCGCTCTCTAGCAGCACATCACATTCAACCGTGGGGTTGCCGCGTGAATCCAAAATTTCACGGCCGACGATGTCAACAATTGCACTCATTACTTTTTCCTGTTTAAACTAAATTGGGGTGACGATGGAGATGGCGTTGGTGAAGGCAAGACCGCAGGGAGTTTGGCTTAAAGACCTTCGACTGCGATCATTCGCATGATGGCAGCACCTTCGCGGGCAGCGCGGGCTTTGGCATATTCAGGCGAATTGCTGAAGGCTTTGGCCGCCTCAAAACTGGCAAACTTTAAAACCACGACGCGGTCGGGTGTCCAGTCGCCTTCCAGTACTTCAACTTTACCGCCGCGCACACAGGGCTCGGCTCCGTGGGCCTGCATGGCCAAGGTGGACCATTTGCGGTACTCGGCGTACTGGGTTTCATTGGTGATTTTGACGTTAGCAATGATGTAGGCGCTTGGCATGGTCAGACTCCAAAACTATTTTCTAAAAAGCCGTTTTTCTTGGTCACGCGGTCCAGCTCAAGCAGGGTTTCCAGCAAGGCTTTCATGTGTTTGAGCGGCACGGCATTGGGCCCGTCGCTCAGTGCCACAGCAGGGTTGGGATGCGTTTCCATGAACAAGCCTGCAACGCCGACCGCCACGGCAGCACGGGCCAACACAGGCACCATTTCACGTTGTCCGCCGCTGCTGGTGCCTTGGCCACCGGGCAATTGCACGGAGTGGGTGGCGTCAAACACCACGGGGGCTTGTGTTTCGCGCATGATGGCGAGGCTGCGCATGTCGCTGACCAGGTTGTTGTAGCCAAAGCTGGCACCGCGCTCACAGGCCATGAAGTTGTCTTCAAGCAAACCCTTTTCGCGGGCTGCCGCGCGGGCTTTGTCGATGACATTTTTCATGTCACCGGGCGCCAGGAATTGCCCTTTTTTGATATTGACGGGCTTGCCGCTTTGCGCCACCGCACGGATGAAGTCGGTTTGGCGGCACAAAAAGGCGGGGGTTTGCAGCACGTCCACCACGCTGCAAACTTGTTCAATTTGGGACTCGTCGTGAATGTCCGTCAGCACCGGCACCTTCAGTTCGCGCTTGACCTTGGCCAGAATTTCAAGACCTAGATCAATGCCTGGACCCCGAAAGGTCGCTCCGCTGGAGCGGTTGGCTTTGTCAAAGCTGCTTTTGAATAGGAAGGGAATGCCCAGCGACGAGGTGATTTCTTTCAGCCTGCCTGCCGTGTCCATTTGCAATTGCTCGGACTCAATCACGCACGGCCCAGCGATCAGGAAAAATGGCTGGTTCAGCCCGATGTCAAAACCACACAGTTTCACGCGACCGCCTTCAAGTTTTTGCCAGCCGCCTGGTGGTCCAGCGCTGCCTTGATGAAGGCATTGAACAAAGGGTGGCCGTCCCACGGGGTGGATTTGAATTCGGGGTGAAACTGCACGCCAACAAACCAGGGGTGCACGGTTTGGGGTAGCTCGATCATTTCTGTCAACTGTTCGCGTTGGGTCAGCGCGGAGATCACCATGCCCGCCTTGCGAAGTGTGTCCAGGTAATGCACGTTGGCCTCATAGCGATGGCGATGCCGTTCGGTCACCACGGGGCCATAAATTTGATGCGCCAGGGTGTTGGGTGCCACGTCAGAACTTTGCGCACCCAGGCGCATGGTACCGCCCAGGTCGGAGTTTTTGTCCCGGGTTTTGATGCTGCCGTCGGCGTCTTTCCACTCGGTGATCAAGGCGATAACGGGGTTCGGGTTATCTGGCTCAAACTCGGTGCTGTTGGCGTCAGTCAGGCCTGCCACGTGGCGCGCGAATTCTATGGTGGCGACCTGCATGCCCAGGCAGATACCAAGGTAAGGCACTTTGTTTTCGCGGGCAAACCGGGCGGCGCAAATTTTGCCTTCAATGCCGCGTTTGCCAAAACCGCCGGGTACCAAAATAGCGTCAAATTTAGCGAGTTGCGAGACGCTGTCAGGCAGCAAAGATTCAGAATCGATGTAGTCGATCTTCACTCGCACGTGGTTTTTCATGCCCGCGTGGCGCAGGGCTTCGTTCAGCGATTTGTAGCTGTCTGACAAATCAACGTACTTGCCGACCATGGCGATGTTGACTTCACCTTGCGGGTGTTCGGTCTCAAACACCAGGTCGTCCCAGCGCTTCAAATTAGCGGGCGGTGTGTTCAAGCGAAGCTTGTCACAAATTAAGCCGTCCAAGCCTTGCTCGTGCAGCATGCGCGGCACTTTGTAAATGGTGTCAACGTCCCACATGGAGATGACGCCCCATTCGGCCACGTTGGAGAACAGCGAAATCTTGTCGCGCTCTTCTTTGGGAATTGGTCGGTCAGCGCGGCAAATCAAGGCATCGGCCTGAATGCCGATCTCACGCAACTGCTTGGCGGTGTGCTGGGTGGGTTTGGTTTTTAATTCACCTGCCGCTGCAATCCAGGGCACGTAACTCAAATGGACGAAGGCGCTGTTGTTAGGGCCTAATTTCAGGCTCATTTGGCGCACAGCTTCTAAAAACGGTAGCGATTCGATGTCGCCCACGGTGCCACCAATTTCGACAATTGCCACGTCAACGGCTTCGGGTGTGCCGAAGGCCGCACCGCGCTTCACGAACTCTTGAATTTCGTTGGTGACGTGCGGAATCACCTGCACAGTTTTGCCCAGGTAATCGCCCCGGCGCTCTTTGTCCAGCACGCTTTTGTAGATTTGGCCGGTGGTGAAATTGTTGGCCCGGCGCATCCGCGTTTCGACAAATCGCTCGTAGTGGCCCAGATCCAGGTCAGTTTCAGCACCGTCTTCGGTGACAAACACCTCGCCGTGCTGCAAGGGCGACATGGTGCCCGGATCGACATTCAGATACGGGTCGAGCTTGATCAAAGTGACTTTGAGGCCCCGCGATTCGAGGATCGCTGCGAGGGAGGCTGAGGCGATTCCCTTGCCCAGGGAAGACACCACACCGCCGGTGACGAAGACAAATTTGGTCATGTCAGAGTGAGTTTTCAGGCTCAATGGGGTGGAAATGGTGATTATAGGCGCGAGTGTCTGGCCCGAAATGCCTCTGCTACATTCACGCCTATGAACGACCTCGCTGGAAAACACATCGTCCTGGGCCTGTCAGGCGGCATTGCCTGTTACAAGGCGGCAGAGCTGTGCCGTGCCCTGATCAAGGAAGGCGCCACCGTGCAGGTGGTCATGACCGAAGCGGCGGAGCAATTCATCACCCCGGTGACGATGCAGGCCTTGTCGAACCGGCTGGTTTATGGCTCGCAGTGGGACGCTCGGGCCGCCAACAACATGCCGCACATCAACCTGAGCCGCGAAGCCGACGCGATTTTGATTGCCCCGTGCAGTGCTGATTTCATGGCGAAATTGGTGCAAGGCCAGGCGGATGACTTGCTCAGCCTGATGTGCCTGGCTCGCCCGATTGACGCAGTGCCGCTGCTGATTGCCCCGGCGATGAACCGCGAAATGTGGATTCACCCGGCCACGCAACGTAACATGGCGCAATTGACAGCCGATGGTGCGACGATTTTGGGTGTTGGCACAGGCGATCAGGCGTGCGGCGAAACGGGCGATGGCCGCATGTTGGAACCCCAGGAACTGCTGGAAGACGTGATTGCGTTTTTTCAACCCAAGGTGTTGGCAGGTCAGCATGTTTTGGTCACCGCTGGCCCGACGTTTGAGGCGATTGACCCGGTGCGCGGCATCACCAACTTGTCCAGCGGCAAGATGGGTTTCGCCATCGCCCGCGCAGCACGCGAGGCAGGTGCCGAGGTCACGCTGATCAGTGGGCCGGTGCATTTGCCTACGCCGCGCGGAGTGGCACGAATCAACGTGACTTCAGCCCAGGCGCTGTACGACGTGGCGGTGATGGAAGCCCCCAGCGCCAGCGTGTTTGTGGCCACGGCAGCAGTGGCTGACTGGCGACCTGCCAACGCGTCTGAGCAAAAAATTAAAAAAGACGGCTCGGGCGTGGTGCCCAGCATGCAGTTTGTTGAAAACCCCGACATTTTGGCCACCATCGCCCAGTCCACCCGGGCGCAAAGTGGGGCTTTGTACTGCGTGGGATTTGCCGCCGAAAGCCACGACCTGCTGGCCCACGCCCAAGCCAAACGCCTGCGCAAAGGCGTGCCGCTCTTGGTGGGCAACATTGGCCCGGCCACTTTCGGCAAAGACGACAACGTGCTTCTGCTGGTCGATGCCAAGGGTGCCGAAGAGTTGCCCCGAGCCTCCAAATTGGTCTTGGCCCGCAAACTGGTGGCCAAAATTGCGGGCAATTTGAAATTGAAGCCTTGAACATGAAAATCGACGTCAAAGTTATCGATCCGCGCCTGGTAGACCAATTGCCCGCCTACGCCACCCCCGGAAGCGCCGGGCTTGACCTGCGGGCTTGCCTGTCTGAGCCGCTGATTTTGCAACCCAACGCGTGGCAGCTGGTGCCCACCGGGCTTGCCATTTACCTGGCTGACCCAGGTTTTGCCGCGCTGATATTGCCGCGCTCAGGGCTGGGCCACAAACACGGCATCGTGCTGGGCAATTTGGTCGGATTGATCGACAGCGACTACCAAGGCCAGTTGATGGTCAGCGCCTGGAACCGCAGCGCCACCGCCTTTACCATCGAGCCGATGGAGCGCATCGCGCAACTGGTCATCGTGCCCGTGGTGCAAGCGCAATTCAACGTGGTCACGGAGTTTCCAGCCAGCCAGCGCGGCGAGGGCGGTTATGGGTCAACTGGCAAGGCTTGAAATTTGAGCATGAGATTTGAATGCTATTAAATATATAGCAAACTATCTATACAATTCGAGAGCTAGAGGCCTATTTTTTTCATATTTTGCTAATTTTGACAACAAAATAGAAAAAAAGAACCTGCAGGTTCTTTTTTGTCAAAAACAGGCTAATTTGGCGCTTTTTTGCGATCTGGTCGATCCGAACCGCAAAGCCTCGGGTCGTCAATGCAACGTGGTCGAGCCCGGCGCGCTGTCATGCAGCGGCGTGATCCTGAAAAATCCGGTACCGGCAGAGCCTGCGCCAATTTCCTCTTCGGTGGCTTCGCGCACGTCTTGCACCTTCAGGCTCAGGCGCAGCGCAATGCCCGCCAGCGGGTGGTTGCCGTCCAGCACCACGTGATCGGGGTAAATCTCGCTGACCGTGTACAGCGCGTCTTTGGCGGCTGCCGGGTTGCAGCCCTCGGGCAGGGACGCGCCTTCAAAGGTCATGCCCGGCGCAATGTCCTTGGGGAACAGCGTGCGCGGCTCCAAAAACAACAATTGGTCGTTGAAGTCGCCAAAGGCCTGCTCGGGCTCCAGGTGCAGGTCGAGCTTGGCCCCTTTTTCATGGCCTTGCAGGGCTTCTTCTATGACTTTGAACAGGTCTTGCCCGCCGATTAAAAATTCCACAGGGTCGTCCAAAACGTCCAGTTCTTCGCCCAGGGTGTCTTTGAGCGTCCAGGTCAGGGCAACGACGCATTGTTGAGTGATTTCCATAGGAGAATTGTCGCAGATCATGGTTGCCCCGAAAATTGGAAAAATCAGCATGGACATTGCAAAACCCCTGGCGCTGCTCGGTGGCTTAAGCCCCGAGACCTTCATGAAAAAGCATTGGCAAAAGAAGCCCTTGCTGATTCGCCAGGCTGTGCCTGCCTTGAATGCGGGCGCCGGCGGCCCCTTGCTTGAACGCGCCAAGTTGTTTGAGCTGGCCAGCGACGAAAGCGTCGAGTCGCGCCTGGTCGTGCAATCTGCAAAAAGCAAAGCTTGGCGTCTTCAAACTGGCCCCTTTGCCCGTCGGGCGTTGCCCAGCCTTAAAACGCCAAATTGGTCGCTGCTGGTGCAAGGGCTGGATCTGCACACCGACTCTTTTCGGGCGCTGATGGATCAATTTCGCTTTATTCCTGATGCGCGTCTGGACGACGTGATGGTCAGCTATGCCACGCAAGGCGGCGGTGTCGGACCGCACTTTGACAGCTACGACGTGTTTTTGCTGCAAGCCCAAGGCAGGCGGCAATGGCAAATCAGTGCGCAACCCGATTTGACGCTGCAGCCCAACGCGCCCCTCAAAATATTGCAAAACTTCAAGCCAGAGCAAACTTTTGTTCTCGAACCCGGCGACATGCTTTACCTGCCCCCGCGCTACGCTCACGACGGCGTGGCGTTGGACGAGTGCATGACCTATTCCATCGGTTTTCAGGCACCCCAAGCGGCTGATTTGGCACGCGAACTGCTGCTTCGTTTTGCCGACACGGCTGAAGACGAATTTGCCCCTGATGAAGACGCCAAACCTCGCTCGGGCACGAAGCGCCAAAATCGTTACCAGGACCCCAAGCAGCCCGCCGCTTCAGCGCCTGCACAAATCCCGCTTCAGCTCATCGAATTTGCCCAGACGGCCCTGCGCCAGGCCTTGGGCGACCCCAACGCTTTGAAGCGAGCCTTGGGCGAGATATTGAGTGAACCGAAGGCGCAGGTTTGGTTTGACGAGGGCACAACGTCGGGTCGGGTCGGCAAAGTGCAGGCATGCGGCGTTCGCCTAGATCGGCGCAGCAAAATGTTGTTTGACGATCAGCACGTGTTCATCAACGGCGAAAGCTTTCGTGCGGGCGGGGCCGATGCCACGCTGATGCGACGGCTCGCCAATGACCGTGCCTTGAGTGCGGCGGCTGTGCTTCGCGCGAGCATTGACGCAAAATCGCTGTTGGCAAACTGGACGGAAGTGGGGTGGCTTCATGACTGCTGAAAACAGAACCAATGGCTCAGGGGGCACGGACTTAGGGCTGGGTGCCATCGCGCCTGCGCCAGCGCTGGTGTTGCCGTCCGGACGATTTGAAGGCCGCCACGCGTTCGCGCAATTGGTGCGCGATGCATTGGCCTGTGCTGCACGCGACGGCTGGAATCAAATCATTCTGGCCGACGCCAACTTCGAAGACTGGCCGTTGAATGAACGATCTGTTGTGGAATCGCTACAGTCTTGGTCCAAAACTGGGCGGCACATCACGCTGTTGGCCCACAGTTTTGAGGTCGCCATGCGCAAGCAACCCCGCCTAGTTAGCTGGCGCAAAACCTGGAGCCACATCATCGAATGTCGGCAGTGCCGCCAGGTCGATCCGCTCGATTTTCCCAGCGCTATTTGGAGCCGTAGCTGGGCAATGCAGCGTATCAATCTGGCTTTGTGCCAAGGCGTCAGTGGTGGTGAGCCCGACCGTCGAATCCACTTGCGTGAATTGCTGGACGAAAAAATCCGCATTAGCTCACCCGGTTTTCCGTCGTCGGTGCTGGGTTTGTAGGTTTCGCGGGGCTTTTTAAAGTAGCAAGGGTTTTCCCGTTGCCCTTTTAATCAACGGTATAATTGAAGGCTAAGCAAAAACAGATCGAGTCGTTTTGCTTCGGTCTTTGCAGCCCGTCTGCATCGGCAATTTTGCGGAATTTTTTATTTATTCACTTTTATTCACTGGGTACATCAAATGAACAAATCACTCGTCTTGGCCGCCGTTATCGCTGCCGCTGCTCTGTCTGCTTGCGGCAAAAAAGAAGAAGTTAAAGCTGTTGTGGCTCCTGCTGCTGCAGTGGTCGCTCCAGTTGCTGAAGTTGCTAAAGACGCAGCCAGTGCTGCTGCTGGCGCTGCTGCCGGTGCCGCTTCTGCTGCTGCTACCGCAGCAACTGGCGTGGCTGACGCTGCCAAAGATGCAGCCAGTGCTGCTGCTGGCGCTGCTGCCGGTGCTGCTGCTGCAACCGCTGACGCTGCCAAAGGCGCTGCTACTGCTGCTGCTGACGCTGCCAAAACCGCTGCTGGCGATGCTGCCAAGAAAGCCGCTGACGCTGCTACTGCAGCCATGAAGAAGTAATTCTTCACAGGGCAGCCATGAAGAAGTAATTCTTCAAGCGACCACTCAGAAGATTCAATTCTTCTGAAGCAAAAAAAGCCGCCGCAGGGTGGCTTTTTTTATGGCCGTGAATTTTTGGGCGCTCGGGGGCTCGCCAAAGGGTAATTCCGTTTTCGATTGAATTGAAAAAGGAATTAAACCGTCATCCAATCGCAGCCGCTCGATTGAGTCGCGACACCAACGTCAGCAATGTCCCGGCCCAATGCGGTTGCCAAGGCTTCGCGGGCCAATTCGGGGCGGTTGTTTTGGCGGCTTAGGTGCGCGGCCACCACATGGGTCAAACCGGCGTGGTTCAATGCTTTGGCAATGTCGGCGGCATCGGCGTTGGACAAATGACCAAATCGCCCACCGACTCGTTGTTTCAAAAACTTTGGGTACGCGCCTTGCATCAGCAAATCAGCATCATGGTTGCATTCAAGCAGCAAGGCGTGGCAGGGACTCAATGACGCCATCACGTGCTCAGTGGCATGCCCCAAGTCGGTCAACACGCCAAAAGTTCGATCGCCGTCGGTGCAGGTCAGTTGAAGTGGCTCGCGCGCGTCATGCGGCACCGTGAAGGGCGACACTTGAAGCGCGCCCAAATCAATATTCACACCATCTTGCGCCTGCCTGAACCAGCCGCCAAAGTCGGGTTCCCCTAAAGCGGCGTAGGTGCCTTGGCTCATCCAGACGGGAATGCCCAAACGCAGAGCCAATTGGCGCGCGCAACCTATGTGGTCGCTGTGTTCGTGGGTGACAAAAATGGCGCTCAATTGATTGACTGCAAGGCCCGCCCGGGCCAGTCGCTCATCGAGCAGCTTAGGGCCAAGTCCGCAGTCAATCAGCAAACGGGTGATCGCCGTGCCTTGGCCTGCCTCCACCACCGTCGCGTTGCCTGAACTGCCACTGCCAAGGCTCTTGAAACGCATCATGCGCTGGTGGCTGACACGGTGGCTTGTTCGGGCTTCTGTGCGAGTTTTGAGTTTGGCTAGCGCAGGTCGTCGGCAATGACTTTAACGATACGCTGTGCATTGGCAGATGCATCGGGTGTGCCTGCGCCATCTTGCACGCTGACGGTGGAGACTTCACCCTGGCTTTGCACGTTGATGCGGTACTTCAAGGGGACAGGTGTTGGGCCCGTGCCAAAAATTTTGGCAAAGAAACCAGGGTCAGTTTTGTCCGAACCCGGTTCAACATAGCGCACAAAATACGTGCCCTTGGCGCGGTCACGGTCTTCAACTGTGAACCCAGTGCGGTCCAGGGACAGGCCGACGCGGCGCCAAGCGCGATCAAAGCTTTCTTCAATGACCACCACCGGCTGGCCATTGGCTATGGAGACTTTGGACGAAGTTTTGATGGGGGTTGCAACCGCTTGCTTGGCCGTCTCGGGCGATGCGCCCAAGCGCACCATGAGGCGACGCAAAAATTCGGCCTCTAATTCGCTGTCGGCAGCGCGGGGTGTCCAGACCGTTTGATCCTTTTGGGCGCTATTGGCATAGACCTCGACCATGCCGCGGTGAGATACATAAATTTCAGATGCTCCTGCTGCCGTGCGTTCAATGCGGGTGCGAAATTTGTCGCGCTCGCCTGTGGAATACAGCGAATCAAACACTTTGCCAATGGTGTTGCGAATAAAGTCCTGCGGCAATTTGGCGCGGTTTTCGGCCCAATCGGTCTCCATGATGCCCAAATTCGCCTGGTCTTGCACCAGCAAGAAACCGCTTTCTTGCCAAAAGTCTTTGACGGGCTCCCATAGCTGTTCAGCCGGGCGAGCGACCACCAGCCAGCGCTGGTTGCCAGAGCGCTCAATACGGATATCCCCTACGGTGATGGCCGCCGTGGCAACGCTTTGCACTGTGGGCTTGTCGTTTTGGTAGCCCAGGGCCGTGATTGCGCCGCCAGGCACGGCATAGCGCGTGTTGCGGGTCAGTTGCGTCAAGTCGGGAGGGACTTCGAGCGACGGGGCTTTGCCCGCACTTTTGTAGTCAACACGCTCGGTTTCCATCAAAGAGCAAGCGCACAAAGTCAGTGACACGGCGGCGGTCAGGGTGGTCAATCGAGCGAGTCTAAAGAAATGAGTCACTGAAAATTTCCTTGAAAATGGGGGGAAGTCGCAAAGGGCAGAAGGCCGTGTTTGGCCGTGTTTCAAAGCAGGCCAGTGGCTCGCATGGCCTGCTCCAGCGCGGGCTGGTTGGCAGCGGTCAAAGGCGTCATAGGCAAGCGCAAGGTGCCGCCGCACAGCTTCATTTTTTGCATCGCCCATTTCACCGGTATGGGGTTGGGTTCTATAAACAGTTGTTTGTGCAAGGGCAGCAAGGCCAATTGAATTTCCATCGCGCGTTTGGCGTTGCCCGCAATGGCCGCTGCGCAAAGTTCATGCATTTGCCGGGGTGCCACGTTGGCGGTCACACTCACATTGCCTTGCCCGCCGCACAACATCAAGGCCACGGCGCTGCCGTCATCGCCTGAATACACGGCGAAGCTTTTGGGGACGTCGCGAATCAGCCATTGCGCGCGTTCAATATTGCCCGTGGCTTCTTTGATGCCAACAATTCCGGGCACCTGAGTCAGGCGCAGCACGGTGTCATGCGCCATGTCAGCCACCGTGCGGCCGGGCACGTTGTACAAAACCATGGGCAAATCGACGGCTTCTGCAATGGACTTGAAGTGCAGGTATTGCCCTTCTTGGGTTGGTTTGTTGTAGTAGGGCACCACCTGAAGCTGGCAGTCGGCCCCAACGCGCTTGGCAAAGCGGGTCAGTTCGATGGCCTCGGCGGTGGAGTTAGCACCACAACCGGCCATGATGGGGACTTTGCGGTCGCCATGGGTGTTGGCTTGTTCAACTGACACCCGAATGATTTCGCAATGTTCCTCGACGTTGACCGTAGGGGACTCACCGGTGGTGCCGACCACGCCAATGCAGTCGGTGCCTTGCTCAATGTGCCAGTCAATCAGCTTTCTTAAAGCGGGGTAATCAACCGATCCGTCGTCGTGCATGGGCGTGACCAGTGCAACGATGCTGCCGGTGATCTGCCTGAAAGAAGTGGTCATGTGCTGGAGAGTCTGCGATGAAGGGTTGAAATAATTGGAGCCGGATGGCGCATTTTAGCTAGAGCGTGTTGCCCGGCTGTAAAGCGGTTCGCAAAGTGGGGCTTTAAGTGAATAGGGCGGGTCGGCCGCAGAGGGTAAATGGCCAGAATCGGGCGGGTTCTGCGGCATCACTGCGACGATGCGCTGAACAAACCGGTCAGGGTCAGCCAAAAAGCCACATTCGTAGGCGATCAGGCGCAGGCCGGAAAACGCCTGAATCAATTCGCCAGGCTCAAGCAGAAAATCAGGCCGTGACGGTTTGCCCACGGTTTCGTTGCCACGGGCAAAGGTTTCATAAACCAAGATGCCACCAGGTGCCAGACTTTGGGCCATCACGCCAAACAGCGGTCGCCACAGGTAATTGGTGACGATGACAGCGCCGAATTGTCTGGCGGCTGGGATAGCCGAGGACTGCGTGTTTTTAGGGTTTTGTGAGTTTTGCATCAGCGGCCAAGGACTATTTTCAATGTCGGCCAGGATCGCCTCACCCCAGGCAGACGCGGAATCAATGGCATCTGGCGAGCGGTCAATTCCGGTTACTTGGTGGCCCAACGACGCTAAAAACTTCATGTGCCGACCGTGCCCGCAGGCAATGTCCAGCACGGTTGATTGGGCTGGCAGCAGATGCGCCCAACGATCAAGCCACGCGGAGGGCTGGCCCATGCCGTGCTGGCCGTGTGGGATTTTGGCTTTTTCAGGGCTTTCGGTCACGGTTTAAAGTGCCGCTCCAGCACGCCTAAAAGCATGCCCACAGCTGGTCTGCCAGCGTGACCAAAAACGCAGGGCGGGCATAGAGAGAAAAAACAGCCAAAAGCGCGATCAAAGCCCCAGCATAGGCGACCCAATGGTGAGATTTTTTCATGGCGGCTCGGTTTTCAATGCCCATTGATCAGTGTTCAGTGCTTGCCGCTCAGCGGGGCTGCACGTTCAGCGCGGCACCTAAACGCGGCTTGGGGCGGGTGATGGGGGTTTCTTTGACGGGCAAATTGATCAAACCGGCAAAAATGCCCAAAGCAATGGCGATGTACCAGACCAAGTCGTAACTGCCGGTGCGGTCGTACACGAAACCACCCAGCCAAACCCCCATGAACGAACCTATTTGGTGACTGGAGAAAACAAAGCCACCCAGCATAGACAGGTGATTGACGCCAAAGATTTGGGCGATGGCGGCATTGGTGGGTGGCACCGTAGACAGCCACAGGGTTCCCATGACGCTGGCAAAAATGTAAACACTGGTGGGCGACAGCGGTGCCCACAAAAACACGCTAATGACAACGGCCCGCGTGAAGTAAATAAAAGCCAGTATGTTTTTCTTTTGGAGCTTTTCGCCCAATGCGCCCGCAGCATAGGTGCCAAACACGTTGAACAGGCCGATCAGCGCCAGCGCATAGCCTGCGACCTGGGGAGACAGGCCTTTGTCTTTCAGGTAGCTTGGCATGTGGACGCCAATGAACACCACTTGAAAACCGCAGACAAAGTAGCCTGCCATCAGCAATTGAAAACTGGGGTATTTGAAGGCTTCGGTCAACGCTTGAAGAATGGTTTGGTCCCGGGCCGGGGCCGCGCCGCCCGCGAAGGCGCTTTCTTTCAGGCCCCAAGCCAATGGCACGATCAAAAAGCAGGCAAACCCGAGGGTGATCAAGGCAGTTTGCCAGCCAAAACTGCTGATTAAAAAGCCTTCGGTCGGTACCATCAAAAACTGGCCAAATGACCCGGCAGCCGCCGTGACCCCCATTGCCCAAGAGCGGCGCTGCGGCGGTACATTGCGGCCAATCACACCGTACACCACAGCGTAAGTAGTACCCGCTTGGGCGATGCCCAGCAAAACGCCCGCACTGAGCGCAAACTGCATTGGAGTGGCGGCATGGGCCATGCCGAAAAGGCCAAGCGCGTAAAAAATTGCACCCGCAATGATGACTTTGAAAGCCCCAAAACGGTCAGCCACCATGCCCGCGAAAATTCCGGCGATGCCCCAAGAGATATTTTGAATGCCGATTGCCAGCGCAAAGGTCTCGCGCGTCCAGTTCTGCGCCTGCGTGATGGGCTGCAAAAACAGCCCAAAACCGTGCCGAATGCCCATAGACAGGGTCACGATGGTTGCGCCGCACAGCAAAACCTGAGCAAGAGAGAGCGACTGCGCTGGCGAGCCCGAGGCAGAAGTTTCGGAAAATTGGGACATGCTGTACTTTAGCTAAATTGAACCAACATGGCTTTGGTGGCCTCAGACCGAGGCAAGACACCGCACGACTGATGTATAAATGTACAGTGTATTATACCGCCACGACTACAATGCAACCCTATGGCAGCCAAACCACCCAGTGACTATTCTGAAAGTTCAATCCGAGTTCTGAAGGGGCTCGAGCCGGTCAAGCAGCGACCCGGAATGTACACGCGAACCGAAAATCCATTGCACGTGATTCAAGAGGTGCTGGACAACTCTGCCGACGAAGCGCTGGCGGGGCACGGCAAGAAACTCAAAGTCATCTTGCATGCCGATGGTTCTGTGACGGTCGAGGACGACGGGCGCGGCATTCCGTTTGGCATGCACCCCGAAGAGAAGGCGCCGGTGATTGAGCTGGTTTTCACCCGCTTGCACGCGGGTGGCAAGTTTGACAAAGGCAAAGGCGGGGCCTACAGCTTTTCAGGCGGCTTGCACGGCGTGGGGGTCAGCGTGACCAATGCGTTGGGCAAGCGGCTTGAGGCCACCAGTTACCGCGACGGCTCGGTGGCCCGCATTGTGTTTGAAGGCGGCGATGTGACGGAGCCGCTCAAAATTCGCAAAGCGGGCGAGGGCGACCGCAAGACTGGCCTGACAGTTCGGGTTTGGCCAGATGCCAAGTACTTCGAAACCAGCGCCTTGCCCATGGCCGAACTTACTCATTTGCTGCGCAGCAAAGCGGTGCTGATGCCGGGGGTGTCCGTCACTTTGCTGGTGGAGAAAACCAAGGAAACCCAGGTCTGGCTGTACAAAGGCGGTCTGAACGATTACCTGATGCAGTCCCTCACGGGCGATTTGGTGATTCCCCTGTTTGACGGCGAAGGCTTTGCCGACGCCCAAAACGACAACTTTGCCGAAGGCGAGGGAGCGACGTGGTGCGTGGCATTCACCGAAGATGGCCAGACGGTGCGCGAAAGTTACGTCAATTTGATTCCTACCAGTGCTGGTGGCACCCATGAAAGTGGCCTGCGCGATGGCCTGTTCACGGCGGTGAAAAGTTTTATTGAACTGCATTCTCTGCTGCCCAAGGGCGTCAAATTGCTGCCGGAAGACGTGTTTGCGCGGGCCAGTTATGTGTTGAGCGCCAAAGTGCTGGACCCGCAATTTCAGGGACAAATCAAAGAACGCCTGAATTCGCGCGACGCTGTGCGCCTGGTCTCAAGTTTTGTTCGCCCCACTTTGGAGCTGTGGCTGAACCAGCACGTTGAATACGGCAAAAAGCTGGCTGAATTGGCGATTCGCGCGGCGCAATCGCGTCAAAAGGCGGGGCAAAAAGTTGAAAAACGCAAAAGCTCAGGCGTTGCCGTATTGCCGGGCAAGCTGACCGATTGCGAAAGCCGCGACATTGCGCACAACGAGGTCTTTTTGGTCGAAGGTGATTCCGCCGGGGGCAGCGCCAAAATGGGCCGTGACAAAGAGAGTCAGGCCATTTTGCCCTTGCGAGGCAAGGTGCTCAACACCTGGGAAGTCGACCGCGACCGCCTATTTGCCAACACCGAAATTCACGATATTTCTGTTGCGATTGGCGTGGACCCGCACGGCCCTGGCCCCTATGAGGACGGCAAGGCGCCTGATTTAAGCGGATTGCGCTACGGCAAAGTGTGTATTTTGAGCGATGCTGATGTAGACGGCTCGCACATTCAGGTACTGCTGCTCACGCTATTCTTCAGGCATTTCCCGAAGCTGATTGACGCTGGCCATGTGTACGTTGCACGCCCGCCGCTGTTCAGGGTCGACGCGCCTGCGCGCGGCAAAAAGCCAGCTTCAAAAGCCTATGCGCTTGACGACGGCGAGCTGACCGCTATCTTGGACAAGCTTCGCAAAGAAGGCGTGCGCGAAGGCTCGTGGAGCATCAGCCGCTTCAAGGGCTTGGGCGAAATGAACGCGGAACAATTGTGGGAAACCACGCTTAACCCCGACACTCGCCGCCTGCTGCCGGTGCAGCTAGGCAACCAGAGCTTTGAGCAAACCGAGGGCTTGATCACCAAGCTGATGGGCAAAGGTGAAGCGGCTGCGCGCCGTGAGCTGATGG
>JANPCR010000193.1:0-6087 GCA_031431035.1 Rhodoferax sp.
TCGGCGACGATTTCATTCAACGCCGCGCCTAGTGTCTCATTGGGTGAGGCCGTACAAGCCATCAAAGACGAACAAGCAGCCTTGCAAATGCCCGCCAGCATCGAGACCAGTTTTCAGGGGGCAGCCTTGGCGTTTCAGGCCTCGTTATCCAACACCTTGCTGTTGATACTTGCCGCGATTGTCACCATGTACATCGTGCTGGGCGTGCTGTACGAAAGCTACATTCACCCTCTGACGATTTTGTCCACCCTGCCCTCTGCCGCTCTGGGTGCACTGCTGGCACTGCTGGCCTTGAAATTGGAACTGGACGTGATTGCCATCATTGGCATCGTGTTGCTGATCGGCATTGTAAAGAAAAACGCCATCATGATGATTGACTTTGCACTGGATGCTGAACGCGAGCAGGGCCTGTCTCCGCGCGAAGCCATCTACCAAGCCTGTCTGCTGCGGTTTCGCCCGATTTTGATGACCACGCTGGCTGCGTTGTTGGGCGCACTGCCACTCATGCTGGGTGGCGGTGTGGGTAGCGAGTTGCGCCAACCTCTGGGCGTGGTGATGGTGGGTGGACTCATCGTGAGCCAATTGCTGACCTTGTTCACAACCCCCGTAATTTACTTGGGATTTGCCTCATTGGCCCAGCGGGTGCGCGGGGAGACGAATGCAACTTCCCCAACGCCCTCAACATCGGCAACATCATCCTCTGGTTCTGCATTGCAGAGTGGCGAGTGAACTTCTCCAGCGTCTTCATTAACCGCCCCGTGGCCACCACGCTGGCCACACTGGGCATGGCGCTGGCAGGAGTCATCAGTTTCTTCATGCTGCCGGTTGCACCGCTTCCACAAGTCGATTTTCCAACGATCTCGGTGTCTGCCGCCATGCCAGGCGCGAGCCCCGAGACGATGGCCGCAACCATCGCTACCCCGTTGGAGCGGTCTTTGGGCGCCATCGCGGGCGTCACTGAAATGACTTCCAGTTCGTCCCTTGGCAACAGCCGGGTCACCTTGCAGTTTGACTTGAACCGCGACATCAACGGTGCGGCTCGCGATGTACAGGCCGCCATCAATGCGGCGCGGGCTTTGCTGCCCAGTGGCATGCCCAGCAACCCGACTTACCGCAAGGTCAACCCGTCGGACTCACCGGTCATGATTCTTTCGCTCACCTCAGACACGCTGACCCGAGGGCAAATGTACGACGCCGCGTCCACCGTATTGGCACAGCGTCTGGCCCAAGTGACCGGCATTGGGCAGGTGAGCATTGGCGGCGGTGCCTTGCCAGCCGTGCGGGTTGAGCTGGATCCAAACAAGCTTGCCGCCAACGGCTTGGCACTGGAAGACGTGCGCATTGCCATCACCACGTCCAACGCCAATCGGCCCAAAGGCTTTGTTGAAGATGGAGCCCGCAGTTGGCAAATTGGTGCCAACGATCAGTCTTCCACCGCCGCAGAGTACGCCCCCATCATCCTGCGCTACCGCAATGGCAGTGCGGTTCGCTTGCAAGACGTGGCTGACGTGGTGGATTCAGTGCAAGACGTGCGCAATTACGGCGTGGCCAATGGCAAGCCCTCCATTTTGCTGATCCTGAACAAAGCCCCTGGGGCAAACATCATTGAAGCCGTCGACAAAGTGCGTGCTTTGCTGCCGCATTTGCGCGCCACCATTCCGGCAAGCATCCAACTTGATGTGGTGATGGACCGCACCCCGACCATTCGAGCCTCGCTCAAAGAGATGGAGCGGGCTTTGGCCATTTCAGTCGGTCTGGTGATCATGGTGGTTGTGCTTTTTCTGCGGAATTTCAGGGTGGCGCTAATCCCTGCTGTGGCCGTACCCGTGTCGCTGTGTGGCACGTTTGTGGTGATGTACCTTTGCGGCTACAGCCTGGACAATTTGTCGCTAATGGCGCTGACCGTGGCCACCGGATTTGTGGTGGACGATGCCATTGTTGTGCTGGAAAACATCACCCGGCACATGGAACGCGGAAAGTCTGCCTTGCAGGCGTCTTTGTTGGGTGCGCGTGAAATCGGCTTTACCGTGGTGTCGATCAGCCTGTCCCTGATTGCAGTCTTCATTCCTGTGTTGATGATGGGCGGCATTGTCGGGCGACTGTTTCGTGAATTCGCAGTCGTGCTGTCGGCTGCCATCTTGGTGTCCATGGTGGTGTCACTCACCACTACACCCATGATGTGTGCGGCCTTGCTCAAACCAAAGCCTGAAGGCAAACGGTCGTCTTGGCTGGAGCGTTGGTCAAACCGGTTTGGCGCTTTGGTCATACGCGGCTATCGGCGATCTCTGGCTTGGTCGTTACGGCACCAACCCATTATTTTGGTTATTTTTTTGGGCGTGGTCGGTCTCAACTTTTATTTGTACGGGGTCATCGTCAAAGGTTTTTTCCCGCAACAGGACACGGGGCGCGTGATTGGCTTCATTCAGGCGGATCAAGCGACCTCATTCCAGGCCATGCAGCAGCGGCTGAATCGATTCCTGGCAGTGGTGCAGGCCGACCCGGCCGTGGAAAACGTGACAGGTTTCACGGGCGGCTCGCAACGCAACTCAGCCCAGATGTTCATGTCGCTTAAGCCACTATCCCAGCGCGATGTTTCGGCAGACCAAGTGGTAGCACGCCTGCGAACCCAGCTTGCCAAAGAGCCTGGGGCCAATTTGTTCATGATCCCTGTGCAGGACATTCGCATTGGGGGGCGTCAGTCCAACGCTCAATACCAATACACCTTGCAAAGCGACAACTTGGAGGACCTGCGCACGTGGGACCCGCGTATTCGCCGAGCCATGATGGCGCTGCCCGAGCTGGTGGATGTCAACACCGACCAGCAAGACCGAGGCTTGCAGACCAGTGTCATCATTGACCGCGACGCAGCCACCCGCATGGGCTTGTCGGTGCGCATGATTGACACGACTTTGAATAACGCTTTTGGGCAGCGCCAGGTGGGCGTGATCTACAACCCGCTGAACCAGTACCGGGTGGTGATGGAATTGGCCCCAGAGCATTTGCAAAACTCCGAGTCACTTCGCAACCTGTTCTTCATCAACAGCCTGGGTGAGCGAATCGCCTTAAGTGCTTTTGCAAGACTGGAGCTGACCAACACCCCGCTTGCAGTCAATCACCAAAGTGGAACGCCAGCGTCAACCATCAGTTTCAATTTGCCGGTTGGCGTGTCGCTGTCTGAAGCCACCGCCGCCATTGAGAATGCCGTGGCTGAACTGGGCGTACCCGTGTCGGTTCGGGGGACTTTTGCAGGAACAGCCCGTGCATTTGCCCAGTCGCTTGAGACCCAACCGATGCTGATTTTGGCCGCGCTCATCACCATTTACCTGGTGCTGGGCATTTTGTACGAGAGCCTGATTCACCCCATCACGATTTTGAGCACCTTGCCGTCGGCGGGGGTGGGTGCGTTGCTAGCATTGATGATGTTCAACACCGAGCTGTCCATCATCGCGTTCATCGGGGTCATATTGCTGATTGGCATTGTCAAGAAAAACGCCATCATGATGATTGACTTCGCCATCGAGCGCCAGCGCCACGGGCACCTGAGCACGTCACAGGCGATCTTCAAAGCCTGCCAATTGCGCTTCAGGCCGATTTTGATGACCACTGTGTGTGCGATTTTTGGCGCGGTTCCCTTAGCAATGGGTGCAGGCGACGGAGCCGAGTTGCGCCAACCGCTGGGCATTGCCGTGGTGGGCGGATTGATTCTGTCGCAGTTGCTCACCCTGTACACCACGCCGGTGGTGTTTGTGCTGATGGACCGGATGCGCGCCGCAGCCGCTCGGGGCGCCACGCGCTGGACAAATCGCAAGTCCAACGCAAGGGTGACCGACCCCAACATGGCAGCACCTCAGTTGCCTATTTCTCAGCCTGAACCGTCTGCCAACACATGAACAAGTCCGTCACCATGCCAAGCCTGAAGGTGAAAACAGTGGGTGTAAAAATTCCAGCTCTCCTTCCAGCCCTTCTGATTGCAGCAGTTCTCACCGCGTGCTCAACGCCAGCGCCCTATGAAAAGCCCGCCATGGACATCCCCGTGGCGTTCAAAGAATCCGGCCTCTGGAAATCAGCCCGCCCCGATGCGGCCAATGTGCCTGAAGACTGGTGGCTGCTTTTCAATGACCCGCAGTTGAACCAGTTGCAAAAGCAGCTGATGATCGGCAACCAAAACCTCAAAGCCAGCGCCGCTCAGGTTCAAGTCGCGCGAGCCGCCTTGGGCAGCAGCCGAGCGGGTTTGAGCCCAGCGTTGAGCGCAAACGCCGGAATTAGCAACGGCGTGTCACCCGGCGGCATTTCCGCCGCAACCAGCAACTCCTTGTCTGCCAGCGCCAGTTGGGAATTGGACTTGTGGGGCCGCTTGGCGGGCACCGTCAGCAGCGCCGACGCACGCTTGCAGGCGAGCGCGGCAGATTTGGCCTCCGCCCGGTTGTCTGTGCAGGCCTTGCTGACGCAAACCTATTTTTCGCTGCGCAGCGCTGAGGCGCAAGGCGCTCTGCTGGAGCGGTCTGTCAACGCCTACCAGCGTTCGCTGGAATTGACGCAAAATCGCTACGCGGGCGGCGTGGCCTCAGCGGCCGATGTGGCCCAAGCGACCACGCAGTTGCGCTCCACGCAGGCGCAGTTGATCGAGTCCGCCAGCAGCCGCGCCCTGCTGGAGCACGCCATCGCCACGCTGTTGGGCCAAAGCGCAGCCGCCTTCAACTTGGCGTCTACTGCCACACTGCCACAAGCTCCCGTTGCCCCGTTGCAATTACCCGCTCAGTTGCTGGAGCGCAGGCCTGACATTGCCGCCGCTTCGGCCCGCGTCGCTGCAGCCAATGCGCAGATTGGCGTGGCCCAAAGCGCGTTCTTCCCCAATATCACGCTGTCAGCCACAGCAGGGTTTCGAGGTGCCGAGTTGGTTGAACTTTTGAATACGCCCAATCTGTTTTGGTCTCTTGGCCCCTCGCTGGCAATTGCCTTGTTTGATGGAGGCGCCCGCAAAGCTGCCGAAGAGTCTGCCCGTGCCAGCACTGACCAAGCCGCAGCGACTTATCGACAAACCGTGTTGACAGCAATGCAAGAGGTTGAAGACAACTTGGTGACCGCTGCCAGCCTGCAAGAGCAACTCGTCCTGCAGGCTGACGCTTTGGATGCCGCGCAACGCAACCTGGAGATCAGCAACAACCAGTACAAGGCGGGCACCGTCAGCTACCTTAATGTCGTCACTGCGCAAGCCACCGCGCTGGCGTCTGAGCGCACGATGCTGGACGTGCGAAACCGCCGATTGGTGGCAGTTGGCGTTTTGCTCAAAAATTTGGGCGGCCGCTGGGACGCAGTTCAATAACGGGTCAACCCGTTTGAAACATGTCAGGGTCAGATTAGACTCTGGCAATCCCCAGTTTTTATCCTCCTATACAGACCATGACCGACTTTCACCCCAGCCCACGCCTGCCTGACGCTTCTGTGGTCAGCATCGACCCATCATTTGATAAGTACCGCCTTGGCTTGGCCAAAGTCGAGCGGCTTGCCACTGGATTCAGATGGGCGGAGGGCCCGGTTTGGCTGGGCGACACGCGCCAATTGGTTTGGAGCGACGTGCCTGGCAACTGCATGCACAAGTGGGACGAAGAAACCGGCGTCACGTCGGTTTTTCGCCAGCCGTCCAACAACGGCAACGGCAACACGCGCGACCGCCAAGGCCGCATCGTGACCTGCGAACACCTGACGCGCCGCGTGACCCGCACCGAAATTGACGGTCGCATCACCGTGCTGGCCGACTCATTTGACGGCAAGCGGCTCAACTCACCCAACGACGTGGTCGTGAAGTCGGACGGCTCCATCTGGTTCACCGACCCGTTCTTTGGCATCACCGGGTTCTATGAGGGCGAAAAGGCGGCAAACGAATTGCCGTTCAACGTGTATCGCGTCGATGCGGATGGCTCCATCAGCATTGCCGCTGAGGGCATCAAACAACCCAACGGGCTGGCGTTTTCACCCGATGAGTCACAGTTGTACGTGGTGGAATGCCGTTCCGACCCGCGCCGCATTGTGGCGTTTGACGTGGTCGGTGGCAGGTCGTTGGCCAACCAGCGCGTTTTGATTGACGCA
>JANPCR010000194.1:0-5867 GCA_031431035.1 Rhodoferax sp.
CCGCCAATGCTCACGTCCACGCCCCAGGCGTCGTGTTGGTAATCGGCACCCCCCACGCCCGACACAGTGTCTACCAGCAGCAAAGCGGGGTGCTTGGTGGCGTCAATCGCTTTGCGCACGGCGGCAATGTGGCTGGTCACGCCGGTGGAGGTTTCGTTGTGCACCACGCAAACGGCCTTGATTTTGTGCTGGCTGTCGGCCTTCAAGCGCTCTTCAATCAAGTCCGCGCGCACGCCATGGCGCCAGACTTCAGCGCCGGGGTGTTTCATGACTTCCGTTTCGAACCCCAAACGCGCGGCCAGCTTTTGCCAAAGTGCGGCAAAGTGCCCGGTCTCGTACATCAGCAAATGGTCGCCCGGGTTCAGCACGTTGACCAGCGCGGCCTCCCAAGCGGCCGTGCCCGAGGCGGGGTAAATGATGACCGGTTGCGTGGTCTGAAAAATCTGTTGGATGTCGGCCAGCACCTTCAAACCCAGTGCCCCAAATTCTGGCCCCCGGTGGTCAATAGTGGGCAGGCTCATGGCCCGCAAAATTCGGTCGGGCACGGGGGACGGCCCGGGAATCTGTAAAAAATGGCGGCCGCTGGGGTGAAAGTCGAGTGTCAACATGGCATGGGCAGGCTTGAAGTAAGTGGTGACTTTAGGTTGGAACGGAATTAACCCCAATCAGGCGATTGGGAAAACTGAAAAATTTTAAACAGGCTTGTATTTTTTGCATACAAAATGAATTTGTCAATGGGTCTATTTACCTTGCACAGGTGATTTTTCAGAAAGAAGGGCAGTTGCCTTGGTGATAATTTTGCATACAATAATTGCTTATGTCAGCTGAAATTATCGCCATTCCTCGCGCTGCTCTGCACCAGCAAGTAGCCCACCGCCTGCGCCAAATGCTGGTTGAAAACCGCATCAACCCCGGTGCCAAACTGAACGAACGCGAGCTTGCCGAGGTGCTGCAAGTCTCGCGCACGCCCTTGCGTGAGGCCATCAAAATGCTGGCGGCTGAGGGTTTGGTCGAGCTTTTGCCCAACCGGGGCGCGATTGCGCTTGATTTGAGCGAAGCCGACGTGCTGAACACCTTTGAAGTGATGGCCGGGTTAGAGGCCCTGTCGGGCGAGCTGGCCGCCCAGCGCATCACCGATGCCGAGCTGACCGAAATCAAAGCGCTGCACTTTGAAATGCTGGCGGCCTTCACCCGGGCTGACTTGCCCGCCTATTACCGCCTGAATGCGCAAATTCACAGCGCCATCAATCTGGCCGCCAAAAACCCGGTGCTCACCGTCACCTACCGCCAGGTCAACGCGCGTTTGCAAGCGCTGCGGTTCAGGTCCAACCAAGACGCGGCCAAATGGCAGGAGGCGGTGAATGAACACGGCCAAATGATTGACGCCCTGACCCGCCGCGACGCCGCAGCCCTGCGCCAGGTGCTGACCCAACACCTTAACCACAAGCGAGACGTGGTGCTGGCGCAGCGCCGCGCGGCCAGTGCGCTTACGGCTTGAGCCGATCCCCATTCGACTATGAATCCATGAAAACCACTGTGCAGCGCCTGCAGCCCAACAGCATGTTCGACAGTCGAATGGACAGCCGCATTGACAGCACCTACGAATCTGTCGCTTCAGTCACCAACCAAGTCGCGGGTTTGCTGGCCTCGCGCTTGCGCCAGGAAACCCAGGGCGAGGTGCTGTTTGGCGCAGCCGATCGGGGGCGCTACGCCACTGACGCGTCCATTTATCAGATCACACCCGTTGGCGTTTTCATTCCCACCCAGGCCAGCGAAGTGCAAGTGGCGCTGGACATTTGCCGTGACCTGTCGGTGCCCATCGTCGCGCGCGGCGGCGGCACCAGCCAATGCGGCCAAACCGTGGGCGCAGGCTTGGTCATTGACCACAGCAAGCACATTCGCAAAATTTTGAATGTGGATGTGGCGCAGCGCACTGCCGAAGTCGAACCCGGCCTGGTGCTGGACCACCTGAACGCCGTCCTCAAAAAACACGGCCTGTGGTACCCGGTGGACGTGTCCACCAGTGCGCAGGCCACGCTGGGCGGCATGGCGGGCAACAATTCCTGCGGCAGCCGGTCCATTGCCTACGGCAACATGGTTCACAACGTGTTGGGTGCCAAAGCCTGGCTGTCAGACGGCAGCCTGATCGACATGGGGCGTTACGACCAGGCCCAGGGCCGGACCCGGGCCATCGGCAACGGCGTGCGCGACCTGTGTCATCAGCACCAGGCCGACATTCAAGCCCATTGGCCCAAAGTGCTGCGCCGCGTGGGTGGCTACAACCTCGATATTTTCAACCCGCAAAGCGAGCGGCCCTACACCGCCGACGGTTCAGTGAACTTGGCGCATTTGCTGGTAGGCAGCGAAGGCACGCTGGCGCTGACCCAATCACTCACCCTGAAGTTAAGCGAATTGCCCCGTGCCAAAGTGCTGGGTGTGGTGAATTTCCCAGTGTTTTACAAGGCCATGGACTGCGCGCAGCACATTGTCAAACTGGGCAAAACCCAGACGGGTGCGGCAGGCCTGGGTGCCACGCTCACAGCGGTGGAACTGGTAGACCGCACCATGATTGACTTGTCTTTGCAGAACCCGGCCTTTGCCTCGACCATTCAAACGGCCTTGGTCGGGCGGCCCGATGCGATTTTGCTGGTGGAGTTTTCAGGCGCTTCCAAGGCCGATTTGCTGCCCGCGCTGAAACGGTTGGTCGAGCTGATGGGTGACTTGGGCCTGCCCGGCAGCGTGGTGGAAATGACCGACGACGCCGCGCAAAAAAACCTGTGGGACGTGCGCAAAGCCGGGTTGAACATCATGATGAGCCTGAAGGGCGATGGCAAGCCCGTGAGCTTCATTGAAGACTGCGCCGTGCCACTGGAAAGCCTGGCCGAGTACACCGACGCGCTGACCCAGGTGTTTCGTCGCCACGGCAGTCGCGGCACCTGGTATGCCCATGCCTCGGTCGGCACGCTGCATGTGCGACCGATTTTGGACATGCGCCAAGATGGCAATGGGAGCAGTGTGGGGGGCATGGGCGGGGCCGCCAAAATGCGCGCGATTGCCGAGGAAGCCAGCGAACTGGTGCGCAAGTTCAAAGGTGCCTACAGCGGCGAACATGGCGATGGCTTGTGCCGGGGCGAATGGATTCAGTGGCAGTTTGGCGCGGCGGTGACGCAGGCCTTTGGGCAAATCAAGCAGATCATGGACCCGTTGGCCCTGTTGTGCCCAGACCGCATGGTAGAGACCGGCGGGCGAGCCCTGCCACGCATGGACGACACGCGCCTGATGCGCTACCAGCCCAGCTACCGCGTTATTCCGCTTAAAACAGCGCTGGACTGGTCTGCCTGGAACGTGCAAAACGACCCTGTGACAGAAAAAACTACTGCTCCTGGTAGTGGCGGCGACCCCGCCCAGGGTTTTGCCAAAGCCGTTGAAATGTGCAACAACAACGGCCACTGCCGCAAGTTTGATGCCGGCACCATGTGCCCGAGCTACCGCGTCACGCGCGATGAAAAACACCTCACTCGCGGGCGCGCCAACACTTTGCGACTCGCCTTGTCGGGCCAATTGCAGGGCGCTGACGCACCGGGCGGCGACGCAAAAAACGCTTTCACCAGCCCAGCCGTGCAAGAGGCTATGGACTTGTGCGTTGGCTGCAAAGGCTGCAAACGCGACTGCCCCACCGGCGTGGACATGGCCAAAATGAAGGTGGAGTTTTTGCACCACTACAAAGCCCGCCATGGCTTTACCCGGCGCGACAAGCTGATTGCGCATTTGCCCGATTACGCGGCCTTGGCCAGTCGATTTGCGCCCTTGCTGAACCTGCGCGACAAGCTGCCTGGCTTGGGCTTGCTGAGCGAAAAGCTGCTGGGCTTCTCCGCAAAACGCGGTTTGCCGATCTGGAAGTCGCGGCATTTCTTTAATGCTGGCACGCCATGGCAAGCCGCAACCGCCACCCGCGAGCAGGTTTTGAGTGCCAAAAAGCCTGTCGTTTTGTTTGTAGATACCCATAATGGGTATTTTGAGCCAGAAATTGCAAATTCAGCATTAAAAGTGCTGCTAGCTCTCGAATATACTGTTCATATTGCTACTAAAAAAATAGCAAACGGCAGTCAACTTTGCTGCGGTAGAACCTATTTGGCAACTGGCATGGTTGAGCAGGCTCGCGCCAAGGCGGCAGAACTTGTGCAAGCGCTGTTGCCGTTTGCAGAAAAAGGCATCGCCATTGTGGGCCTGGAGCCGTCGTGTCTGCTGACGCTGCGCGACGAGGCCCTGGTGATGGGTTTGGACGATGTTCCCGGCTTGAGCGGAGCTGCAAAAAAAGTCGCCGACCTGTCGCTGTTGTTTGAAGAGTTTCTGGCCAAAGAGATCAAATCCGGTCAGCTTGATGTGTTTAAAACCGCCTTCAAACCGTCCGACAAACCGGTCCTGTTGCACGGCCATTGCCACCAAAAAGCGTTCGATGCAGTGTCACCTATCATGCAAATTTTGCAGCTGGTTCCGGGTGCAAAACCCGAACTGATCGAATCAAGTTGCTGCGGTATGGCGGGCAGTTTTGGCTATGACGCAGAGCATTTTGACGTCTCGATGCAAATGGCCGAACTAAGTTTGCTACCCGCCGTGCGAGCCCGCCCGGACGCCATCATCGTCGCCGACGGCACCAGTTGCCGCCACCAGATTCGTGACGGGGCCGAGCGCGAGGCGGTTCACGTGGCTCAGTTGCTGGCGAGTTTGCTGGTCTAGCTTAGTTTTCTTTGCGAAGCGCCGGGAACAAAATCACATCGCGAATGCTGGCGCTGTCGGTCAGCAGCATCATCAGGCGGTCAATGCCAATGCCGCAGCCGCCGGTGGGGGGCATGCCGTACTCCAGGGCGCGCACAAAATCGTGGTCGTAAAACATGGCTTCGTCGTCGCCGCTGTCTTTGGCGCTGACCTGCGCGGTAAATCGGGCGGCTTGGTCTTCGGCATCGTTCAACTCGCTAAAACCGTTGCCAAATTCACGCCCGGTGATGTAAAGCTCAAAACGTTCGGTGACTTCAGGTCGATCGTCATTGGCGCGGGCCAGGGGCGAGATTTCGGTTGGGTGCTCCATGATGAAAGTCGGCTGCCACAGCTTTTCTTCCACGGTTTCCTCAAAGTACAGCACTTGCAGGCTGGCCAGCGTGCGTTTTGACAAATTGTGTTTGGCCTCGGTCATGCCCAGTTTGCGCAGGGCGTTGGTCAGCCAAACGGCGTTGTCCACGCGAAGCCCTGAGCCGTCGTCCATTGCCGCTGCTGCCTCGGTGTGTTTGATGATGGCGTTGCGAATCGTCAGGCGCTCAAACGGTTGGCTTAAATCGACTGGCTTGCCCGCGTAGCTCAGTTGCAATGAACCCGTGGCTTTTTGCGCGGCGTCGCGGATCAATGCCTCGGTGAAGGCCATCAAATCGATGTAATTCCAATACGCTGCGTAGAACTCCATCATGGTGAACTCAGGGTTGTGGCGCACGCTAATGCCTTCGTTGCGGTAGCTGCGGTTGATTTCAAACACACGTTCAAAACCGCCCACGATCAAGCGCTTCAAATACAACTCTGGCGCGATACGCAAAAACATTTCTTGATCCAACGCATTGTGGTGAGTTTTGAACGGTTTGGCATTGGCGCCTCCCGGAATGGGGTGCAACATCGGTGTTTCCACTTCTAAAAACTCGTTGGCCACCATGAATTCACGAATTGCGCT
This sequence comes from Rhodoferax sp., assembly GCA_031431035.1. Lineage (GTDB taxonomy): Bacteria > Pseudomonadota > Gammaproteobacteria > Burkholderiales > Burkholderiaceae_C > JANYCG01. The sequence continues at coordinate 5,714 of JANPCR010000194.1, forward strand.
CACAGCTTTGCTACGCGCCTTGAAGCGGTTGCGGGCAGACTCGTCAGTGATCAAATCGACATAGCGCTGGCGGTATTTGGTCTCTTGGTCGGCCATGCCGTGAAATTTGTCGGGCAGGGGGCGAAGGCTTTTCGTCAGTAAACGAACTTCGGTG
>JANPCR010000195.1:0-8149 GCA_031431035.1 Rhodoferax sp.
AAATTAACACTTTTTGAATCAAATTGGCCTCTAGCTCTCGAATTTGTTTGATTTGTTGCTATTATAAAAGAAGCGCTTGCTTTGCTGTCAATCGCTTCAGGTGCGCGCGGCTCAGTGCCTTGCAAAAACCATTCCAGTCGCGCTGCCTCGTTGTTGATAGCATCACCAGGCGCTTTGAAATCAACCCGCGCTTGCACCAGGCCAGCGGGTGTTTTCGGGGGGCGGCTGGGCTCGGTGTGGTGCAAAAAATTCATCAACGCGGCCCAAATTGGGGCTGCGCCCGTGGTGCCGCTCACGTCCCACATGGGCGCGCCGTTGGCGTTGCCAACCCACACGCCCACGGTGTATCGCTGCGAATAGCCCAGCGCCCAGTTGTCGCGCATGTCTTTGCTGGTACCAGTTTTGACGGCTGTCCAGAAGCGGGTGGACAGCACGCTGTCGGTGCCAAAGGTACGGGCGCGGGCCAGTGGGTCGCTCAAAATATCGCTCACGATGAAGCTCGCGCGCGGGTCTAGCGCGGATGCCTGCGCGAGGGTGTGCGCGCGAGGGGACGGGCGGGCGGGCGTGAGGGCAGGTATGAGTGCAGGTGTGAGAGGGACAGCGACAGCAGGCGCAGGCTGCGTGCCAACCTGCAGCGAGACAGGGCTGAACTGGCCGCCGTTGGCCAGGGTGCGGTAGCCGTTGGCCAGTGACAGCAGCGACACCTCCGCGCTGCCCAGTGCCAAGCTAAAGCCATAGTAGTCGCCGCTTTCTTTCAGCGGCAAACCCGCCGCGCGAAGCTGCCTGTGGAAGGCGTTGGGAGACACCATGGCCAAGGTGCGAACGGCGGGCACGTTCAGCGAAGCGGCCAAGGCGGTGCGGGTCGACACCCAGCCTTTGAACTGGCGGTCATAATTTTGCGGAATGTACAAGCCGCCCGCTGTTTGAATGTGCGTGCTGGCGTCGTCCAGCAAAGACGCCGCCGTGATGCGCTGTTCAGCAATCGCCTGCGCGTACAAAAATGGCTTCAGGGTTGAACCCGGCTGGCGCAGGGCGGTCACGCCGTCTACCTCGGCAGCTTGGCTGAAGTCGCCCGATGAGCCGACCCAGGCCAAGACTTCGCCACTGGCGTTGTCTAGCACCACAATGGCGCCGTCTTCGACATGGCGACCGCGCAGCTCACCCAAATGTTGTTGGAGAGTTTGCACGGCAAAGCGCTGTAGCGGCGCACGCAGGCTGGTTTGAATGCGCTGATTGCCGTTTGCGGTGCTCTTTTGCGCTGTGTCTTGGCTTTGTAGCATGCGCCTCGTTATAGACCGCGCCAGGTGCGGCGCATCGCCCGCATCGGCATCAAACGCCTTACGCTGCAGGGCAGCAGTGGTCAGCAAATCCAGCCCGTCGCAGGGCCTGGCCCGGTTGGCTGGGGTGGCGGCCTTAAGCACCACGCAGGCCCGCTGCGCCACCACGGCAGGCGTGGCATTGGGTGCCCGAACCAGGGCCGCTGCAATGGCGGCTTCACGCCAGTCCAGGCCATGCGCTGCTTTGCCAAACAGGGTTTGGCTCAGGGCGTCTATGCCCACCAGCTCACCGCGCACGGGCACCAGGTTCAAGTAGGCTTCCAGAATTTGGTCTTTGCGCCAGCTTTGCTCAAGCGATTGCGCAGCCCATGACTGGCCCAGCTTTTGCACCACACTGCGCCCGCTTGCGGCGCGACGCAAGTCGTCGTCCAGCAAGCCTGCCAATTGCATGGTGATGGTGGATGCACCCCGGGTTTTGGTGTTCCACAAGTTGGCCCATGCGGCGGCTGACACGGCCTGCCAATCAACACCGCTGTGCTCATAAAACCGCTTGTCTTCGCTCAAAACCAGGCTGGTGCGCAGGGCAGGGGACACGTCACTTAAGCCGATCCATTGACCCCGGCGCACAGACGCATCAGTACGCAGGCGGTGCAGCAGCTCGCCGTGGCGGTCCAGAATTTGAACGTCTGAGGGCTGAAAATTGGCTTTGACTTGGTCAAAACTTAGCGCGGCGTGGGCTGTGCTGACGCAGGCTTGCAGTGCGAATAGCGCCAACACCGTCACCCGGGCCACACCGGCAAGCCTGGTCACGGCGCGACGTTGAAATATCGGTTGCGCAGTCATCATGGTTGACATTGGCGCGACGCTACTTCACCGACACCCGGGCATTGGGCGATTCTCCAAACATTTCGGGCGCGTACATCGCTTCGGCACGGCTGGGAGGCAAAGAGAATTCACCCACATTGTTCAGCCGCACGGTGTATTCCATTTTGACAACGCCTTTGGGCAGAAATTCGTAATAACTGCGAAATGACTCAAAACTGCGCTCTTCAAAGGCGCTCCAGCCCGCGCCCGTTTTCCGTTCGCCCTGGGTGGCGATTTGCGAATCGCGACCCAAGCCGCTGCCCAATATCGTGCTGCCCGCCGGAATCGGGTCTGTGATGACAGCCCACGACATGTCGGCACTGGCCGTGACTTCCAGCGTGATGCGCAACACGTCGCCGCGCGAATAGCTGCCCGCTGGCAAGCCCTTGTCAGCCTGCTCGACCGGGGTGATGGTTTTTTTGATTTGGTAGCCCGCGCTGAAAGGTGCTTTGAGTTGAATGGCCGCCAGCGATTGCAGCGTTAGCCACGGCTTGCCTGGGCCTTGGTGGGTGACGGTCAAGGTGTCTTTGCCCGCTTCAGCCTTCCACGGCAAAAACGCGGTGTTGCTGCGCAAATTGCCAGGGGCTGCGGGTGCGCCAAAAAAAGTGGTTTGGTGTGCCGCACCCGATGTGTCGGTGGCTTTGACGCGCTCAACCCGGCTCCAATCCACTGTTGCGCTGGCCGTGCCCAAAGTCGCTTTGGTGCTGCCGGCCACGGCCACCGCCTCATACAAGGCCGAGAATTTTTCTAAAGCCATGCCGCCCCATAAATTGGCCGTGGTGGTGTGCCACGCGCCGCCTTGCTGCCGGGCCACAAAGCCATTGGCCAAACGGCCCATGTCGTCTTTCCAGCCATCCTTCAAAATAGGGTTGTCCATCACGGCTAGCATTAGCCGTGCGGTGTTGACGTCGCCGTTTTGCATCAGCCACCACCAGTAGTCGTCACGCTCGGTGCTGAAAATCATTTTGGTACCCTGGTAGCTGATGCGCGCGCGCAGCACTTGCTGGGCCTCGGTCAGGCGCTTGTCGCGCTCGGGAACGTCGGCCACGCGCGTCAAAATATTCAGCCAGTCGATCACGGCATGCGTGGGCCACTGGTTGGGCGCGATGGTGATGCTGCCCAACATGCGGCCTTGCGCTCGGCCATAGCGCGACAGGGCTTCTAGGGCCGCCAGTTTGCGCACGTCCAGGTCTTTGCGCGGCGACCAAAATTCGCGTTGAATTTTGCCTTCAACAAAGTTGGCTAGGCCGCGCTCCATTGGCGCGCGCACCTCGTCGCTCAAGGCAAAGGCGGGGTTCAGGCGGGCCGCCTCGTGCTGCTGGCCAGCAAGTAGGCGGTGAGCGTGTCGCTGCCCCGATTGGCATCGCCGTCGCGCGGTGGGAAGTAGCTGGCCAGGCCATCGGCGTCCAGGTAGCTGGGGATTTGCGCGACCACGCTTTGCCACAGCTTGGCATCGCGCAGGCCAATTGATTTGCTGGTTTTTTGCTCAAGGCAAATGAAGGGGTAGTTGTTGAACCAGTCGCGCACACCGGGCAGGCCTTCGGCCAACTTGGGTTGCAGCGACAGCTTCAGGCCGCCGCGCTTCGTGCCAGGTATTTGGCCGCTGATGGGAAGGGCGTCGGCAGGGGGATTCACGTCCAGGCTGAAGCTACCGTCCACTTGCACCAGGGTGGCTTGCTGCACGGTCAGCGGTACGGCGGGGATGATGCGCTGGCGCGCTTTCAAAGCATCGCGTGCGCCTGATTTGGCAGCATTCGGTGAGACATCTTTGGCCTCAATCTCCCACAGCAGGGCTTCAAAGCGCGTCATGGCCAGTTGCGCCGGGGCCGTGACCAGCCAGGCCAGCTCGCGGGTGTCGCCTGCGGGCACGTCAACCACCTGCGGCTTCAAGTCGAGCAGGGTGGCGCGGGGCGTGACTTCAACCTTCATGGCCGCCTGCGTGGTGTTGCGCACGGTGAGCTGCGCCCGGAACACATCGTCTTCACGCACCAGAGGTGGCAAGCCGCTGATGATTTGCAGGTCTTGGGTCGCTTTGATCGATGTTTGGCCTGTGCCAAAAAGCCCCTGAGCCGCGTCGGCCACAGCCACAATTTTGAAGGTGGTGAGCGCATCGTTCAGCGGCACGGTCACCGTGGCCTGGCCTTTGGCGTCGAGCTGCACCGCCGGGTTCCACAACAACAGCGTGTCGAGCAGCTCGCGCGTGCCACTGCGACCCCCGCCGCCGCCCGCAGGCACAGCTTTGCGGCCATAGTGACGTCTGCCGATGATTTCCATCTGCGCGGTGGACGTCTCAACCCCCCACGCGCGGCGTTGCAGCATGGCGTCCAGCAGGTTCCAGCTGGTGTTGGGCATCAGCTCCAGCAGGGCTTGATCAACCGCAGCCAAAGCGACTTCGGCGTTGGCAGCAGGTTGGCCGTTGGGCAACTTGACGGTGATCGTCACTTTGGCCTGTCCGCGCACGGGGTAGCTTTCTTTGTCAGCCTTCACCGCCACGTTCAACTGGTGGGCCTGGGTGCCCACGCGTATTTCGGCCAGGCCCAAGCGAAACGCGGGCTTGCTCAAGTCAACCATCGACGTAGGCGCAACGTACTCGCGGCCTTCAACCCAAAACGAAGTCCACCATTCGCGCGGCGCCTTGAAACCCCACGTGAAAAAGCTGTACCAAGGCACTTCGCGCAGCCGCCCGCGCAGTGCCAGTACGCTCACGTACACGTTAGGCCCCCAGTTGTCTTTGATGGGCAGGCTGATGGTTGGGTCTTGCCCGTTGAGCTGCATCACCGTTGATTCCACAATGCCTTCGCGTTCGACCGACACCAAGGCGGTGGCGAACCTGAAGGGCATGCGCACCTGAAATTTTGCAACCTCGCCCGCTTGGTAACTCTTCTTCTCGGGCAGCACGTCCATGCGGTCATGGTTTTCGCCGCCGAACCACAGCTCGCCCTGCCGGGTGACGTACATGCTGGACGCCGCTTGAATGCTGTTGCCGCTAGCGTCTTTGGCGGTGGCGATCAGCTCGATCTCGCCCGGCTCGGTCAGTGCCGCTTCGCAAAACAGCATGCCCCGTGCATCGCTTTGGCCATCGCAGACTTGACCCAAGTCTTTCAGCGTAGTTTTGTTGTCGTAGGTGTAAAACCCGCCAATCATGCGTTTGCGGCTGGTCGTGACAATTCGGGCGCGGGCCGTGACCTGCATCGCCACACCAGCTTGGGGCTTGCCAGCCAAGTTAAGGGCCAGCGCCTGAAACTTCACTTTCTGTTTTGTGCCGCCGCTCAAGCTTACCCAGCCTTCGGTTTTAAGTCCCACCACCACAGCTGCGGGCCACAGAGTTTGCGTGCTGCGAATGGTTTGCACCTCACCATTGGGGTCGGCGTAGGTGGCTTCCAACAGGAGGTCTTGCGGTTGTTTGGCTGGGGGCACTTTGTCTAGTACCAGCTTGCCAGCGCCCGATTTGTCCAGTACCAAGGGCAGCTTGTTGGCAATGACCTGAGTGTCCTGGCTGGCAGTGGCTTCTTCCTCACCTTCATTGCCAGTGGACTGCTGCTCACGCGGGGGCGAAAAGTTGAACTCTTCAAAATCACTGAACCCCAAAAACCGGGGGCGCACCAGGGCCGATACGCGCACCGGCAGGTTCACCGCCGCACCACCCGCCACGTAGTTGATTTGCACCTCAACCGGCACGGCCTTCACATTCACCAATGCCTTTTTGTCACTGGGGCTGACCCGACCTTCCAGCACTGGCAGGCGAAACTCCTCGACCCTGAACTGGCCCGATGCAAAACTGCGCTCTTCGTCCGCGCCTTTGAGCTCCACCTGGTAGACGCCCAATTTGGCGGCAGGCGGCGTGGCAAAACTGCTCTGCGCGCTTTGGCCGCCAGTGGCGGTTTGTCGCCAAACCAGCGGCTGGGTGTACTGCTGGCCGCTGCCAATGTGGGTGATGGACAAGGTCGCGGGCTTTTGCGCGGCGCTGCCAAATCCGGCTTGCGTTTGGCTGCGCAGAATGTGTTTCATCGACACGGTCTCGCCTGCGCGCACGAGGGTGCGGTCAAACACCGTGTGGGCGCGTTCATCGGGTTGCACGGCCTGGCTGGTGGGCACGTTAAAGCGCCACGACTCCACGCCGCGCGACCAGTCGCTCCAGGTGAAGGCGAGGTCTTCGATGCCTTGGCTGTCCGCCCGTGCGCTGACAAAGTAAGCGCGGCCACCGCTGTAATGGCGGCTGCTGCCCGTGTCGCAAATCGGCGCTTGGGGCGACAAGCCGGTGAAGGTGGCAATGCCCAGCGCATTGGTGGTGGCCGTGGCGACCTCGCGGCCATCGCAGGTGGACACGCGCACTTTGGCGTTCGGCACCGGCTTGCCTTTGTCCAGCGTGGTCACCCAAGCCAGTGCGTTTTCACGCCCCAGTTTGAAATGCACCGCCAGGTTGGTGACCAGCGCCGTGGTGCGCACATAGAAGTTGCGTTGCTTGCCAAAGCGCTCGTCCAGCAGCGACTGGCCCAGCTTTTGCGATTCAATTTCGACCACATGAAAGCCAGGTGTGAGCGGAATGCCCACCACTTCAAACGGGCGTGGGTCGGCGCTTGCAGGCTGGGGCAGGTCCAGACTTTTAACGCCCGTTTGCCCCTGCAACAGCGACACCATGCGGGTTTGCACGTCGGTTTTGTCATTCGCGTCGATCACCTGGGGCAAGGGGCTTTTGCTGTCTTTGGCGGCTTGCTGGCGGCCCACAAGCGCGTTGTCATACAGCTGGACTTTGGCCATCCAGGCGATGATTTCTGTGTCGGTGGTGGGCTGGATGTCGCTGACCCGTCCGTTGGTTTTGCTGCCAGCTTTGGCCGCGTCCAGCCCCTGAATTTTCAGCGTCGCCTCTACATTGCGCAACGTCACGGGCAGCAAAGCCACGCCGTTCGGCTCGGCAAAGCGTTCCACAATGCCAAAGGGCGCGGCGGCAAACTTGGCCAGGGGCGGCATGGCCCCGGTGGCGACTTTGAGCGGAAAGGTGTCTGCATTCACCAGCACGCGCCCCGCGCTGTCTTTGAAGTCTTTGGGCAGCACCAAACTGAACTGCGCAAGCTCGGGCATCAAACTTGCAAAGGCAACGCTGTTGACCACGCCGTCTGCGCTGCTGTCGTCGGCTTCGTCTTTGCCTAAAACCGGTTTGAAGCTGTCTTTGGCGGAGTTCAGTCGAATGGCTAGCGCCAATTTTTTGGACACTGGCGCGTTGAAATTCAGGCTCATCGCGCGAATTGGCAAACACGCGGCCTGCGCGTTTTCTCGCTCGCAACTGAAGCTGGCTGAAAACGGCTGGCGCACCGTGAAGGCAAAGCGCTTTTCGACCGAGTTGACGATGCCGCTGGATGCCGCTGTGGCAGCATTGGCTGCCGCGCTGGCCACGCCTTTGCCGTACACCAGTTGCACTTTGCTCGATGCACTCAAGCGCCGGTTGCAGGCCAGGGTGATAAAACTCAAGGGTGACTTGGCAGCGGCTTTGTCCAGCCCATTGGCTTTGAGCAAGGCCGCCCGGTCCGCGCCGTCAATCAAGCGCACGCCAACCCTCTCGCCCAGGCCTTCCAGCGCGCACGAGACGTTGGCCCGCACGCTGTCCAAAGTGGCGGTGCCGTTCAGTTGCAATACAAAATACTGCTCTTCGTCGATGTTGCTGGCGTTGTAGGGTCGAATGGACTGTACAAACGGCCCGCCGCTGTTGAACTGGTAGCGGGCGGGGCCTGTCAACTCAGTGCCTTTGACGGACTTCAAACCGGCTTGCATTTGCAGCTTGCAGGCGACACCGGGCGGCAAATCTGCGTCAAAGTCAAACACCCATTCGCGTTCGCTTGTCCAGCGGCCACGGCCTTGGCTGCTGGCGGCGTCAGTGCAACTGACGGTCAGTGGCGCGGCGGCTTTGGGGTCGCCAAAATTGACCGCAGCTTCACTGAATTTGGCAACCACCTGGCGCACCTGGGCCACTTCGCCCTGCGGCGACACACTGGTGACCTGAAAGGCCTGGGCCG
>JANPCR010000196.1:0-10294 GCA_031431035.1 Rhodoferax sp.
GCCAGGGTCAGTCTGAATCCGCAGGCCTGAAAATCGCGCCGTAGGTTTGCTATTATAAACATAGCAAACTATTTATATTATTCGAGAGCTAGAGGCCTATTTTGTTCATAATTTGATCAAAATTGACCTATTTTTCAAAAAAAGAACCTGCAGGTTCTTTTTTGGGAAAAATGACTCAAAACTGCCCTTTTGGCCGCGTTCTGCACTGCCAAAGACATCCAAGCGACCCAACTTCCCTGCGCCATCAGCCGCTTCAGTCCAGAGGTGCTGGCAATTCCCGCAAATTCCGAATCACCGGGTGTCGCCAGGCCCACAAAGCCGCCAACAGCGTGCCCGCACCTCCGAAAGCCAGCGCATACCGCAGGCCATAATGCTCACCCAGGTAGCCGCCTAGCAGTGCGCCGGGGCCTGCGGGTATCAAAATCAACCAGCGCATGGTGGTGGTCATGCGACCCAACAGCGGCGCGGGCGTGACGGCTTGGCGCAATGCCAAAAAGTTGATAAACATCAGCACAGCACCGGTCGACGCCAGCAACAGCATCAACACAAACGAAGCGATGCCCCACGGCCCGGCGGGTGCCAGCGCCACTTGCAGCCAGCCCACGCCAGTCAGCGCAATGCCCATCACCAGGCAGGGCCCAGGCCCCATCCGCTTGGAAATGCGGTTGCCCAGCACGCTGGCGGCGACCGTGCCAAAACCCAGTGCGGTGTAGGTCAAACCTAGTTGCTGCTCGCTCAATGCCAGTGTGCGAACCGCGAACAGAATTTGCACCACCATGGCCGAGTGGGTAAAAAACTGCCAAATGCCGATCACCAAAGCCAAAGTTGGCAAAAGTTTGTTTTGCCGAACAAATTGCAGACCCTCTTTCAAGTCGCGCCAAAAATGGGGTTCAGTCTGCGTGGGTGCAGCTTCCGTCACCTTGACCCCGCGCAAGATGACCACGCTGAGCACAAGCAGGCAGGCGTCTGCCAGCAAGGCAAACGGCGCACCGACCAGCTTGATCAACAAGCCCGCGACCCCTGGGCCGGCCACTTCGGCCCCCGATCCGGCCAGGGCGTTCTTGGCATGGGCTTCGACCAGTCGCTCGCGTGGCACCACTTGGGTCAGCACAATTTGGGCAGCCGCGCCACCCACCACGTACACGCAGCCCATCACAAAACCTGCTGCATACAGGTAACCCATGCCCAGCCAGCCCAGCGCCCAAACAGCTGGTACGCTGGCCAAGACCGAGGCAATGGTGAGTTCGCCCGCCACATAAACGGGCAGCTTGCGAACCCGGTCCAGCCAAACACCCGAGGGCAACGACAGCAGCACAAACGGCAAAATTTCGACCGCCGTGAGCAGCCCCATCTGCGTAGGCGTGGCGTGCAACAGCACGGCAGCCGTCAAGGGCAGCGCCAAAATGGTGACTTGCTGGCCGAAAGAGCTGATCAAAATCGACAGCCAAAGCCGCCGGTAGACGCGGTCGCGCAGCAGGTCGTTGGGGGGCAGCCTGAACCACGAGAGCCAGGCTGTCCAGCTCATCCCAGAAATTCGTGAAATCCAGGCCATCTAAAACACCGCTTCCGCGCAGGGCGATGAGCACGCCAACGACCTAAGCTTAAGAGAGCGCAAAAGCGTCAGCAATGGCCAGCTTTCGGGTCAAACCAGAAGGCACGCCGCCTGGGTTTGGTCGTTCAGCGCGTGCAGTTCAGGCCGGCTCAGGGCGCATTGCGGCTCGGCTTTAGGACAGCGGGTGCGAAAACTGCAACCCGACGGTGGGTTGATAGGCGACGGCAAATCGCCCTGCAAAATTTGCACCACTTTGCTGCGTTCAAGGCGCGGGTCAGGAATGGGAATGGCTGACAGCAGCGCCTGTGTATAAGGGTGGCTGGGCTTGGCGTACAGCGCATCTTTGGTCGCCAGCTCCATCGCGCGGCCCAAATACATCACCATGATGCGCTGGCTGATGTGCTTGACCACAGCCAGGTCGTGCGCAATGAACACCAGCGCCAATCCCATCTCGGCTTGAAGTTCTTTCAGCAAGTTGATGATTTGTGCCTGAATCGACACGTCCAACGCCGACACGGGTTCGTCGCAAATCACCAGTTTAGGCTCTAAAACCAGTGCCCGGGCAATGCCAATGCGCTGGCACTGGCCGCCTGAAAACTCATGCGGGTAGCGGTTGAACTGCTGCTCGGTCAAGCCTACCCTCAGCATCATGGCGCGCACCTTTTGCAGCACCTGGGCTTCGGGCATGTCGGGGTGGTGGGTGCGAAGGGGTTCGGCAATGATGCGCCCCACCGTCATGCGCGGGTCCAGCGACGCAAGCGGGTCCTGAAAAATCATTTGCACGTTTTTGCGCACCTCATGCCAGGCTTTTTTGTCGGCGGGGTTCAGCGCCTGACCGTTCCAGCAGATAGTGCCACCCGTCGCAGGTATCAAGTTCAGCAAACCTCTTGCCAAAGTAGACTTGCCACAGCCTGACTCCCCCACAATGCCCAGAGTTTCGCCCGGCATCAGGTCGAACGATACGCCATCCACGGCTTTCAGGGTTCGCGCTGGCACCCAGGGCAGCAAAGATTCACTGGCAATCGAAAAGTAGACTTTCAAATCGCGCACACTGAGCAAAGGCTGTGCGCTCATGCGGGGCTTTCCAGGCGCTCTGCGGGCACCGTGACTACTCTTTGGCTCAAGTGGGCTTGCGCAACCTCAGCTGGGGTTTTATGGCAAGCGCGCAGCACTTCAGGCTGGCCCGGGGCTTGACCGCTTGTTTTCAGCAACGCAGGCATGGTCGTGCGGCAGCGGCTCTCAACCAAGGCGCAACGTTCGCTGAATGGGCAACCCGGCGGCAAGCGCGACATGTTGGGCGGAATGCCAGGAATCGCCACCAGCGCCTGGTCGCTGTGTTCCAGCCGGGGAACTGCGCCGAGCAAACCGACGGTGTAAGGGTGTGTGGGCTGGTAAAAAATCGACTCGGCGCTGCCCTGCTCCATGATGCGCCCGCCGTACAGCACCAGCACCTCATCGCACAGGCCCGCGACCACGCCTAGGTCGTGCGTGATCATCACAATGGCAGTGCCAAAATCACGTTGCAAATCGCGCAGCAGCATGATGATTTGGGCCTGAATGGTGACGTCCAGCGCGGTGGTGGGCTCATCGGCAATCAGCACATCGGGCTCACAAAGCAAGGCCATGGCAATCATCACGCGCTGGCGCATGCCGCCTGAAAACTCATGTGGGTACTGGTGCAAACGCCGCGCCGCCTCAGGCATTTTCACGGCATCAAGCGCTTTGAGCGCACCCGCTCTGGCCTGGGCGCGGGTCATGCCTTTGTGGAATTCAAGCACCTCGGTCATTTGCCGCTCAACTGTCAAATACGGGTTGAGCGAGGTCATCGGATCTTGAAAAATCATGGCAACCCGGTTGCCACGAATTTTGTTCAACGCGGGCGTTGGCATGGCCAACAGGTCTTGCCCGTCAAATTTGGCTTGGCCCGTGGCGCGCCCATTGGCCGCCAGCAAGCCCATCATGGCCAGCACGGTTTGGCTTTTGCCAGAGCCGCTTTCACCCACAATCCCCAGGGTTTGGCCGCGTTCAAGCGAAAAGTTGATGCCGTTGACCGCCGTGACCAAGCCATCCGGTGTTTCAAACTGAACACCCAAGTTGGTGACTTCAAGCAGCGCCATGGACCAACCTTCCCATTTTTCCTTTTTTACTCAATCGTCCCATGCTTGCCATTCTGGTTATCTCTCTTTCGGGTCCAACGCGTCGCGCAAGCCGTCACCGATGAAGTTAAAGCAATACAGCGTGGTGCACAGCAGACCCGCAGGGAAAAGCAATATCCATGGTGAGACTTCCATCGCCGCCGTGCCGTCATGGATCAACACGCCCCAGCTGGTCATCGGCTCCTGAATGCCCAAGCCCAAAAATGACAGCACCGATTCGGTCAAAATCACGCCGGGCACAGTGACGGTCGTGTAAATGACAACAATGCCTAGCAGGTTGGGCACGATGTGGCCGAAGATGATTCGGCTGGTGGAGACACCCATCGCCCTTGCGGCTTCTACATACTCGGCGGAGCGCAGCGACAGGGTTTGGCCGCGCACCACGCGCGCCATGTCCATCCAGGAAAACGCTGTGATGGTCAGCACCACCAAATAAAACTCGCGGCCCAAAATCGTGACCAGCAAAATCGCAATCAGCAGGTAGGGAATGGCGTACATCATGTCCACAATGCGCATCATCAGCGCATCGACCCGCCCGCCCATGAAGCCCGCGGTTGCGCCCCACACAATACCAATCGACACCGAGGCCAGCGTGGCCAGCAAGCCCACCATCAGCGAAATGCGGCCCCCCATCAGGCAGCGCACCAGCAGGTCGCGCCCTGCGTCGTCTGTACCCCAAAAATGCGCATTTTTGAAAGTTGGCGGATTGCTCATGGCGTCCCAGTCAGCGCTGTCAAAAGCATGTGGCAGCATCCAAGGGCCGACCAAACAGGCCACAGCGATCAGCAGCAACAAAGCCAGGCTCACCACCGCTGCACGATTGCGTAAAAATCGCCTGCGTGCGTCCGCCCACAGGCTGCGCCCAGCACCCAAAGCCGCTTGAGCTGGCAGGCCCGTGTCGGCCAGCATGGCAACCAAGGCATCATTTTTACCGGGCAAGATCAGTTTGTTCATTCGCCCGTCTCAGTACCGAATCTTGGGGTCAAGCCAGGCGTAGGCCAGGTCAACCAACAGGTTCAACATCACCGCCAAAACGGTGATCAACACCACCAACCCCAACACCAGGGTGTAGTCGCGGTTGCCAGCGCCGTTGACAATCAACTTGCCAAGCCCAGGCAAGGAAAATACGGTTTCCGTCACCAATGCAGCCGTGATTGACGAAATCGCCAGCGGGCCAATGACCGACACCACGGGCAGTAACGCAGGTTTGAGCGCATGGCGCAGCACCACCACACGGGTGGGCAGGCCCTTGGCCCTTGCGGTGCGAATGAAATTGCTGTGCATCACTTCAATCAGGCTGCCCCGCATCACGCGCCCAATGGTCGACACGTTGATGAAAGTCAGCAGCGCCACAGGCAGCACCGCGTAACGCAACTGCATGTCGTTCCAACCGCCCGCAGGCAACCAACCAAGCCAAATGGCGAAAACCATGATCAGCACCGGGCCAATCACAAAGCTCGGAAAAGCACTGCCAATATTGCCAATCAGCATGACAAAGTGATCCACCGCGCTGTTGTGCCGCAGTGCTGCTGCAATACCCAAAGCCACACCAATGAAAAGCGATATCACCAGAGAGCCGCCGCCAATCAAAAGGGATACAGGCAGCGCTTTGGCCACCAGGTCGTTGACAGACCAATCCGCGTAGCGAAACGACGCCCCCAAGTCACCCTGCAGCAGGCCCTTCAGGTAATAAAGGTACTGTTGCCAAAGAGGCAAATCCAAATGGTATTTGGCCTCTAAATTGGCCAGTACGGCCGCAGACACCTTGCGCTCAGAGTCAAACGGCCCGCCCGGCGTCAGGTGCAGCAGCAAGTAGCAAACCGAGATCACCACCAGCATGGTGGGCAACGTCGCCAAAACCCGGCGCAGGGTGTACGACCACATCAGCGCCTACTTCAATGTTTGATGATGTAGAAGTCTTTGGAGCGAAACCGGTCTTGCGCGTTTTCGGTGGAGTAGCCACCCACATAAGCTTTCACCAAACGCGGCAATGAATACTGCACCAGTGGGATGATGGGGTAATCTTCCATGATCATTTTCGAGGCTTCAGTCAGCAAGGCCTTGCGTTTCACCGGGTCTGTCAATTGCGAACCTTGTTCAATCAGCGCTTCGGCTTTGCGGTTGCAGTTGAAGTTGTTGTTTTGATCCGAGTCGCAGCGAATCAATGCCAAAAACGAGGTGGCGTCGTTGTAGTCTGCCAACCAGCCATTGCGGGCCATTTCAAAAGTGCCGTCATGGCGCTTTTTGAGCAGCACCTTGAACTCCATGCTTTCAGTTTCAATGTTCAAGCCCAGCTTGGTCTTCCATTCCGATGCTGCAAACACAGCCATTTTCTTGTGGTACTCGCTGGTGTTGTACGAAAACACAAATTTCGCGCCGGGTTTAACACCTGCTTCGGCCAACAGCTTTTTGGCTTCAGCAACCTTTTTGTCCATCGGCCAGTTGGCCCAGTCGTATGGGGTGACGTCAGCCCCCTCAACACCGGCCACAATCACGCTGTACGCAGGCGCTTGGCCGTCGGCGGTCACGCGTTCAGACAAAATTTTGCGATCCAGCACCATGGACAAAGCTTTGCGAACCCGCACATCTTTGAAGGTCGGGTTTTGGGTTTGGTACGAGTAATAGCGCAAACCAATGATTGGCGAATTGCGAATTTCCTTAGGGTACTTGGCCTTCATGGCTTCAAACGTACCGGGCGGCAACTGGTAGACAAACTCGTTCTCGCCCGATTCAAACAACTTCACGTCGGCATGGCCATCTTCAACCGGCAGGTAGGTCACTTTGGTTAACTGCACGTTGGCGGCGTCCCAATATTGCGGGTTTTTCTCAATCACGACGCGGTTGTTCACCTGCCATTCTTTCAAGACATAAGCCCCATTGCTCACCAGGTTGCCAGGCTTGGTCCAGTCTTTACCCGCCTTTTCCATCGACGCCTTGTGCACTGGCCCCAGGTTGTTGTTGCTCATCAACGCCGGCAAAAAGCTAACGGGGAATGCCGTTTTGACCTCAACCGTCAGCTTGTCAACCGCTTTGACGCCCACGTCACTCGGTGGCTTGGTTCCTTTGACAATAGCCGCGCCATTGAGCAAAAAGACACCAAAGGTTGAGGCGTAGGTTGACGCTGTTTTGGGGTCTAAAAACCGCCGAATGCCAAACACGACATCGTCGGCGGTGACAGGGTCACCATTCGACCATTTGGCGTTGGCCCGCAGTTTGAAGACCCAAGTGGTGGAATCCGTTTGCTTCCAGCTTTCAGCGATGCCAGGCACTGTTTTGCCAGCGCCGTCGTTGGAGGTGAGCGCTTCAAACAGGTCGCGGGTCAAGTTGTTGGCACCGACCGACTCGGCAAGCGCCGGATCCAGGGTTTCAGGTTCTGAACCGTTATTGCGAATCAGCGTTTGCGTCGGGTGCAATTGCACGCCAGGCGGAATGATGGCCGCCAAGCTGGCAAAACCGGCGGTTACCAATGTCAATGCCAAAGCTGCGCTAAGAATGGTTTTTGGGGACGTGTGAACCATGGAAATCCTCCGGGTAGTCAATCGAAAATTGTAGCGAAAGGCGATTTGCAGAACTCTGGCGCCAGCCGATGGCCTTAAGGCCCTGCGAATTCAACGCATTTAACGGTGATTTGGCGGACGGGTACTGCGATTTGACTCAGCCCATTGAGGGGCAAAGCAAAACGCGTCGACGCTCCGGGACAGAGCTACGAAATGCCAATGTTCAGGGGCCCATCAAGGCAGCTTGCTGGTGTCAATGTCCACGTACTGCCAAAATTCTCTGGCAACTGGGTGGCGCCGATAGCCCGAAAGCCAGGGCTGGGTCATGTCCGTCAAAATGCGGTGGGTTGAAAATTTGTAGGGCATGTACGCCACCATAATTTTAACCAACCGTTGCATGATCGCGAGCCGCTCTGGGCTGTCTGCCATCACAGCTTGCTGCAAATAGAGTTTGTCGTACTCTGAATTGGCAAAGCGCGACAAATTGCCCTCACCTTTGGCTGGGCCGTAGGCCAAACCCAGGGCCCCCGAGCCATCAGGTGTGGAGGCACTGTACCCTAAGCCCCACATCATCAATTTACCAGCCCTGGCCGACTTCAAATTTTCTGGCCATTTGGCAGTTTTGAAGATGATTTTGATGCCGGCCGCATCCATATTTTTTTTCCAGATTTCGTTCAACTCGCGCGATGCAGCATCAGGCGATGTCGCGTATTCCAGCACCAACGGCGAACCGTCGGGCATATCGCGCCAGCCATCGCCGTTTTTATCGACATACCCATACATGTCGAACAGCGCCGATGCGCGGGCGCGGTTGAACTCGCTCATTTCGGTTTTGAATTTGGGATCAAACCCATACGTGGTCGGCTGAATCGGCCCCTGCGCGGGAATAGCCTGATTGCGCCTGGGCAAGCGAATTTCTTCTTCGGAGTTGTAGGCCAACGAAATCGCCCGGCGCAGCGCAACCTTTTCAGGCGTGTAGCCGCCCAACATCTTGTTCTCCATATTGAAATAGGTCACCGTCACGTCTGGGTTGGGTACGCGCTCCATACCTATTTTCTTTTTAGCCAGATTGGGGGCCAATTGGTTGTTGGGGATCGCCTGATAGGCGAATGCATTGGGCAAACGCTCCATCAGATCCTGGTCATTGCCCAAAAAGGACAGCCAGCGCGGTTGAATTTCTTCAATCACCGAGACCTCAACCCGGTCGATCATAGGCAGGCGCTTGCCCTTCATTTGTTTGTAAATCGCTTGCGATTTGGCATCGTCAGCCGGGGGCTCGGCCTCATAAAAAACTTCACGGTAATTGGGGTTTTTGCCCAAGGTCATTTTGGAAGACCGCGTCCACACGTCGAGTTTGAAAGGCCCGGTTCCAACCGGGTGCTCCATGATTTTGTCGCCGTATTTTTCAACCACTTCACGCGCCACTGTGCCCTGGGTGCCAGGGTCAGCCAGGCGGTAGATAAGGCGATGCCGAATCTTCTCTGTGCGGAATTGAACCGTGTAGCGATCCACCGCACGAATGCCGGGCACCTCCTTGTCGTAGTCGAACTTAGCGCCAGGCTTTTCGGAAGCCGCGCGCAGTTCCGCCATGCCTACGAATCCCTCTTCTTCCATGTCAGAGTAAGTCGGGCTTTTGTTGACGGGGTCGAAAAAGCGCTTGTAGGTGTAAACGACATCCTGCGCCGTCAGTTCGCGCTTTTTACCGCCAAACGCGGCATCATCGGCAAAGTAAATTCCGGGTTTGATCTTGATCGTGTGGGTTCGAAAATCATCGGTGACGACCGGCAGGCCCTCGGCCAGAATCGGCTTGATCTTCACCGGGCGAGCTAAATAATCGTACTCGTACAGCGATTCGAAAATATTGCCTGTAGCGATGCGGGAATACAGGTCAGAAACTTGGACAGGGTCAAAACCTGTTTCAGCGACTTGGAACGCGTAGCGCAGCACCTTTTGCGCTGGCTTGGTTTGTGCATGCGCAACATTGATCGCCAAAAACCATATCCCTAACGCAAAAACCACTCGCAGATACTTCATTTTCATAGTAGCAACTCCCAATGCCCAATCAAACTCTAGCAAGCATAATGCCACCCGTCGGTATTATCCATGGGCGTTTCCCCGAGTCAGACACATATGCTTTCTTACATTTTGCGACGCCTCTGGCAGATGATCGCCACCCTGCTCGGTGTGATCCTGCTGGTCTTCTTTTTGTTCAAATTCTTCGGCGGTGACCCAGCCGAGGTGATGGCGGGCCTCAACGCCTCACCGGCCCGCATCGCCAGTTTGCGGGCTCAGTTGGGTCTGGACAAATCAGTGTGGGAACAGCTCTGGCTGTTCATCCAGCAAATCTTCACTTTTGACTGGGGCAAGAGCTGGACGACGAACGAGGCGATCTCCAACAACTTCGCCACCCGCCTGCCTGCCACGCTCAACATCATGATCCCCATCTTGGTGCTGGAGGTGGTTCTTGCCATCCTCGCGGGATTGGCGGTGGCCTACGTGCGCGGCAGCTTGACCGACCGCGCGATCATGATCATCACCACGGTGGCGCTTTCGATCAGCTTTTTGGTCTACATCATCGTTGGCCAGTATGTTTTTGGCTTCTTGCTAGGCTGGTTCCCGGTGCAAGGCTGGAGCAACAGCGTCTGGAAAAACTTGGCCGTCTACGCGCCGCTGCCCGTTATTTTGGCGGTGCTGGTGAGCTTGGCCCCGCAAACTCGCCTGTACCGCAGTTTCTTTCTGGACGAAATTGGCCAGGATTACGTGCGCACCGCCCGCGCAAAAGGCGTCACGGAAAACACCATCCTGCTCAAGCATGTGCTGCGCAACGCGATGATTCCGATCTTGACCAACGTCGCCACGCAATTGCCTGGTGTGTTCATTGGCTCGTTTCTGATCGAGGTTTTCTTCTCGATCCCCGGATTGGGCCGCGAGATTTTGGTGGCAGTGAACCGAAGCGATTACCCGGTGATTCAGGCGGCCACCGTTTACCTCGCATTTCTCACGATGGTGATCAATCTGATCACCGATGTTCTGTACAAGTTTGTTGACCCAAGGGTGACGCTGAAATGACCACCTCCGCTGTTGTATCA
>JANPCR010000197.1:0-34451 GCA_031431035.1 Rhodoferax sp.
GGCTGTTGGGGTTGTTGGACTGCCCGGTGCGCGTCAGCCTGCGTGCGTGTTTGAGTGGCCATGTGTGCTCCAGTTGCTTTGCGATGTTTCCCTCTTCCACGGTGTCCCCGTGAGGAGGGAGGCATTCATAGCATCTGGTCACATTGCCCGGTCGGCGCGCGGATCGGATGCAGGGAATAACAAGCAAGCCCCCGCCAAACCCTCAACCCCTAAAATACGCCCATCAGCAAAAAGTTACCACCCGGTTACCAAAGGGCGGTTTCGAACCTTGCTCACCAGCTTCCAACTTCCCAAGGACTTCAAATGGCACTCGTCTCAATGCGTGAACTGCTCGACCACGCGGCTGTGAATGGCTACGGCATCCCGGCGTTCAACGTCAACAACCTGGAGCAGGTTCAGGCGGTGATGGAGGCGGCCAATGAGGTGGGCGCGCCGGTGATTTTGCAGGCCAGCGCGGGTGCGCGCAAGTACGCGGGCGAGGCGTTTATCAAGCATTTGATAGCCGCCGCCATTGAGGCGTTTCCGCATATTCCGCTCGTCATGCACCAAGACCACGGCCAAAACCCGGATGTGTGCCAAGGCGCGATTAATTTGGGTTTTAGCTCGGTCATGATGGACGGTTCACTCGAAGGCGATGGCAAAACCATTGCCAGTTACGAATACAACGTTGAAGTGACCCGCAAAGTGGTGGACATGGCGCACAAAACTGGTGTGACGGTCGAGGGCGAATTGGGTTGCCTGGGTTCCTTGGAGACCATGAAAGGCGACAAAGAAGACGGCCACGGCACCGATTCGACCATGACCATGGAGCAATTGCTGACCGACCCCGAGCAAGCGGCAGACTTTGTGCAGCGCACCCAGCTGGACGCGCTGGCCATTGCCATTGGCACCAGCCACGGCGCGTACAAATTCACGCGCAAGCCCACGGGCGACATTTTGGCGATTGAGCGCATCAAGCAAATCAATAAACGCATTCCCAACACGCATTTGGTCATGCACGGCTCCAGCAGTGTGCCGCAAGACCTGCTGGCGATCATTAACGAATTTGGCGGCAACATGCGCGAAACTTATGGCGTGCCGGTGGAAGAGATTCAAAAAGCGATTCAATTCGGCGTGCGCAAAATCAACATCGACACCGACATTCGCCTGGCCATGACCGCCGCCGTGCGCAAATTCATGGCGCAAAACCCCGACAAATTTGACATGCGCGACTGGCTAAAGCCCGCCCGCGAAGCCGCCAAGCAAATTTGCAAACAGCGCTATCTGCAATTCGGCTGCGAAGGCCAGGGTGCCAAAATCAAAGGTCATAGCTTGCAGGTGGTTGCAGGGCAGTATGCGCGCGGAGAACTGGCGCAGGTGGTGCAGTAAATCGCTCGAAAACCTCGGCCGACCGAACCCCACTTTGGTTTGAGCCTCGCCTCACCTTAAGCCCCGCCCTAGCGCAAGCCCGGCGGGGTTTTTCAGTGGTTTTTTGAGCTTGCGAGGTCTTTAAAATTTGCGGCATAATCGGGCTATACACATTCAATGTGTATCGATTTTGAGTGCAAAAAAGTGAACACCCGAACCAACATTGTTTTAGACGACGAACTCATCGCGAAGGCCATGGTGCGCGCGGGCGTCACCACCAAAAAGGCGGCGGTTGAAGCGGCGCTGAAGGCATTTGTGCGTAAGCCCGATTACTCTGGCCTTTTGGCTTTGCGGGGCGCGGGCATGCTCGCAGACGACTATGACCCTGACGAAGCTTGCAAAATTCACCCAATTGAGCCTTTGATGGTCGCGCAAGACCGGGCGCCCTACGTTGTGACGGCCCTAGTGGGGGGTGCTAAGTCGTCGGGCAAACAAATTTCGGTCAAACGCGGCTTGCCTAAAAAGCGATGATCGTCGACACGTCGGCGTGGATTGAATACCTTCGCGCATCGGGTACCAACGCAGACCGCACCATCAACCAGACTTTGCGAGCTGGTGGTATTTTGCTAATGCCAGCTGTGGTGCTGCAAGAATTGTTGCAAGGTGCCAAGTCACCTTTGCACTATGTTCGGCTTCAAAAAGAGTTGGATCAATTGCCGGTTTTTGAACCGGAAGACGTCACCGAAATTCACCGCCAAGCCGCCTTGCTGTACGCCCGGTGCCGCTGGCAAGGGCTTACCGTTCGCTCGCCCATTGACTGTGTTGTGGCGGCCTGCGCTCTAGAGGCCGACTTACCTTTGCTGGCGCGGGACCGCGATTTTGACGCTATAGCCCGAATAGAGCCGCTTTTGAAGCTGTTGTAATAGCGTTGCTGAACTGAAACCGCGGGATTAAAACCGCTTGATTGAACCTGCTCACTTTTCCCCATGTCACTGTCCCTGCACACCTCCACCCTCACCTCGTTGCCGCTTCTTGCCCGCGGTAAAGTCCGCGACAACTACGCCGTGGGCACCGACCGCATTTTGATGGTCGCCAGTGACCGACTCAGCGCCTTTGACGTCATCATGGGCGAACCCATTCCCGGCAAAGGCGCTCTTTTGACGCAAATGGCACTGTTTTGGTTTGACAAACTCGGCCCCAAGGGCTTGAATATTTGCCCAATTCATCTCACTGGGGATGCGCCTGAAAGCGTGGTCACAGCGGGTGAAGTGCCCCAAGTCGCTGGCCGCTCGATGCTGGTCAAACGCCTCAAGCCCTTGCCGGTGGAGGCGGTAGTGCGGGGCTACCTGGCGGGCAGTGGCTGGAAGGAATACCAGCACAACGGCGCGGTGTGTGGCGTCAAGTTGCCAGCGGGCTTGCAAAATGCGTCCAAACTGCCGCAGCCAATCTACACCCCGGCTGCCAAAGCGGCGGTGGGCGACCATGACGAAAACATCAGTTTTGAGCAGACGGTTGACATGATTGGCTTGGATTTGGCAACCCGCATCCGCGACATCAGCCTCCAGCTTTACCTTGCGGCGAGCGCTTTTGCCTTGACCAAGGGCGTCATCATTGCCGACACCAAATTCGAATTTGGCTTGGACTCTGACGGCACTTTGACCTTGATGGACGAGGTTTTGACCCCAGATTCGTCGCGTTTTTGGCCAGCCGAGAGCTACCAGGCCAGTTTTGCGCAAGGCCTGAACCCACCTAGTTACGACAAACAGTTTGTCCGTGACTGGCTAGAGCAAGTGCAAATTGACGGCAAACCCTGGAACAAAACGCCGCCTGCGCCTCGTGTGCCCAATGAGGTGATCGCCAAAACCTCCGCCAAATACCAGGAAGCCTTGCAGCGGCTGACAGCGTAGGCGCGCGGCGGCTAGCTTGTTTTAGCTCAAGACCACGCTACTCAAGCGGCGGCGGTAGGTGGCGACGGTGGGGTCAACGGGTGGAATTTGGCCATCGGCCACTTTCACTTTAGGGGGCTCAATAATGTCCAGAATGGCGATGAAAGTTTTGCGAGCCAAGTCTTGGCTCCAGGCTTTGTCTCGCATCAAAATTTCAAGCAATTCGTCCATTGCGCCCACCCATTGCTGGTGCGCCATCAGCACTTGGGCTTTGCCAAAGTGGGCGTCAAAATCGCGCTTGTTCAAGGCAATTTTGGCGTCAAAGTCATTGCTGGCTGTCGCTAGTTCGCTACGGTCAAAGGCAAAGTCAATCGCGTTCATCCAGCGTTGCAAGGTGTCAAACTTGCGCACATGGGCGGCCTTGGCAATCACAGGAGCAAAGGCAACTTTGGCGTCGTCGGTTTGGCCTTCAATGAGCAGCAGTTTGATGTAGTCGAACCGCGCGCCCTCGTTGTCGGGGCTTTTCAGCATGGCTTGGTGCAGCGCTTCGCGCAGGGCAGCCGGGTCGTCTGCAGCGGGTGCGTCCGTCACCTCGACGGCTGTGATTTCGGCTTCCAGCACGTCGGCGGGCGCTATATGCTTGTCCAAAAACGCCTTGATCTGGCTTTCGGGCAGCGCGCCCGTGAATCCGTCGACAGGCTTGCCACCCACCAGCAGCACGCAGGTGGGGATGCTTCGAATGCCAAAGGCTTGGCTAATCTCTTGCTCTTGGTCAGAGTCAATTTTGACCAATTTAAAGCGGCCTGCGTAGTCAGTTTCTATTTTTTCCAGCAGCGGGCCAATCACCTTGCAAGGGCCACACCACGGCGCCCAAAAATCAACCAACACCGGGATGGTGGCAGACGCTTCGATGACTTCGGCATCAAAATTTTCGACAGTGACATTGATCATTAGAGCAAGCTCGAGGTGAAAAAGTAAAATGGAGGTTTTGCGGAACCGTCCGCAGCCATCGCGGTTTCGAAAACGCGGCACTTCTCATTTTAAGTATGAAAAATTCACAAGCTGGCCTTAAGCCCAAACCTAAACCTAAGCCAAAGCCTGAGCCCAAGGTTCAAGCTAAGGCTAAGGTCTCCGCCAAGGCCAATACCAATGCCGATGTGAAGGTCGGCGTGGTGATGGGTTCACGCTCAGACTGGGACGCCCTGCAAAACGCGGTGCAAATTTTGCAGCACTTCGGCATTTCCTACGAAGCCAAGGTCGTGTCTGCCCACCGCATGCCGGACGATATGTTTGCCTATGCAGAATCTGCCGTAGCGCGTGGCTTGGTGGCCATCATTGCAGGCGCCGGCGGTGCCGCCCACTTGCCGGGCATGCTGGCCGCTAAAACCACGGTGCCGGTGCTGGGCGTACCCGTTGCCAGCAAGCATTTGAACGGCGTTGATTCCTTGCATAGCATTGTGCAAATGCCCAAAGGAGTGCCGGTTGCCACCTTTGCCATTGGCGATGCAGGCGCTGCTAACGCGGCCTTGTTTGCTGTGGCCATGTTGGCCGTGAACGACGCAGCTTTGCGCGGTAAATTGGATGAATTCAGGGCGGCCCAAACGCAAACTGCGCGTGACATGAGCTTGCCGCCGGTTTTGTGAACGGTTGGAGGCACTGCCAAACTCTGCCAAAGCTTGCCGGCCTTCGCCAGCCCCCTAACCTTTGCTCGCTATGCCTCCCGTGAAAAAAACAAAATTAAAAGCCGCTGGCTTGTGCCTTTTGCCCGGTGCCTCAGTCGCGGGTCAAACGGCGACTTTGGGCGTGATGGGTGGTGGGCAGTTGGGCCGCATGTTTGTTCAGGCTGCACAGGCCTTGGGGTTCGATACCGCAGTGTTGGACCCTGACGGGCTGAGTCCTGCGGGCGGGATCAGCCACCACCATGTTCAGACCGATTATCTGGACCCAGCAGGCTTGGCGGCCTTGGCCCAATGCAGCCACGCCGTTACCACCGAATTTGAAAATGTGCCCGCAGCGGCCCTGATCACTCTGGCCCAGAGTACCAACGTCTCCCCGTCCGCTGACGCGGTTCGCATTGCCCAAGACCGCCGCGCTGAAAAAGCCCACTTTGGGCGCTGCGGCGTGGCTTGCGCACCCTACGCGGTGATAGCAACCGCTGACGATGTGGCCGCAGCTAGCAGCAGTTTGTTGCCAGGCATTTTGAAAACCGCGCAAATGGGCTACGACGGCAAGGGCCAGGTTCGCGTCAAAACCCGCGCTGATTTGTTGGCAGCCTGGGCTTCGCTTAAAAAAGTACCCTGTGTTTTAGAGAAAAAACTGGCCCTGCACGCGGAATGCTCGGTGATTGTGGCGCGGGGGCGTGACGGGCAAATAGTGAACCTGCCGGTTAATTTGAATACCCATGTCGACGGAATTTTGGCTAAAACCGAGCTTTTTAAGCAAAATTTGCCCCTGGCTCTCGCCAAACAAGCGATTATTGCTTCTAAATCAATAGCAACTGAGCTGAATTACGTTGGCGTGCTGTGCGTCGAGTTTTTTGTGATCAAAGACGAAAAAGCCAAATTGAAGCTGGTTGTGAATGAAATCGCGCCGCGCCCGCACAACAGCGGCCACGCCAGCATGGACGCCTGCGACGTGTCGCAGTTTGAGCTGCAAGTGCGCACCTTGGCAGGTCTGCCACTGACCCAGCCACGCCAGCACAGCCCCGCCATCATGCTGAATTTGCTGGGCGACTTGTGGACGGGCGAGCAAGCCCCTGCCTGGGATCAGGTGTTGGCACTGCCGGGCACCCATTTGCATTTGTACGGTAAGACTAAAGCTAGCGAGGGCCGCAAAATGGGCCACTTGAACATCACCGGTGCCACCGTGGCAGAGGTCCGCGCCACGGCCAAGAAGGTCGCCAAACTGCTGGGGCTTGCCCCGTGATTTTGCCGGGGCAGCAAAGCGCATCAATTGCCGCCGCTGCCGCAGAATTGACCGCTGGGGCGCTGTTGGGCCTGCCCACTGAAACCGTTTACGGCCTGGCGGCCGACGCTTGTAACGACGCGGCAGTGGCCAAGATATTTGCCGCCAAGGGCCGCCCCAGCAACCACCCGCTGATCGTGCATGTGCAAAACGCCGCAGCCGTCGCGCATTTTGCCAATGATCTGCCGTTGTTTGCCATGCGACTGATGGAAGCCTTTTGGCCCGGGCCACTCACGCTGATATTGCCGCGCCGCGCGGGCGTGGCAGCCGCGTCAGCTGGTGGGCAAAACAGCATTGGTTTGCGTTGCCCGTCGCACCCAGTGGCTCAAGCGCTGTTGCAGTCGTTGGCGGCCCAAACACCGCCGGTTTGGGGGCTGGCGGCCCCCAGCGCCAACCAGTTTGGTCGGGTAAGCCCAACCACGGCCGCCCACGTGCAAAGCGAAATGGGCGCAGATTTGCTGATTTTGGACGGTGGCCCGTGCGAGGTTGGCATCGAATCCACGATTGTCGATTGCACCCGGGGCGTGCCCGTGCTTTTGCGCCCGGGGCACATCAGCCGTGCGCAATTGCAGGCGGCTTGCGGTCAGCCGGTGCTTTTGAGCGACGAATTTGCTGCGCGTTCTGCTGCGACATCGACCTCGAATCATGCCTCTAACAAAGCTTCGAACGGCACTTCCAACGGCACCTCGAACTTGGGCATGAACTTAGGCCCAGCGCCACGCGCCTCGGGCACGCTGGAATCGCATTACGCGCCCAACGCCAAGCTTCGCTTAATGACTGCCAAAGCCCTGCAAAGTGCATTGGATTTGCTGGGCGGCGACGTGGATGGCAAAGTCAACGCGCAGCCTGGGCAGGCCGGGTCTTCGGCGCAACCCGTGATTGCCACCTATTCCCGCGCCATTCTCAAAAGCCGTTCATCCGGTGTGCTGCGCCGTCGCATGCCGGACGACGCCGTCGCCACCGCCCAACAGCTTTTTGCCGTGCTGCGTGATTTTGATGCCCAAGGCGTGAAGCTGATTTGGGTAGAAACGCCACCCGCAGCGCCAGAGTGGGACGGCGTGCGGGATCGCCTGACGCGTGCGTCAGCTGGTTGAACCGCGGGCGTCAGCAGGTCAATTCGCAGGCTTCAGCTGGTTGATTTGAAAGCGTTAGCGGCTTGATCCACCACCCTGCTCAGGCGACTTGTACCGCAACTTCATCCCCAATATCGTCACTGCCAGCGCCAAGGTGATGACGTTCGCCACAATCATCGGCCAGGCGCCCAGCATCAGGCCATAGACTAGCCACAGCACGATGCCCAGGGTGAACGCGCTGTACATGCCCAGCGATATGCCGCTGACGTCGCGGGTTTGAAAAGTGTGCCAGGCTTGGGGCAAAAAACTACCGGTGGTCAGGACGGCGGCCACGTAGCCGATGGTGTCGGTTGAAATCATGCTTTCAATTGTCTTTCATTGTCCAATCCATCAAAGCGTCTAAGGCTGGTCGAGCGGCGTTGGCCGCTGGGTGGTTGACGATCATCACCAGCACATAACGTTTACCGCTGTTAGCCAGCACGTAGCCCGCCACCCCGGCCACATCGCGCAAACTGCCGGTTTTCAGGTGCGCACTGCCCCGAGCGGCACCCCGAACGCGGCGCAAAGTGCCGTCTACCCCGCTGATGGGCAATGACGACATCAGTTCGGGCATGACGGGCGACGCGTAGGCGGTTTGCAGCAACCTGCCCAAAGCCTGGGCGCTGATGCGTTCGATGCGCGACAGACCCGAGCCGTTGTCCAGCACCGGCGCGTCGTCCGCGCTGATGGTGTTGCGCCACCAGCGCTGCACGACTTCACGCGATGCGGCAAGCGTGGCAATGGGCGCACCTGTTCCAGTGGTTGCGCTGCTGGCTGCCTTGGTTTGCAAACTCAGGGTCAAAAACAGCTGCTGCGCCATCACGTTGTTGCTGTATTTGTTGATGTCTCGAATCACTTCGGGCAAAAACGGCGAGGTCACTTCGAACGCGGGCTTGACCAGCGTTGCGGGCACGCGGCCATCGCGCACGGTGCCTGCCAGCTTGCCACCCATTTCGCGCCACATGCCTTCGATCGCGCGATTGGCGTAGTTTTTGGGGTCGACATAGGCGGTGGCCCACACCCGTTCGCCGCAGTTGGCCGGGTACACGCCATTGAAACGAATCGCGGCGGGGTCCGAAAAATCGGCTTTTAGCGCCGCCCGGTAGTCGCCGCAATCGCCATTTGACAAAGGCACGCTGGGCTGCATCTGCACGCCAGCCAGCGGCGGCTCGAACTGCACTTGGGCCAAGTTGGCGGTGCGGTCGGGCACGAAAGTCATCACAACCGATTTGAAGTTGAGCAGCAAGGCATCGGGCGCGGCGTTGTAGGGGCGCAGGGGTTCACCGTCGAAGGTGGCGGGGTCGATTTCGACGTTCTCAAAGGCGCTGCGGTCCAGCACGATGTCGCCCGCGATGGTTTTGACGCCAAGCCCCTGAAGGCGGCGCAGCAGCAGCCAAAGCCGTTCTGACACCAGTTTGGGATCGCCCTGGCCTTTGATGTACAGGTTGCCAAACAGCGTGCCGTCGCGCACCGCACCTTCGACGTACACCGGCGTCGTCCAGGTGAAGGCGGGGCCCAGCAAATCGAGCGCGGCGTAAGTGGTGACCAACTTCATGACGGACGCCGGGTTCACCGGCACGTTCGCTCGGTGGCTCAATCGAGGCCCAGCGCGTGGCTGCACCTCAGTGACAAAAATGGTGACTGCATCGCGCGGGACTTTGGCGCGGGCCAGGGCTGCGTCTACCTCGGGCGGCAGGGTTTGGGCCATGGCGGCGGGGCCAAAAGTCGCCAGAAACACCAGCAAAATGCCGATGAACTTTCTCAAAACCCGTCTCTCAATCCTCCCGGTCTGGGAGTTATGCAGAGCTTCCCTCGCGGAATTGAAGCGACAAAAAAGCAAATAAAGACTGCGTAAGCTGGACATGCGGCCCAAGTCTACCGCCCCCATAGCTCCCACCGCTCCCGCGCCCTGCGCCAAAAGCTCCCTGCGTCGATAATCGAAGCATGCGATTGTTAAGAAGTCTCACGCCCAGAACCATCGGCATTCTGGCGGCAGTCATCACGGTCATTATTTGGACGTCGTTCATCATTGTCGCCAGGGCCACCACAGACCCGGCGCGCGGTGCGGTGCTCACGCCGTTTGACATTGTGATGGCCCGCATCATTGGCGCAGGTTTGGTGCTGCTGCCGTGGGGCTGGTGGTTGGTTCGTCGTGATCGGGCGCTTAAAGCAGAAGCAAGCGCTAACTTGGGCCAGGCCAATTCAAACCCCTTGCCGAACCGAGAGGCGTCTTTGTTTGGCTTTTCGCCGCTGTCATTGCGCATCACCGCGACGGTGGGCTCAGTCGGCGGTTTGTTGTACGGCATGCTGGCGTACACCGGATTTGTCTACGCCCCGGCGGCGCATGCCTCGGTTTTGATGCCTGGCAGCTTGCCGTTTTGGACCAGTTTGCTGGCCGTTTGGCTGCTGCGCGAACACCTGACCACCAGCCGGGTGATGGGTTTGGTGTTGATCGTCACGGGCGATTTGATGGTGGGTGGCAGCAGTTTGCTGCACGCCTTTGACGGTGGCTCGGTCTGGAAGGGCGACGTGCTCTTCATGACGGCCGCGCTGTGCTGGTCTTTGTACAGCGTGTTAGCCCGCAAATACGCGCTGGACGCGGTGCGCGCCACCATCGCCATCACCGTGTTTGCGTTCATGACCTACGTGCCGGTGTACGGCTTGCTGATCGCCCTGAAGGCAGTGCCCAGCCACTTTTTGACGGCTCCGGTGGGCGATGCGCTGTTTCAGATGTTTTTTCAGGGCTGTGGTTCGGTGGTGATTTCAGGCATCACCTTCACCCGCATGATTCAGTACTTTGGCCCGGTGCGCTCGACCATGTTCACCGCCATCGTGCCGGGTTCGTCGGCCTTGGGTGCCGTTTACTTTTTGGGCGAGCCGCTGTCGTGGAACTTGTGGGTCGGCTTGGCGCTGGTGACTTGCGGCATTTTGTTTGGCGTGCGCTCGCCCAAGGCCGCGTCGGCTGGCAAAACAGTGCCTGAAGCGCTGCCTAAAATGCCACCCCAGTCGCCACCCCACTCGCCACCCAAAACGTCACCGAACGGCACTGCGTTGAAGGCGGCGGCGGGGGTGGCGGCAAAATGATCAGCAGGCTGAAAATTCGGGTGTTTTTGGCAAAAAAGAACCTGCAGGTTCTTTTTTATTAAAAATCGACAAATTTTTAATAAAATAGGCCTCTAGCTCTCGAATAATATACATAGTTTGCTATATAAATTATAGCAAATAGAGTTTAAACCAAACACTCGTCAATTGGCGCAGCATTCACCCAAACTGACGCCTGCGCTCCTTCCATCCGCCGCCCTCCCTCCCAGCTCATTTTTCCCGCCATGAACCTGCTTGCCTTTGACACCAGCACCGACGTTTTGTCGATTGCAGTCGCTCGCGGGGCAGCCGCAGCAAATTGGCAAATGTGGCACCACACGGGCGCTGGCGGCGCGCAGGCGTCTGCGGCCCTCATTCCGGCCATTTTGCAGCTGATGGGGCAAGCCAATTTAACGCTGAATCAGCTGGACGCCATCGCCTTTGGCCGTGGCCCAGGTTCGTTCACGGGGCTGCGCACGGCGTGTTCGGTCGCGCAAGGGCTGGCCTTGGGCGCAGGCGTGCCAGTGTTGCCCATTGACACGCTACTGGCCGTGGCTGAAGACGCTCGCCACCAGTTGGGCAACCCTGCGCAGATGCAGGTGATTGCGGTGTTGGACGCTCGCATGGACCAGGTTTACAGCGCCCAATACGCGTTGGAATCGGGCCAATGGACGCAGCAGGGCGACTATCGGCTGTCTAAACCCGAAGAATTGCTGGACGGCGCCGCTGCCGTAATTTCAAGCCAAAGCGGCAGTCACCCGTGGCGCATGGCGGGCAATGCGTCGCCCATGTACGGCGCGCGCCTGCCCGCGCTTGGCCTGCCGCCGATTTCTGCCCTGCCCAGTGCCCTGGCCATGCTGCGCTTGGCTCCGCAGTTGCTAACTCAAGGCATGGCGCTGCCCGCCGACCAGGCGCTGCCCCTCTACATTCGGGACAAAGTCGCCCAAACCACGGCAGAACGCGAATTGGAACGTAGCCCCCTAAAATCGGCTTCATGAGCGCCGTTCTCAACCCCATCGAAGCCCGTTTCGAAGCCTTTCAAGCCGATCGCGCCGACCAGCTCAACGCCGTCATGCGCATCGAGCAAAACGCCTATGCCCACCCCTGGAGCCGCGGCAACTTCACCGATGCGCTGAATTCGGGTTACCAGGCCCAATTGCTCTGGGCTGACGACGAACTGCTGGCCTATTTTGTCGCCATGCAAGGGGTTGAAGAGGTGCATTTGCTCAACCTGACTGTCGCCCCCGCGCACCAGGGCGAGGGCTGGGCCCGAATTTGCCTGGACGCGCTGGCCCTGTGGTCGCGCGGACAGTCTGCCCAGTGGCTGTGGCTGGAGGTGCGGGTCAGCAACCTGCGCGCCATTTCGGTCTACCAAGCGAATGGCTTCAGGCGGGTCGGCTTGCGCAAAGACTATTACCCAGCCCCGCAAAACCTGCGTGAAGACGCCATTGTGATGAGCCAGCAGCTGTGAGGGCCGTGCCATGAGCCTTGATCTGGACGAGCGCCAGCGTGCCATGTTGCAAGAGATGAAAGTGCCCGTTTGGTGGCCTGCCAAAGTGCCTGTTGTGACGCACGTTGAGCCATCGCGGCCATCCGGCGTGGCCTCTGTTGCGCCGTCTGCCACGCCTCCTCATGCTGCCGCTACTACTACGTCCAGCAGACCTGTTGATACAGCACCCCCCGCCAACCGCGTCACCCAAGACCCTGCCGTGCGGCGATTGATAGCCCAAGTCACCGCCAAACCCGTCTCGGCGGCTGCCATCGGTGCCATGACCTGGCCCGAGTTGCAGCAAACGGTGGCCAGTTGCCAAGACTGCCAGCTTTGCGAAAACCGCAAATCCACGGTTTTTGGCGCGGGCCAGCCCGCGTTGGATGCGACGCTCGCCCCCCAAGTCGATTGGTTGGTGGTGGGCGACGCCCCCGATGAGAGCGAAGAGGACACCGGCCAGCCGTTTGCAGGCCCATCGGGTCAATTGCTGGACAACATGCTCAAAGCCATGGGCTTGGCGCGGCACCACAACGTCTTTTTGCTTAACGTCGTCAAATGCCGCCCACCGGGCAATCGCAACCCCAGCGCGGCCGAAATCGCCCAGTGCCAGCCGTATTTGAGCCGGCAAATCGAACTGTTGCAGCCCAAAATGATTCTGGCGGTTGGGCGTTTTGGCATCAACGCGGTGCTGCAAGCGTCCGTTCCCAACGTGCAGCAGTTGCCGCTGGGCAAACTGCGCGGGCAGGTTCACTTTTACGACAACGCGGGGGTTCAAGTGCCCGTGGTTGCCACCTACCACCCCACCGCGCTGTTGCGCAATTCGGCAGAAAAAGCCAAAGCCTGGGCCGATTTGTGCATGGCAATGACGCTGGTAAAACCTGCCGCCTGAGCACCAGCCCAGGGTGGTTTCTACAATGCCAGCATGACCTTTCTTGAAATGCTGGGTGCCGCAGAGCGCCAAAACTCCTCCATGCTGTGTGTCGGGCTGGACCCCGAGCCCGCCAAGGTCCCGGGCAAGCTGCTCGGCGACGCCAGCAAAATCTTCGAGTTTTGCGCCGCCATTGTGGATGCGACTGCTGACCTGGTGATTGCCTACAAACCGCAAATCGCCTACTTTGCCGCCCGCCGTGCGGAGGAACAGCTAGAGCAGTTAATCGCCCACATTCGCCGTGCAGCGCCCCACGTGCCCGTGATTTTGGACGCCAAGCGCGGCGACATGGGCAGCACGGCCGAACAGTACGCCGTTGAAGCGTTTGAGCGTTACGGCGCAGACGCGGTGACTTTGTCGCCATTTCAGGGGCTGGACGCCATGGCCCCGTTTTTAAAATACCCAGGCAAAGGCGCGTTTGTGCTGTGCCGCACGTCCAACCCTGGCGGCGACGAGCTGCAAAACCAGCGCTTGGCCGACGTGCCGGGCCAGCCCAAGCTGTTTGAGCATATTGCGCAACTCGCGCAAGGCCCTTGGAACCTGAACGGCCAGCTCGGTTTGGTGGTGGGTGCCACTTACCCGGCCGAGATTGAGCGGGTGCGCAGTTTGGCGCCGACTTTGCCCTTGCTTATTCCTGGCATCGGTGCGCAGGGCGGCGACGCGGCGGCTTCAGTTAAAGCAGGTTGGCGCGGCACAGCTGACAAAACCACCGCGCATACCGTGGTTAGCTCCTCGCGGGCGGTGTTGTATGCGTCAAACGGCGATGATTTTGCCCAGGCGGCAAGGGCTGAGGCGACCCGTGCGCGAAACCAGTTGCAGGCAGCGCGGTTCTGAATTTGCTTCTGACCCCAGCCACTTCAGCCACCTTGACATTGAAACCTATTGAGTGACAGTGGCACCCGTTAACCCATGAAAAAGTACCCGCTCATTGACGTGCTGCGGGGGTTTGCCGCGTTGCTGGTGGTTTTTTACCATGTGATCGAAGTCGGCGAATGGAAGAGTTTTCCCACGTCGGGGCTGGCCCTTTTGCCCAGAATTGGCTGGGTCGGCGTTGATTTGTTTTTCGTCATCAGCGGCTTTGTGATTGGCAAAACCGCCATGGAAGGCTTTGCCCGGGGCGGCACCTGGCGCCAGGACTACAGCACCCGGCGCATCCAGCGAATTGTGCCGCTGTACCTGGCCACACTGGCGATTTACTTGTTTCTCATTCAACCCGGCTTGCTGCTGGCGGGGTGGAATTCAGTGCTGCACATCGGCATGCATTTGCTGTTTGTTCACAATGTGTGGCCTGACACGCATGGCTCCATCAACGGCCCCAATTGGTCGGTCGCGCTGGAAATGCAGTTTTACGCACTGATGTTTTTTGCCGCGCCTTGGTTAAGCCGCACATCCTGGGTCAACGTGCTCATTGTTTGGGCAAGTGTGGCCGTGGCATGGCGGTTTGGCACCGTTCTGGTGTGGCCCGCAGGCAGCGTCAGTCCGCATGTGCAAATGATCGCTTCCACCCAACTGCCCGGTGTGCTGGACCAGTTTGCAGCGGGCATCGCCCTTGCCAAATTGGCAAGCTTGGGCCACCTGAACTACAGCCGCGTGCGCATGCTGACCTGGGCAGCGGCTGCCATAGTTTTGTTGGGTGCCGCTTGGCTGTTGTTGTGGCCGCGCGCCAGCTACTGGAATTACCCCTTGATGGTGATTTTTTGGCGCACATTGTTAAGCGCCGGGTTTGCCGCGTTACTGGCATGCGCCATCCTGTGCCCGATGCCGAAGTTGGTCAATGCGTTCAGCAAGCCCTTTAGGTATCTGGGCGAAATCAGCTACGGCATTTACCTGTGGCACATGATTGTCTTGACGGCCTTGTTCAAAATGACGCCACTCAGGGAATCAAGCCTGTTGTTTGCCACCGTGACCGTCACGGTGATTCTGGCGGCCATGTCTTGGCACGGATTTGAAAAACTGTGGCTCAAGCCCCGCGCGAGCAAGAGAACCAGTGAAGCGACGGCGGGGGTTTGATTGCTGGCTTCACTGCGCTGTAACCGCGCGAGTGAATCAAGCAAGCAGTCTGATCAAGTCAGTGGCTGCGCCAAAATCAGGACGTCGGCCTGAGTAGATTTGCGCATCTGACGCCTTATGAGGCGCAGGATCGGTGTTGGCCGGGTGTGTCACGGGGTCGATAGCGGGGTGGATCACCGCTGGATGAAATATCCTGTCAAGTACCAGTTTTCGAGACATTTTGCATCCGGTTTATACTAGTGTGATGCGAAGCAACGGAGATATTGATGCGAACCACGCTGACCATTGATGACAATCAAGTTAAAGATTTAATGCAAATCACAGGCCAAAGCAGTGCAGTCACTGCGATCCGGCAGGCCTTGGATGATTATTTGCGGCAGTCGCGCAAGAAAAAAGTGCTGGCGCTGCGTGGCCAAGTGGAGATGGCCGACAACTGGCGCGAGTTGCGTGCGCTGGAGATTGACCGTGACGTGCAACCAGGCCGCCGCGCATGAGCAACGCCTCCCGCTCGGGGGTCGTACTGATCGACACCTGTGGCTGGATCGATTTTTTGCGGCCCGGCGACGGCGTTCTGGCGGATCGGGTGGAGCTCGCGCTGGCGCACGATTTGGCCGCCATGTGCAGCGTGAACCAGGCTGAATTGCTACAGGGCGTGAAAGGCCAGAAAGAGCAGCGCCAATTGGATCTGCTGTTCAACAATGTCGCATTGCTGGCGGTTGAGCCGCCAGACTGGCTGAGCGCCGGGCGGGCCTTGCAGGTTTTGAGGGCGAAGGGTATCCAAATCCCGCTGACCGACGCACTGATCGCCGCCGTGGCCATTCGGCATGGGCTACCGGTGCTGACTAGCGATGCGCATTTTGCAAACTTGGGGGTGGTGTTAGCGGCTTGATACCGCCCACAAGAAACAAATGGGATTCCAAGTATTGCCAAAGGCTGGTAACGAATTCGATGCAAACATCAAAGGTTACTAGCCGTCCGGCGATTCAACGGCAGCGCGGCCACCGATTTCAATCTTTACCACCAAGTGTGCAAACAGGTGACTGATGCGCAAAAGCACAAATACGAAACCAGCTCCGCCTGAACATTGACTGTTCCGGCTAACAGACTGCTGGATTTGGAGCAACAAAGGCGGCGAGCCGGTCAGTATGATCGTGAATTTGAAATATTCGAAAGCTTTACAGCAACTGGGTCAAGTATCGTCTCGTGTGGCTCACCCCATTCGCCGCCAAATCTTCACAAGCGCTCAAACCTGATAATGACTCAACTTACGCTGTTTATCAGGCACGGTAGTCACATGGGCTAGCTGGGCAGGAGTCGTTGAAGTGGTGCCCGATGTTCGCGAACTTTCTCGACACCGTACTCAAGTTTCAGGCCATTGTCAGTAACGCTCTGAACACGCCGAAGATCGACAATAAGTACGTCACCTTTGCCAAATCTTTCAACACCAGACTCTACGCGCGAGAGGAAATCTGCGTCCGATATTTCTGCGAAAAACGAACTGGCTCCATCAGTGAATCGCCACTTGTTGCCTTCTTTAAATACGGCTGATTCGATCTGGAGGAGGATACCTTCGCTGACGCTGTCCGAGACGACATCGACGCTTTCAGCAGCCATTTCAAAGTACGGTGCTTCCGCTTTTGTAACAGTTGCAACTGTCATTCCATCCTCACCGCACGCAAATACATCTACGCCATCAGTCTCGAGAGGTTTCATTACTTTTGACAAAGTCTGACGTACAACGCGACTCTGGTAGAGCTTGCCTGCGACCAAGTCGACTTCAAAAGAATCAATTTCCTCAGATGTTTGGATTTCAAAAATTGTTTTGTCGCCATCCAATCGGATTGAGCTTGGCCTTCTGCCACGAAGCCACTTGATCACACCAATTAGCCCTCCGCCAACGGCACCGAGCATGCCCAAACCCTGGAGGATTCCACTTAGGTTACTCGCTGCTGAAGCGCCTGGGCCAGTCAGCATGGACACAATTTGGTTGGTAATAGTTTGGAGTGCGACTAGATCAACTCCGAAGGAGCCACTCTTGAAATTCCCTTTAATTTGAACTCTGATTTGATCTGAGTCGGGAAACGCGATCCGATTGGCTTCTTCAAGCAAGTTGGACAGCGCTATCAATGCCGGAGCCAACTCTCGCACGTCCATTTGATGGCTTGCCAAGGCGGGGCCATCGAACTTGATAGAGAAGTGAATTGAAGAACTCATAGCCGATATTTTAGGCAATTGCAAATAAGTCGTGGATAAGATTGATTAGGTGTTTTCCAGTCTGAGCGTCCCAATAAAACCTCGTAAAAAAGGATGAGTATGCCCATCATGTAAGCAGCCGCTTCAAATACCGCCCCGTATGGCTCGCCGAATTCGCCGCCAAATCTTCCGGCGTGCCCACCCCCACCACTTCGCCACCACCTGAGCCGCCTTCCGGGCCCATGTCGATCAGCCAGTCGGCGGTTTTGATGACGTCCAGGTTGTGTTCTATCACCACAATCGTGTTGCCCGCATCTCGCAACTGGTGCAGCACTTTAAGCAGCAGGTCAATGTCGGCAAAGTGCAGGCCGGTGGTGGGTTCGTCCAGAATGTAAAGCGTGCGGCCAGTGTCGCGTTTAGACAATTCCAGCGCCAGTTTCACCCGCTGTGCCTCGCCGCCCGACAAAGTGGTGGCCGATTGGCCGAGACGGATGTACGACAAACCCACATCCAGCAAGGTGTGCAACTTGCGGGCGATGGTGGGCACTGCGCTTAAAAAGGCGTAGGCCACCTCAACCGTCATGTCTAAAACCTGGGCAATGTTTTTGCCTTTGTATTGCACCTCAAGCGTTTCACGGTTGTAGCGCATGCCTTTGCAAACGTCGCAAGGCACATAAACATCGGGCAAAAAGTGCATTTCGACTTTTTTAACGCCATCACCCTGGCAGGCCTCGCATCGACCGCCCGCCACGTTGAAGCTGAAACGCCCTGGACCATAGCCGCGCTCCCGGGCCATAGGCACTTCGGCCATCAGCTCGCGAATGGGAGTGAACAGGCCTGTGTAGGTGGCGGGGTTGCTGCGCGGCGTGCGGCCAATGGGCGACTGGTCGACGTTGATGACTTTGTCAAAGTGCTCTATGCCTTCAATCGCCTCGTGCGCAGCAGGCTCGTCGTGCGCGCGATAGAGCGTGCGCGCCACGGCGGCGTACAGCGTGTCGTTGACCAAAGTTGACTTGCCCGAACCCGACACACCCGTCACGCAGGTGAACAGGCCCACGGGTATTTCAATGTTCACCCTCTTCAAGTTGTGCCCTGTCGCCCCAATCACCCGCAGCGCCTGCATGTCCCCCAAAGTCGCTTGGTGCAGCGCCTCGCGGGCGGCGCGCCTTTCAGCCGCCGGGCTGGGGCCAAAGCGTGACGACTTGTATTTGTCGGGCGACTCGGTCGATTTGACAGTGGGGAGCCAGGGCGTGCGTCGTGTAGGCACCGCAATTTGCAAAGTTTGCGACAGGTACTTTCCCGTCAGCGAGTCGGGGTTGGCTTTGACTTGTTCAAACGTGCCCTGGGCCATCACCCGGCCGCCGTGCAAACCCGCACCCGGCCCCATGTCAATCACGTGGTCGGCCGCGCGAATCATGTCTTCATCGTGCTCCACCACAATCACACTGTTGCCAATGTCGCGCAGGTGTTTCAGGGTGGCAATCAGGCGGTCGTTGTCGCGCTGGTGCAGGCCAATGCTAGGCTCGTCCAGCACGTACATCACGCCGGTCAGCCCTGAGCCAATTTGCGAAGCCAGCCGAATGCGCTGAGACTCGCCACCACTCAAGGTTTCGGCGCTGCGGTCCAGGCTTAAATAGCTCAAGCCCACATCGTTCAAAAACTTCAGGCGCAGGCCGATTTCGCGAACCACTTTGGCGGCAATGTCGCCCTTGGCTCCGGGAATGGTCAGCGAATTGAAGTACGCAAAACAGTCGCGCAAAGTCGAATGACTGACTTCAAAAATCGCTTTGGCATTGGGCCCTTCGCCCAGCTTCACGTGCCTCGCTTCGGTGCGCAGACGCGAGCCACCGCATTGCGTGCAAGGCTGGGTGCTGCGGTAGCGCGACAGGTCTTCGCGCACCAGGGTCGAGTCGGTCTCGCGGTAGCGCCGCTGCATGTTGGGAATAATGCCCTCAAACGGGTGCTTTTTAGTCAGTTTTTTGCCCACCGATGCGCCAGAGTCCATCACGTAGCTGAATTTGATGTCTTCGTCGCCCGAACCCATTAGCACGGCGTTTTGCACATCAGCAGGTAGCGACTCAAAGGCGTCGTCCAGGTCAAACTTGTAGTGCTTGGCCAGGCTCTCCAGCATCGAAAAATAATAGCCGTTGCGCCGATCCCAGCCCTTGATGGCACCGCTGGCCAGACTCAGCGTCGGGAAGGCCACAACCCGCGACGGATCAAAAAACTCTTGGTGCCCCAAGCCATCGCAAGCCGGGCACGCACCCACGGGCGAGTTGAACGAGAACAGACGCGGCTCTAGCTCGGAAATTGAGTAGCTGCAAATGGGGCAGGCAAACTTGGCGTTGAACAAATGCTCCTTGGCGCTCGGCTGGCCCTCGGTTTTGGCAAGGCCTTCAGTCTGCGTAGCAGAGGCCGGGCTGGCACCTGCAACGTCGCTGTTCATCTCGATTGCCAGGGCGCGGCCATCGGCCAGACGCAATGCCGCCTCAAAGCTTTCAGCCAAGCGCTGCTTGGTGTTGTCAAAGTCGCTGCGGTCTGCGCTGGTGGCTGGGGCGGTGGGGGCTGCGCCTTCGGCAAGTGCCGCCACGGGCAAGGCATGGCGAACTTTGATGCGGTCTACCACCACGTCAATGTCGTGTTTTTCAGTTTTTTTGAGCTTGGGCAGCAGGTCAAACTCATAAGGCTGGCCATCCACCCGAAAGCGCACATAGCCCTGGGCCTGCATGTCGGCAAAAACGTCCAAAAATTCGCCTTTTTTTTCACGCGCCAAGGGGGCCAAAATCATCAGCCGTGTGCCTTCTGGCAGCGCCAGCACGGTGTCCACCATTTGGCTTACTGTCTGGGCTTGCAGTGGCAAGTTGTGGTCGGGGCAATGCGGCGTGCCTGCGCGCGCGAACAGCAGGCGCAGGTAGTCGTGAATTTCTGTGACCGTGCCAACCGTTGACCTTGGGTTGTGGCTGGTGGCTTTTTGCTCGATCGAAATGGCGGGCGACAGGCCTTCAATCACATCGACGTCGGGCTTGTCCATCAACTGCAAAAACTGCCGAGCGTAGGTCGACAAGCTTTCCACATAGCGGCGCTGCCCTTCAGCGTACAGCGTGTCAAAGGCCAGCGACGATTTGCCTGAACCACTTAAACCCGTGATCACCACCAAGCGATTGCGTGGAATGTCCAGGTCAATGTTTTTGAGGTTGTGGGTGCGCGCGCCGCGAACGCTGATGTTTTGCTGCTGCAAGGCCATGGCCAGGTATTTGCCATCGTCGTCTTGCAAAAGGGCTTTGATCTCAGCCTTTTCTTCAACAGAAAGGCCAGCGGGCGTGGCAATGGCAGTGCCTGGGGTTGGAGAGTTCAAAATAGCGCGGGTTGGGTTCGGGGAAACCCTCAATCATAGTGAAAGAATGGCAGGGCTGCCAAAGTCGCATAATTGAGCCATTCAAGATCGAATTTAAGATCCTATTTAAGAGGAATTCACCATGGCATCTGTCAACAAAGTCATACTCGTCGGCAATTTGGGGCGTGACCCCGAAGTGCGGACTTTTCCCAGCGGCGACCGGGTGGCGAATTGCACGATGGCGACTACCGAAAGCTGGAAAGACAAGCAAACCGGCGAACGCCGCGAATTGACCGAGTGGCACCGGCTGACCTTCCGGGGTGGCCTGGCCGGCATCGTCGAGCAGTACCTGCGCAAGGGCTCGCAAATTTATGTCGAAGGCTCCATTCGCAGTCGCAAATTCACCGACAAAGAAGGTGCAGAGAAGTCCATCACCGAAATTAACGTGAGCGAAATGACCATGTTGGGCAGCCGCCAAGGCATGGGCGGCCCTGCGGGTGATGATGACGGTGGCGGTGCTGCCAACGGAGGTTATGCGCGGCCCGCGCCAGCGTCGCGCCCCGCTGCCCAAGCCCCGCGCCAAGCCCCTGCGCCCGCCAAGTCGGCCAGCGGATTTGACGACATGGACGACGACATTCCGTTTTGATTTGAGCGCCCCCCATGACAACTTCCACCCTGCCACCGTTTCACCTGGCTTTTCCGGTTCACAGCCTGAGCGAAGCCCGCCATTTTTATGGCGAGCTGCTGGGCTGCCCCGAAGGCCGAAGCTCCGATGAATGGATTGACTTTAATTTTTACGGCCACCAAATCGTGACCCATTTGGTGCCTGGCAAAGTGGCGCACCGTCCGTCTAACGCAGTCGATGGTCATGATGTGCCGATTCCTCATTTCGGTGTGGTGTTGCCTATGGCCCAGTGGCAAAAGGCCGCTGACAGCCTGACCGCGGTGGGCACGCACTTCATCATCGAGCCCTACGTTCGCTTCAAGGGCGAGGTGGGTGAACAAGCCACCATGTTCTTTTTAGACCCCAGCGGCAATGCGCTGGAGTTCAAGTCGTTTGCGGATTTGGGCTCTCTGTTCGCGAAGTAATCACGCCCGCAATCACGCCACCACCCAGACAAACGTCTCCCTGGTACAGCACGGCTGATTGCCCCGGCGTAACCGCCCACTGCGGCGCTGCAAAATTCAGTGTGAAGTCGGTCAAAGTCGCTTGGGCAAGGGTGCAAGAAGCGTCGGCCTGTCGGTAACGGCTTTTGGCGGCATAAGTCCCAAGGACAGCAGGCACAGCAGCCACCCAACTGGCGTCAAGCGCAGTCAGGCTGTGCGATTGCAACCAAGGGTGGTCGTGCCCTTGCACCACCCACAAGGTGTTGGTCGCCACGTCTTTGCGCGCCACAAACCAGGGCTGGTGTTCGCCCACGCCACGTTGGCCCAGGGCTTGCACGGCTTTCAGAGCGGCACCTTTTGCTTTCACACCGCCAATGCCAATGCCCTGGCGCTGGCCGAGCGTGTAAAAGCTCAAACCCACGTGTTCGCCCAAAACGCGGCCCTGGTCGTCTTTGATCAGGCCCGGCTCCTTGGCAATGTAGCGGTTCAAAAAGTCCCGAAAGGGGCGCTCGCCGATAAAGCAGATGCCGGTGGAATCTTTCTTTTTGGCATTGGGCAAGCCAATCTCCTCTGCAACACGACGCACTTCGGTTTTGTGCAACTCGCCCACGGGAAACAGAGTTTTTGAAAGCTGCAGTTGGTTCAGGCGGTGCAAAAAGTAGCTCTGGTCTTTGCCGGGGTCAAGGCCTTTGAGCAATTCGTGCAAGCCCGTGGCTGCATTGAGCCGCACGCGGGCATAGTGACCTGTAGCGATTTTTTCTGCACCCAAGCGCACGGCGTAGTCCAAAAACGCCTTGAATTTAATTTCTGCGTTGCAAAGCACGTCTGGGTTGGGGGTACGCCCGGCTTTGTACTCGCGCACAAATTCGGCAAACACGCGGTCTTTGTATTCGCTGGCAAAGTTCACATGCTCGATTTCAATGCCCAGCACATCCGCCACGGCTGCGGCGTCCACAAAATCGACGTTGGAGGAGCAAAATTCGTCGTCGTCATCGCCCTCCCAGTTCTTCATGAAGATGCCCACCACCTCATGCCCCTGCTTTTTAAGCAGATAGGCCGTCACCGCAGAGTCCACACCGCCACTTAAACCCACCACCACTTTGTGTTTTTGCATCAATTGCCCAAGCCCCGTTCGTTGTATGCGATTATCCCCGCTGGCTGGTTTTGCGTCGCAGGGTGGCTGTGGCGGTGAATGAAGGGGTTGATGCTTTGACAGATGGATTGATGGATGTTTTGGTCATTGGCGGTGGCAACGCTGCCCTGTGCGCAGCTCTTATGGCACGCGAAGCAGGGGCCAGCGTGATGCTGCTGGAAGCCGCGCCTCGCGAATGGCGCGGTGGCAATTCCATGCACACCCGCAACCTGCGGTGCATGCATGATGCGCCTCAAGATGTGCTGACCGAGGTCTATTCAGAAGAGGAGTTTTGGCAAGACTTGCTGAAAGTGACAGGGGGCAAAACCAACGAGGCGCTGGCCCGGCTGGCGATTCGTGAATCAGGCACCTGCCGCGACTGGATGCGCCGCCATGGCGTATTTTTTCAACCCTCGTTGTCGGGCACTTTGCACCTGAGCCGCACCAATGCATTTTTTATGGGGGGTGGCAAAGCGCTGGTGAACGCCTACTACCGAAGCGCCGAAAAGCTAGGTGTGCATATTCGCTACAACACGCCAGTGGATCGTGTGCAAATCGACGATGGCCAGTTTGTTGCAGCGTTTGTCGGATCCGAGCGAATCAGCGCCACAAGTTGCGTCTTGGCGGCGGGCGGGTTCGAGTCCAACATCGAATGGCTGCGCGAGGCGTGGGGCCAAAACGATGAAGGCGAGTGGCCAGCCGACAATTTTTTGATTCGCGGCACCCGCTACAACCAAGGCGTTTTGCTCAAAAACCTGCTCGACCAAGGGGCCGACCCGGTGGGTGACGCCACCCAAGCCCACATGGTCGCGATTGACGCGCGCGCGCCGCTGTACGACGGGGGCATTTGCACGCGAATTGACTGTGTGTCGCTCGGTGTTGTGGTGAACAAGAACGCCAAGCGCTTCTACGACGAAGGCGAAGACTTTTGGCCCAAGCGCTACGCCATTTGGGGTCGACTGGTGGCGCAGCAGCCCGGCCAAGTGGCGTTTTCGATCATTGATGCCAAAGCCATGGGCCGGTTCATGCCGCCGGTGTTTCCAGGCTGCAAAGCCAACACGCTGGCTGAATTGGCGCAACTGTTGGGGCTGGACGCAGCCACCTTTTTGCAAACCATCGCGGCTTACAACGCTGCCTGCACAAAAGGCAGCTTTGACCACACGGTGCTGGACGATTGCGCCACTGCCAACCTGACGCCTGCTAAAACGCATTGGGCCCGCCCCATTGATACCGCGCCTTTTTATGGCTATGCCGTGAAACCCGGCGTGACCTTCACTTATTTGGGCCTGAAGACCGATGAAAGCACGGCAGTGCGATTCAACAACCAGCCTAGTCGCAACCTGTTTGTGGCGGGCGAAATGATGGCGGGCAATGTGCTGGGCCAGGGCTACACCGCCGGGGTTGGCATGTCGATAGGCACCGCCTTTGGGCGCATTGCGGGGGTTCAGGCCGCCAAAGCCGCAGCTCGGTGCGCCACGCAGGCCGCTTCTAAATCAGGAGCATTCCATGCAGCAAATTGAGGCCTTGGCCGCGCAAGCACGCGCTTTGGCAGGTGGGGCGATGGGTGGGGTTGGGGCTGGCAAGCCGGGTGGGCTTGACCTGACTGGCGCTGAAGCCGAAGTCTCGCGCCAAATGCAAATCTGCAATGCCTGTCGCTATTGCGAGGGCTACTGCGCCGTTTTTCCCGCCATGACAAGGCGGCTCGAATTCAACCAGGCCGACATTCACTACCTGGCCAATTTATGCCACAACTGCGGCGCTTGTCTGCATGCCTGCCAGTACGCGCCGCCGCAAGAATTTGCCGTCAATGTGCCCCAGGCCATGGCCCAGGTGCGTGGCCAGACTTATGCAGACTACGCTTGGCCAACAGCTCTGGGCGCACTTTACAAACGCAACGGCCTGACAGTCGCGTTGGCCTTGGCGGGCGGTTTGGCATTATTTTTGGTGATGGCGTTTGCACTCAACAATTCAAGCGCTGGTAATTCATGGGGTGGCCTGCTGCACGCACCCATGTCGGGCAATTTTTACGGCATTTTTCCGCACAACCTGTTGGTGGGCATGTTTTTGCCGATATTTGCCTTTGCAGTGCTGGCGCTTAGCCTTGGCGTCTGGCGATTTTGGCGCGATGTAACCCCAGCAGGCAAGGCCAGCGAGGTGAATCCCGTCTTGGCAGCGGCACTGGGCCAAGCCACAGGCCAAGCGCTGGCGCTGACCTATTTAGGCGGCGGCCACGGCACTGGCTGCAACAATGAAGACGACGCCTTCACGCTGTGGCGCAAACGCTTTCATCACCTCACTTTTTATGGATTCATGCTGTGCTTTGCCGCCACCAGTGTGGCCACGCTGTACCACTACGCCTTCGCCTGGCCTGCGCCTTATGCGCTGACCAGCTTTCCGGTGCTGCTGGGCACCGTCGGTGGCTTGGGCTTGCTGATTGGCCCTGTCGGCCTGTTTTGGCTGAATTTGCGCCGCCACCCCATGCACGGCGATGTAGCGCAAAAACCGATGGATCTGGCCTTCATTGCCCTGTTGTTCTTCACCAGCCTGACGGGGCTAGCGCTGCTAATTTGGCGCGACTCCGGTGCCATGGGCTTGCTACTTGCGATTCATCTGGGCGTGGTGATGGCCTTGTTTGCCACGCTGCCGTATGGCAAATTCGCTCACGGTGTTTACCGAAGCGCAGCGCTTTTGAAAAATGCCATTGAACAGCGCCAGCCGAACCGGTTGAAGATGGGGTCAGAGTAGGCTCAGGCCGAACGCTGAGGTAGGCGGGACAATTGGGCAGCAAATA
The DNA here is from genome assembly GCA_031431035.1 of Rhodoferax sp. Classification (GTDB taxonomy): domain Bacteria; phylum Pseudomonadota; class Gammaproteobacteria; order Burkholderiales; family Burkholderiaceae_C; genus JANYCG01. The sequence goes on from JANPCR010000197.1 coordinate 25,375, forward strand.
TTGCTATTATATAAATAGCAATTTATGTATATTTTTCGAGAGCTAGAGGCCATTTTTGTTCATAATTTGGACAAATTCAGCTGTTTCTAATAAAAAAGAACCTGTAGGTTCTTTTTTGCTAAAAATCGCCCAAAATGTAGCCAATCAAGCGGGTTTGCGCCGATAGTCCACCGGCTGTTCTGCGGCTAAGCTGTCCGAAATCAACCCTCTAGCATTGCAAGGTCAATCATGAATCCAAAGTCAAACATCTCACGGCGCACCGTCTTGCAAGCCACTGGCCTCATCACCGCTACGGTCGCAGCGCCCAGCGTGATGTCACAAGCCAACTGGCCCAGCAAACCGATCCGCTTTGTGGTGCCGTTTGCACCCGGTGGCACGTCTGAAATCGTCGCCAGGTCGGTGGCGGTTGAGCTGACCAAACAGCTCGGCCAAAGCGTTTTTGTTGAAAACAAACCCGGTGGCGCGGGCGTTATCGCCATGCAAGAGGTAGCCAAAGCCGCGCCCGACGGCCACACCTTGATTTTGACCCACGTCGGCACCCTGGCCGTCAATCCTTACATGCTGAGCAACCAGCCGTATGACGTCAACAAAGACTTCATGCCCGTCACGTTGTTGGCCAAAGTGCCCAACGTGTTCGTCATTCACCCAGACGTGCCCGCCAAGAACTTTCAGGAATTCGTGGCCTACGTCAAAAAGAACCCGGGCCGCCTGAACTACGGATCAGCCGGCAACGCCAGCGCGGGCCACTTGGCGATGGAATATTTGAAGCTTGTCACTGGCATGTTCATGACCCACATTCCCTACAGGGGCACTGGCCCGCAGTTAACCGACTTGCTGGCAGGGCGCTTGCAAGCGTCCAGCGCGGGCATGCCCGCCTTGGGTGCCCACATCCGCGCAGGCAAGTTGCGCGCCATCGCAGTAGGCACACAAGCCCGCATCGCCGCCTTGCCTGATGTGCCCACCGTGGTTGAAATGGGTTTCAAAAATTTCGAAACCTCGCAGTGGTACGGCATGCACGTGCCCGCTGGCACCCCGCCAGACATCGTCAAACGCCTGCAAGAAGAGTCGTTAAAAGCCCTGAAATCATCCGCCGTGACCGAGCGCTTCGCCACTGACAACGCCGTGAGCGGCGGCGGCCCGTCTGCCGACTACGCCAAGTTCATCGCGGGTGAGCAAGCCATTTGGAGCGACATTGTGAAGCGGGCGAGTATCAAGGCGGATTGAGGGTTGCTCATTCACAGCGCAAGGAAAGCGATTCCGTCAAATTGCTGACGCGAACATCGTTTGCAACACGGTCAAAGTGCGTTTCAATGTGTTGCTGTGGATGGAACCCTCGCGGCGTACCAATCGCACTTTGTCTAGCGTGCGAATCTGATCCAGCAAGATCAGTCCGGTTTTCCCTTTGAACGTTATTGGCACTCGAAACCCCGCTGGGCGCGAGCCGGTCGTCATGGGCGCGACGATCACGGTGCGTAAATGGTTGTTCATTTCGGACGGCGAGATCAGCACGCAGGGACGAGTTTTTCGAATTTCGCTGCCAACCGTCGGATCCAGCTCGGCCAACCAAACCTCGCCAGTCGCTAGCTCGGCGGGAATTACCACTTCAGATCTTTGTCATCGGCATTAGCAAACTCAGGCCACGCCAGCCCATCGTCCCCAGCTTGCGCAATGCGCTGGCTGTCGGCCGCCCACCCCTCACGCGGATTGCGCTTCAACGGTCGGATTTCAATCACCCCGTTTTTGACTTGCAGGTCAGCCGCGTCCAGCAAGCCGGTTTGTTCGAGAATTGGTTTGGGGATGAGCACGCCTTTAGAATTGCCCATGGTGCGAATAGCGACTTGCATTGGTGAATTTTCCAGATGATAAGCACAATGTTAGCACGGAGAGATATTTCTGCCAATCCGACCTGTAGGCTAAATGTCAACATGCCAACCGCCCAATGGACAGCTGACCTCTACTTGCAGTGACGCGTTGACAGAAATGAGGCGGACGTCTTTGAATTCGATATTTGAGCGGTAGAGATTTTCGGGAAGCAGCGATTTCAAATGCAATCGAAGAAGGGTAAGAACTATGTTTCAAGCAAAAGGACTGGGGTACAAAAACACTCCAAGTACGTAATTTATGGTGGTCCAGATCAGGTTTTACGAATGAGTTCTGTAGAGCCCTATCAAGTTGGTGATTGCATTGAATTAACTGGTCCAAGCGACGTTTTTCGAGCTGGGACTGTGGAGGTTGGATTGGTTACGGTGGCGTTTTCGACGGGATGTCTGATCGCTCCACCAGACCCTCCGGTTCAAGAGTTGCCAAGCGGCGAGGTACCCAAAAAGACTGGTCGACCTAACTAGCCTTTGGTCTTCGAAAAGTCAAATTGGATCGTTGGGACGCTAATCCATTTAACCCCTCAACGCCCCCAACACCCGATCCACCATCACCCCCGCCTGCCCCAAGTTATTCACCGGGTCGCAAAAGCTTTCTAGCTGCGCGCGGGTCACGTGTTTGTTGATCTCAGGGTGTTCTGCCAGCAAGTCAATCAACGGCCGTTTATGCTTCAGCGCATCGCGGCAAATGTCGTACACCAGGTCGTGCGCATATTCGCGGCCTAGGTAGGGCCCCAGCCCCATCATCACGGCCTCAGACATCACCAAGCCGTGAGTCATGTCGATGTTTTTACGCATCTGCGCGGCGTCTACTTCCAGGCCTTGCAGGATGAATTTGGTTTGTTTCAGCGCGCCGGACATCAAACAAAAAATCTCGGGCAGGGCGATCCATTCGATCTCCCAGGGGCCTGTGCTGCGCTCGTGGTCGGCCACCATGGCGTCCATCAGGCTGGCGGCGAGCTGGCGCACCACGGAGATGTTGGCGTGGATGTACAGGCAAGAGATTGGATTGCGCTTTTGCGGCATGGTGCTCGATGAACCACGGCCCGGTGCGAAGGGTTCAAACACTTCGGCCACTTCGGTTTGCATCATCAGCTTCACGTCCATGGCGATTTTGCCGAGCGATCCGCCCACAATGCCAAGGAATGCGCCGACCTCGGCAAAGTTGTCGCGCACGGTGTGCCAGCTAATGAGCGGCTGGCCCAGGCCCAGCTCTGCCATCAAGGCGGCTTGGGTTTCCATAGCGCCTTTTTCCAGTGACGAAAGCGTGCCCGATGCGCCGCCAAATTCGCCCACCAACACGCGGGGTTTCAATTGCGTCAGGCGCTCGCGGTGCCGCTCTATGCCCGCCAAAATGCTAGCCATCTTGTAGCCATAGGTGATGGGCGTGGCCTGCTGCAAATTGCTGCGGCCAATGACGGGCGTGTCGCGGTGCTCTTTGGCCAGCTTCGCCAAGGCGGCGGAGATGTCTTTCAAGTCCGCTTCAACCAGCGCCAGCCCTTCGCGAATTTGCAAGACGGCCGCGGTGTCGGTGATGTCTTGCGTGGTGGCGCCCCAGTGGCAATATTCACCCAAGCCGTCTTTGCAATGGGCGTTGATGTGGTTCACCACCGCGATGATGGGGTAACCAATGGCTTCCGTTTTGGCTTTCAACTTGGGCCAGTCCACCGTGCTGAGTTCGCAGTTTTTGACAATTTCGTCCGCTGCAGCTTGGGGGATGATGCCCAATTTGCCCTGCACTTTGGCCAGTGCGCGTTCAATGTCCAAGTATTTGGCGATGCGATTTTCGTCAGACCAAACCTGGCGCATTGTGGCGTCTGAAAACATGTCGCCGAAAATTTTGGAGTCGATGATGGTGGCTGCCATGGGTTTGCTTTCAAGAAAAATCAATTTGAGTTTTGACGGGAGTGAATCAGTAGCGGAGCCGCTCAGCTAATTTGCGCTGTGTTTTTCAGGACGGGCTGGCCAAACTGGACGAATCAGGAGAGATGGGCGACAGGGCTCCGTCTAAACCGAACGCGCCGCCAGCGCCGCAATGCGTTCAGCCTTCAGCACCACGGGCCGATCCACCATCTTGCCATCCACCTGCAATGCGCCTCCGGCAGAAGCCTGCCATGCCGCCAGCACGCGCTGTGCCCAGGCCAACTCGGTGGCGCTGGGCATCATCGCCCTGAAAACGGGTGAAACTTGGGATGGGTGAATGCACATCTTGGCACCAAACCCCAGTGCGCGGGCTTGCAAGGTGTCGGCGGTCACCTGGGGTTCGGTCAGGTCGGGCGTGACGCCTGCAACGGGCGAGGGCAAGCCAGCGGCACGGGACGCGACGGCGATTTGCGCTGCGGCAAAGTCCAGCGCTGGGCTGTTGGCCGGCAAGTCCAGGTCGGCCATGTAGTCGATGGAGCCAAACGCCAAGCGGGCCAAGCCAGCGCTTGCCGCAATGTCGTTCAGCGCGACCATGCCGCGTGCGGTTTCGATCAACGCCAGAACACCAGTGCCTTGGGGCATGTCGCCAAGAACTTGCGCAATGTGCTGCGGTGCCTCGCATTTGGGGAGCATGACGCATGGCACTTGCAAGTTGCGTATCAATGTCAGGTCATCCAAAAACCAGGGCGTGGCGGCGTCGTTGATTCGAACCAAAACTTTGCCCGTGTCAACCCCGGCATGCGCCCACCACTGCTGAATCGCAGACCGCGCAGCAGATTTGTCAGCGGGCGACACGGCGTCTTCCAGGTCTATGATGACGCGATCAGCCCCTGACGCAAGCGCTTTGGCAAAACGCTCGGGCCGACTGCCGGGCACAAAAAGGTAGGTGACCGGCGCTTGGATGGTGGAGTCAGTTTGCATATTGGTTTGCAAGGTGATGGAAGCAGCTAAATTGCACCCTGTTCGCGCAGCTTGGTGATTTGTTCTGGGGCGTAACCGAGCCCTTGCAGAATCGCATCGGTGTGTTCGCCCAAAGCAGGCACGGCGTCCATGCGCGGTGCGCCATGCTGCCATGAGCCGGGCGGTAACAAAGCGGGAATTGGCCCAGCCGGGGTTTGCACCTCGCGCCAGCGGTCGCGGGCCTGCAGTTGCGGGTGCGCCCAGACCTCTTGCATGGTGTTGACTTGGGCGTTGGCAATGCCCGCATTTTCCAGCCGCTCGGCCAATTGCAAGGCGGTCAAACTGGCGAAGGCTTGGGTGATGAGGCCCGCGAGCAACTCGCGTTGGCCACTGCGCTTGGCGTTGGTTGAAAAACGGTCGTCAGTGGCCAAGTCGGGTTGCAGCAAAACCTTGTCGCAAAAAATCTTCCACTCGCGCTCGTTTTGCAAACCCAGCATGACGGTTTTGCCATCGCCCGCAGGAAAGGGGCCATAGGGGTAAATGGTGGCGTGGCTGGCACCGCTGCGGGGCGGCGGGGAGGCGCCTTCAAACGCGTAGTACAGCGGGTAGCTCATCCATTCGGTCAAAGATTCCAGCATCGACACGTCAATGCACTGGCCCTGCCCAGTTTGCTGGCGGTGCATCAGGGCCGCCAAAATATTGCTGTACGCGTACATGCCGGCGGCAATGTCGGCAATCGAGTTGCCCGCTTTGGATGGTGTCTCTGGTGTGCCACTGACTGACACCAAGCCCGATTCGCTTTGAATCAGCAAGTCATAGGCTTTTTTGTCGCGGTAAGGGCCGTTGCTGCCATAGCCCGAAATGTCGCACACGATGATGCCGGGTTTGAGCGCACTCAATGCCTCATACGACAGCCCCAGGCGGGCGGCGGCACCCGGTGCCAGGTTTTGCACCACCACGTCGGCTTGTTCCAGAATCAGGCGCATCAAAATCTTTTGCGCTTCGGCGTGTTTCACGTCCAGTGTCAGGCTTTCTTTGGATCGGTTTGTCCAGACGAAGTGCGATGCCAAGCCGCGCACGCGCTCGTCATAGCCACGGGCAAAGTCGCCCACGCCAGGACGTTCGATTTTGATCACGCGGGCACCCATGTCAGCCAATTGACGGGTGGCAAATGGCGCGGCAATGGCGTGCTCTAAAGTGACAACGGTGATGCCTTTGAGGGGTTGCATAACTTGTTCTTATTCCAGCGTGGCGGTGGCGTCCATGGTCAACCAGCCTTCGTGGTCGCGGCCCCACAGGTGAATGGTTTTGCCGTCGGTCGAGGGCTGGCCATGCACCGAAAACGGATGGATGTCCACCGTGGGTCGCACGGCCTTGAATTCAAACTTCACAACTTTGGCATCAGGCAAGTGGTGGCGCAGCAAATCCATCAGCAAGGTGGCGATCAACGGGCCGTGCACCACCAGGCCCGCGTAGCCTTCAACCTCGGTCACGTACTTGCGGTCGTAATGGATGCGGTGGCCGTTGAAGGTGAGGGCCGAGTAGCGAAACAGCAGCACATCATCTGGCGCGATGGGACGGCTCCAGGCGGCTTGCGTGGGCGCGGCCACGGGCGGCGGGGCGACATCAGCCGGGCTGGCCGCAGCGCGGTAAACAATGTTATGGTGTTCGGTCAGCGCCACGGCGGCGTTGCCATTTCGGCGAATTTCGTGGCGCACTTTGACAAAAATCAGGCTGCCTGTGCGGCCCGATTTTTCTTTGACCTCTGCAATGGTAGACGTGCGCTGCAAGGCATCGCCCACATGCAATGGCGCATGAAATTCAAAATCGCTGCTGGCCCACATGCGCCGTGGCAGCTGCACCGGTGGCATGAACCCACCGCGCTTGGGGTGGCCGTCTGCGCCAATGTCAGATTGCTGCGCCAAGGGCAAAAAGTACAACCAGTGCCACAAGCAAGGCAGTGGCGTTCCGGCAGCGGGGCGTTGCGCACCTGGCCCGCGCGGCCAGTCCAACAAGGCGGCCAAGGCAGCGTAGGGCGTGGCGGTGGCCACATCGTCAACGGTTTCGCTCTTGCCCACCCAGTCTTGCAGATTTGTCATCCCAAAAACCCTTCAAATTGTCAAAATAGGCTACTAAATACCCAATATGGGTATTTGATGGTATCAAAACACGAATTATGAATAAAATATGCCTTTAGCTCTCTTTTTATATGGATAGTCTGCTATGTATTTAATAGTAAGCTAGTCGGCCTAATTGGCGAGAGTTTACGTGGCGGGTCGGTCGCTTCGACGTGTGTCGGCTTGACCCTCTGATTTTTTGATTGCACATGCACTTTAACTGTTAAAGCGCCACCGACGGATCGCAGTAAAGCGCTGACAGCGGCAAGCGCTGGCCTGCCAAATAGTCGTCAAGGCACCGAAGCAGCAAGGGGCTGCGGTGGCGGTCTGCGCTGCCACGTATTTCGTCCGGCGTCATCCACAAGGTGCGCACGATGCCGTGGTCTAGCTGGGCACCCGGAACGGCGTGGCCCAAATCGCCACAAAATGCAAACCGCAAATAGGTCACGTCTTCGCCCGTGCTGGCGCGTTGCAGGCGCGACATGTAGATGCCGACCAAGGCGGTGGGGCGAAACGGGTGGGTGGTTTCTTCCAGCGTTTCGCGGGCGCAGGCGTCGATGAGCGATTCACCGGGGTCTAAATGACCCGCCGGGTTGTTGAGCTTCAGGCCTTCGGGCGTGTGCTCTTCAACCAGCAAAAATTGGCCATTGCGTTCGATGATGGCGGCGACGGTGACACTGGGCTTCCAACGTTGGGTCATGCGCAATTATGCCCACAGGCCCGTTGGCCCAGCAGGGCGCATCGCCACCGATACCACGCGGTTTGAGGCTGCTATGTCGGGGCAAGCCCGAGGTGCAAATGGCAAAATCTCGGGTAAGCTTGAGGTAAGGGAAGCGATGCGCCAGATCCCCCCAGAATTTAATTTAACTCAGGAGCCGCTTTATGCTGATTGGCATACCCACCGAAACCACAGTGGGCGAAACCCGCGTCGCCATCACGCCTGAAACGGCGAAAAAACTCAAAGCCCTGGGGCACACCCTGCGTATTCAAGCCGGTGCGGGCGTGGCCGCCAGCGTGACTGACGACGCATTTGCCGCCGCTGGGGCCGAGATTGTGGATGCCGCCAGCGCCTATGCCTGCGATCTGGTGCTCAAAGTTCGCGGCCCGTCTGACGCTGAATGCGCCCACATGAAACCTGGCACCACCTTGGTCGGCATGCTCAACCCGTTTGACGCGCCAGGCTTGCAGCGCCTGGCAACTGCGGGCCTAACCGCTTACGCGCTAGAGGCGGCCCCCCGCACCACGCGGGCGCAAAGCATGGACGTGCTGTCCAGCCAGGCCAACATCGCCGGGTACAAGGCCGTGATGATCGCCGCCGACAAATACCAGCGGTTTTTTCCCATGCTGATGACGGCTGCAGGCACCGTGAAGGCCGCGCGGGTGGTTATTTTGGGCGTCGGGGTGGCAGGTTTGCAAGCTATCGCCACGGCCAAACGCTTGGGCGCGGTGATTGAGGCGTCAGACGTGCGGCCCAGCGTGAAGGAGCAAATTGAATCGTTGGGTGGCAAGTTCATCGAAGTGTCGTACGACACGCCCGAAGAGAAAGAAGCCGCTGTGGGCGTGGGCGGCTACGCCAAGCCCATGCCGCCCAGCTGGTTGGCGCGTCAGCAGATTGAGGTCGCCAAGCGCGTTGCGCAGGCCGATATTGTCATTTCAACCGCGCTAATTCCGGGGCGTGCAGCGCCGACTTTGATCACCGAAGACATGGTCAAAAGCATGAAGCCCGGCTCTGTGATCGTGGACATTGCGGCGGGAAAGGGAGCGAACGGCGGAGGCAATTGCCCCATTTCAGAAGCTGACAAAACCGTCGTCAAACACGGCGTGACGCTGGTAGGTGACACCAATTTACCGGCTTTGGTGGCGGCAGACTCGTCGGCACTGTACGCCCGCAATGTGCTTGATTTTCTCAAGCTGATCATCAACAAAGAAGGCGCTCTGCATGTGGACATGGCAGACGATATTGTTGCCGCTTGCTTGATGGCGCAAGGTGGCGAAGTTAAACGCAAATAAGGAGAATAAAAATGGACATTGTTTCCCCCACCATCACCAACCTCATCATCTTCGTGCTGGCCATTTACGTGGGTTACCACGTGGTCTGGACCGTCACACCCGCCTTGCACACGCCGCTGATGGCGGTGACCAACGCCATTTCTGCCATCGTCATTGTGGGGGCCATGCTGGCGGCTGCGCTGACAGAAACCACGCTTGGCAAATCCATGGGCGTATTGGCCGTGGCCTTGGCTGCTGTTAACGTGTTTGG
>JANPCR010000198.1:0-4188 GCA_031431035.1 Rhodoferax sp.
CCGTCAATGATGGCGCGGTGGTTCCACGGCTCGCCCACGCAGTAGCCGTCCATGTTGCCCACGCGCATATTGGCCACCATTTGCGGTGGCGGCACGGTAATGACCTTGGCGTCTTTGATCGGGTTGATGCCGTGCGCGGCCATCCAGTAGTACAGCCACATGGCGTGCGTGCCCGTGGGGAATGTCTGCGCAAAGGTGTAGTCTTGACCGGCTGGGCGCTTCTCGGCGGCCATCAATTTGGCCAGGCCCGCGCCGTCCACTGCGCCTTTGTCAGCCAGCTTTTTGCTCAAAGTAATAGCTTGGCCGTTGTTGTTCAGGGTCATCAGCACAGCCATGTCCTTTTTGGCCCCGCCCACACCCAAATGCACACCGTAAATCAGACCGTAAAGCACATGGGCAAAGTCGATTTCACCCGTCACCAGTTTGTCGCGCACACCGGCCCAGCTGGCCTCTTTGGTCGGGATTATTTTGACGCCGTATTTCTTGTCAATGCCCAGCACCGACGCCATCACCACGCTGGCGCAGTCGGTCAGCGGAATGAAGCCAATTTTGACTTCTTCTTTTTCGGGTTTGTCTGACCCCTGGGCGTACACGGCGGCACGCAAAGCGGGGCTGATGCCAATGGCACCGATGGCCGCAGATTGAAGCACCGCGCGGCGGCCAAATTTAGTCTGTAACAAGTCAGTCATGGCGATCTTTTTGAAATTGAAAAACAAAAAAAGGCGTCCACATCACATTGCTGCGCAGTGACTGCGCGGCAAACGGATGGGGACACCTTTGTCCTTGTTGGATGCTGCTTGCCCGCCATTGGGTAAGGTGCATCCAGTGACCTTCATTGGTCTTGCAATGAGCTATGCAAACTCTGTGCCAGTTGTTTGTGGATCCTGTGTTTGTCGGTAGGTGGTTGTGGCGACGTGGTGTCGCGGTGTCGTGGCAGTGCGTGCGCCGACACGGTGCGCGGCTGAGCGTTCAGGCCAGCAAATCGGCTAAGTCGAGCATGCGCTGCGCCACGTCAACCAGCTTCAAGCCCTTGCTCATGGCCGCTTTGCGCAGGCGGTCGTACGCGACTTGTTCGGTCAGGTTTTGCCGCTCTATTAGCAGACCTTTGGCGCGGTCAATAACCTTGCGATCACGCAGTTCTATTTTGGTGCTTGCCAGCTCATCGCGCAGCGCCTGCTCGTGCTGAAAGCGGGCCATGGCCACGTCCAAAATGGGGCGAATGCGCTCGCTGGACAAGCCCGCCACAATGTAAGCCGACACCCCAGCCGCCACGGCGGCCTTTACGTTGGCGGTGTCGTTGTCATTGGTGAACATGACTATTGGGCGGCGTGCGTCGCGGGTAGCCAGCACCACGTGTTCCAGCGCGTCACGGGCCTCGCTTTCGGCATCCACAATGATCATGTCAGGTGCCAGCTGGTTAATGCGCTCCGCCAGAAACGCATCGCCCGGCAGCACCGCCACCAAATTGAAGCCGTTTTCCAGCAAACCAATGCGCAAACTGCGCGAGCGATCGGCTTGAGCAATGGCAAAGCTGTCGTCGTCGTCCAGCGAGACAAGTTCAGGGGCCACCACAACGATGCGCAAGGCTTCGGTCATGCTGAGGGTTTGCAAGAAGCGGGCCAGGTTGACGGGGGCACTCATCTAAACTCACTGGCTATGTCAAACAAGCTGTTGGTCCTGGGAATCGAATCATCGTGCGACGAGACGGGTGTGGCCTTGGTGCAAACTGAGGGCCAGGCCGTGCCGCAACTGCTTGCCCACGCGCTGTACAGCCAAATTGAGATGCACCAAGCCTATGGCGGCGTGGTGCCCGAACTGGCCAGCCGTGACCATATTCGACGCGTGTTGCCGCTCACGCACGAGGTGCTGGCCGCGTCAAACCGGGTTTTGGGCGATGTGGACGTGGTGATTTACACGCGAGGCCCAGGTCTTGCGGGCGCGCTTTTGGTCGGCGCGGGTGTGGCCTGCGCCTTGGGTGCTGCGTTAAATAAGCCGGTGCTGGGCGTGCACCATCTTGAAGGCCACTTGCTGTCGCCCTTTTTAAGTGCAGACCCACCCGAGTTCCCTTTTGTCGCGCTGTTGGTGTCCGGCGGCCACACTCAATTGATGCGAGTCGATGCGGTAGGGCGCTACGAATTGTTGGGCGAAACCATTGACGACGCCGCTGGCGAAGCCTTTGACAAATCTGCCAAATTGATGGGCCTGGGCTACCCCGGCGGGGCGGCTTTGTCGCGTTTGGCGCAAAGCGGCGACCCAGCCGCCTTCAAACTGCCGCGCCCCTTGCTGCACAGTGGCAATTTGGATTTTTCGTTCGCTGGCTTGAAAACCGCCGTGATGATGCAGGCCAAGAAGCTTGGCGACCAATTGGAACCTCGCAAAGCCGACCTGGCAGCGTCGACCGAGGCGGCGATTGTCGAGGTCTTGCTCAAAAAATCACTAACCGCCCTGAAACAAACCGGCCTGAAGCGCTTGGTGGTGGCTGGCGGCGTGGGTGCCAACCGCCAATTGCGCCAACAGCTGGATACCGCTTGCGCCAAGCAAAACGTTCGAGTGCACTACCCCGAGCTTGAATTTTGCTCAGACAACGGCGCCATGATCGCCATGGCTGGTGCCATGCGCCTGCAAAGCGGCATTCAAAGCGCCAGCACGGCCTACGCGTTTGATGTGAAGCCGAGGTGGGGGCTGAATGCTATCGCTGGCTGATAAGTTTGGTTTAAGGTAAAAACGGGTCAGATTTACCACATTTGTGGTAAATCTGACCCGTTTTGGACGATTTTGACAAAATCACATCAAAATTGGCCTCTAGCTCTCAAGATGATTCAATAGTTTGCTATATTTATAGTAGCAAAATGAAATTGAAGCTTAATGAATCGTCAGTTCCGACACCGCGCTGGCAACCACTTTTTTGACCAGTTTCAGCGTCAAAACACCATTGTCCAGCTTGGCTTCGCTGCCCGCTGGGTCCAGGTCTTGCGGCAGCTCGTAGGCGGCTTTGTACTGGCGGGGTGCGCCTTCTTTGGAGTTGATGCGCACAACGCTGCCTTCAATGCCAATGGTCAGCTGGTCTTTGGCGATGCCGGGTACGTCAAAACTCAAGGTGAATGAGGTCTCGTCTTGCTCAAACGTAGCAGCCTTTTGGCGGCTGACTTGCAATGCTTCTTCCATAAAGCGCTCCAGGTTGCCACCCACGGAGCGGCCCGTGGTTTGGCTTGGGTGGCTGGCGGTTTGACCGTTCGGGACAAAACCGAAGCGACGGAACTGGGCGGGGGTGGTGGTCGCAAAAAACATGAGATAACTCCTGGTTGAATTTGCGGCTCGCACTGTGTTTGCCGCATGCTAACAATCTGCGCACTTCCAAGCGGTTTTCAAGCGGAGTCAAGGCCTTTTTATTATTCAAAACCCGGGCTTGAAAACGGGGGTGATGGCGCTATTTGCCGGCCGCTGCGACGGCGCACCTCACAGCCAGAGCTCTCGGGAAGCTCTGCATAACTCCACACGGTTCGTGATGGTCCGGCCTCGGGCGGTCTGCCGCGTTGGCTTTTTTGCAAATATTCGCGATATTTGCCGCAAAACCGCCTTGCATCCGATCCCGATCCGGCACTACACGATTCCGCGATGAGTTCTACAGAGCTTCCCTAGCAGAGCGATCACGAACAGCGACTTGAATTCAGTTTCCGGGCTATAATTGAACGGCTTTGCATATCGCAACAGCGCACGCCAGAGGCAGTTCCAGCGTCTGGCGCAAGTTCAATACATCAGGAAAACACAATGATTCTCTCCAGCATCAAAGCCGCTGTCGTGAAAGATAACGCACGCAAAGTCGGTGACACCGGCAGTCCAGAAGTGCAAGTTGCACTGCTGACAGCCCGCATCAACGAACTCACGCCTCATTTCAAAACTCACGCCAAAGACCATCACGGTCGCCGTGGCCTGTTGCGCATGGTCAGCCGCCGTCGCAAGCTGCTGGACTATTTGAACAGCAAAGACCACGACCGCTATGCGGCGCTGATCGCCAAGTTGGGTCTGCGCAAGTAAGTTGGTCGCCAAGAACGACAAACGCCTGAGTTTCTAAAGAGCTCGGGCGTTTTTTACTTCAAAACTGAAAACCTCAAGCCAAAAACTTAAATTCACAGAGCAAGCCGGGTTGATTTGCCGCAGAGCGAAGCTGTGTCATTCCAAATGAATTTG
>JANPCR010000199.1:0-39118 GCA_031431035.1 Rhodoferax sp.
TCCGCGTGGCGTGCAATGCGGCTTGCTCAAAGCGGTCTCGCGCCAGCAAGCGGTTGGGAAGCCCCGTCAAGCCATCGTGGTGGGCCAGCACTTCAATTTGCGCAAGTGAGGTGCGCACGCGGCCGTTTTCGGTCTCCAGGCTGGTCATGGTGTTGCGCAATGCGCTGGTGATCAACCAGATGTAATAGGCGCTCAACCCCAAAATCACCATGATCGTGATGTAGGTGTCGGGCCGAACGAGGTTGCTCACCGGGTCGCGCCAGCCCAAAAAGTGGCTCGCTGCGACCATCGAGATCACGCTGCCAATGAGCACCAGCAGGCTCACATAAAGTTTGCGGCTGCCAAACATGCTGGCGAAAATGAGCAATCCGGGCAGGGTGAGCATGGCCTCGTCCAACAGGCCTTTGCCAATTGCAATCAGGACACCGACTGCGCTTGTCAGGGTGAAAAGTAGCATCCAGGAGGCTCGCTGTACATTGCCATGTTTCACCTCTCGCAGGGCCACCCCAAGCACTCCGGCCGTCACAGTCAATATGGCGGCGGGAATCCAGTTTTGGGTGAACAAAAATGGCACGGTGACCACTGCCAACGCAATCAAAACAGCGATCAAGATTTGGTTCAGCCGCTGGGTCTCCAAAACAATGCGGGGCCGATTGGGTGCGAGCTGCGCAGACGGGGCGGGGGCTGGGTTGGTGGGCATCTTGAATGAATTTTCTGTTCCGGGCGTCTGGCGTTTTTTGTTGCAGCAGACCAGAGTAATCTTAAGCCTGAAGCCCTGTGCCAGCCGTGGTGGGCGGGCAACACGCTGGAATTTTTGAGCGCCTGCGGGTCAGAGATAATCAGGTTTATGAGCGGAAACACCTTCGGACAACTCTTTGCAGTCACCAACTTTGGTGAATCACACGGCCCAGCCATTGGCTGCGTGATCGACGGCTGCCCGCCGGGCATGGCCCTGAGCGAGGCCGATATTCAGGGCGACTTGGACCGCAGACGACCTGGCACCAGCCAGTTTGTGACACAGCGCAATGAACCCGACACGGTGGAAATCTTGAGCGGTGTGTACGAAGGCAAAACCACTGGCACGCCGATTTGCCTGCTGATTAAAAACACCGACCAGCGCAGCAAAGATTACGGCAATATCTTGCAGTCGTTCAGGCCTGGGCATGCTGACTACACCTATTTGCACAAATACGGCCTGCGCGACCCGCGTGGGGGCGGGCGCGCGTCGGCTCGGCTCACGGCCCCCATGGTGGCCGCTGGTGCAGTGGCCAAGAAATGGCTTTTTGAAAAATACGGCACCGAGTTTCGCGGTTGCATGACGCAAATTGGTGAATTGCCGATTGCTTTTGAATCTTGGACGCACGTGCCGCAAAACCCTTTTTTCGCCCCGATGGCTGATGTGCAGGCGCTGGAAGACTACATGAACGCGCTGCGCAAATCGGGCGATTCCTGCGGGGCGCGCATTCGGGTGACGGCCAGCGGCGTGCCCGTGGGCTTGGGAGAACCGCTGTTTGACAAGCTGGACGCCGACATTGCCTGGGCCATGATGGGCGTGAACGCCGTCAAGGGCGTTGAAATTGGCGCCGGTTTTGCCAGTGTGGCGCAAAGGGGCAGCACCCATGGCGATTCGCCGTCGCCCAGCGGCTTCAAATCCAACAACGCGGGCGGCGTGCTGGGTGGCATCAGCACCGGGCAAGACCTGGATGTGTCGGTGGCCATCAAGCCCACCAGTTCGATTTTGACGCCACGCGAGTCGATTGACCTGAACGGCAATACCGTTGAAGTGATGACCAAAGGCCGCCATGACCCTTGCGTTGGTATTCGCGCCACCCCCATTTTAGAAGCCATGCTGGCCCTGGTAGTGATGGAGCATGCCCTGCGTCAGCGCGCGCAGTGCGGTGATGTGGTGGTGAGCACGCCCGATGTGGAAGCGGCGCGTCGCCGGGCTGGCACAGTTTGAATTGATTCGATTGGATTGGACTGGATTTGATTTGATTGCTATAATTAATATAGCAAACTATTTATATTATTCGAGAGCTAGAGGCCTATTTCATTCATTATTTGCAGAAAAATCGCAAAAACGCCTAAATTTACCACAATTGTGGTAAATTTAGGCGTTTTTGCAAAACTGCTGCCTGGCAACACCCCATGACTACTCCCGGCCCCCAGAATTTGGTTCAACACTGGGAGGCATTGAGCCCCCTACTAGACGAACTGCTCGATCTGCCTGAAGCCGAGCGAGCGGGCCGACTGGCCTCCATTCGGGTCGCTACGCCCGCCCTAGCTGACGAGCTGGTGGCATTGTTGTCCAGCGGCGGGCAGGCGCGGGCTGGCCGCTTCATGACTGGTGTTGTCAGTGGGCTTGACGCAGCTGCTGGATCCGACACTGCTTTGATCGGTCAGCGCCTGGGGCCCTATGTGCTGGACGCGCCCTTGGGGCAGGGCGGCGGTGGCAGCGTGTGGCGCGCACGGCGCGAAGACGGGCGGTTTGAAGGGGCCGTGGCCGTCAAACTGCTGCACTTGTCGTTGGTCGGGCGGGTGGGCGCGGAGCGCTTTCGCCGCGAAGGGCAAATTCTGGCCCGATTGACTCACCCGCACATCGCGCATCTGATGGACGCGGGTGTCACCTCGACGGGGCAGCCCTACTTGGTGCTTGAACTGGTGCAGGGCGTGCCCATTGACCGCCATTGCGACGCTGCCAAGCTCAGTATTGAGGTGCGTTTGGCCCTGTTTGACGATGTGTTGTCGGCGGTCGCGCATGCCCACACCCACGGCGTGATTCACCGGGATTTGAAACCCGGCAACATTTTGGTCACTGCGGATGGCCAAGTCAAACTGCTTGACTTTGGCATTTCCAAACTGATGGACGACGAGGCTGGAGGCGCCGAGGCCACCGAATTCACTCGCCAGGGCGGTCGTGCGCTCACCCCCGAATACGCGGCGCCTGAGCAAGTGCAGGGCCTGGGGCTGACCACCGCCACCGATGTTTACGCTTTGGGCGTCCTGTTGTACGTGCTGCTTAGCGGTCGGCACCCCACCGCGCCGGATGGGGGCACCTCGGCCGATGTGATTCGCGCCACCTTGGATGCCGAAGCTCCGCGCCTGTCTAAATCGGCGTCGCAAACGGTGTCCAAAACGGTCGCTCAAACCCTCAGCAAAACCACGACTGAACCCGATCCGACCCAGGCGGCCAGACCCGCAGACGAAGGCACCGCAAGCACGTCAACCGACATTGCCTTGCTGCGCAACACCACCGCGCAACGCCTGCAACGCGCCTTGGTCGGCGACCTGGACAACATTGTCGCCCACGCCATTCGAAAGTCTGCGGGCGAGCGCTACCCCACAGTGGCGGCCTTTGCCGATGACCTGCGCCGCCACCGCCTGCACGAACCGATTTTGGCCATGCCCGATTCGCTTAGCTACCGAGCTACCAAATTTGTGCGGCGCAACCGGGGTGCCGTGTTGGCGGGGGCGGTAACCAGTTTGGCCATCATCGCGGGCCTGGTGGGCACCATCAGCCAAGCGCACCGCGCAGAAACCCTGGCCCAACTGGCCCAGCAGCAAGCCGCCCGCGCCGAGCGTGAAAAAGCCAAGGCCCTCATTGACTTGGACCGTGCCGAAGCCCAAAGCGATTTGATGAACGCCTTGTTGGGCGCAGTGGCCGGGCAAACCATCACGGTGCCACAGTTGTTAACCCGCGCCGAAGCCATCACCGAGAAAGAATTTGCCTCAAGTCCCGGCACGCGCGCCTACGTGCAAGGCCAGTTGGCCCGCCTGTGGAACTACACCGGCCAGGAAGCCAAAGGCTTAGAAGCCGCCCAACGCGCTGTGGCTGCCGCCAAGGCCGGGCAAGACATGGGCCAGTTGGTTGATCAAAGTTGTTTGCTGGCGTCCATGCACGTGGCGCGGGGCGATTTTGTCAAGGCGGTTGAATTGTTTGACGGGGCGTTTGGCATTGCGAAGACGACCTGGCCAAATGAGCCAGAGCGCACCATCAACTGCCTGCAGTACCGCGCGGTTCTGAGTGTAGAAACCGGTAAACCCCAGCAAACAGTGGACGATGCTGAACTGGCCCTGAAGCTGCTTGGCCAACCGCGTGCCGGGCAAATGGATTTGGCCCTTAAATTGCGTGAAATCAGCGCCGATGCGCAGTCTGCCTTGGGTCATCTTGACTTGGCCATTGCGCAGCACGAGGTTATTTTGAGCGAACTGACTCGTTTGGGCCGCATGGAATTGACCACCTCGGTGGTGCCGCTCAACCAATTGGGCTTGGCGTTCATTCGCGCGGGTCAGGCGCTTAAAGCCTTGAACGTATTGGAGCGAGCCAGGGCCATCAGCCTGGCCAATGGGGGCGAGGCCACCATCGACATTCCAGTTCAAGGCAACTACGCCAATGCCTTGATGGCGACTCGCTCTGCTTCGCTGGCTTTGCCGCAATACGAAATTGCTTTGAAGCGTTCAGAAGAGGCCAAAGCCGCCCGACCGATTGGCA
This sequence comes from Rhodoferax sp., assembly GCA_031431035.1. Taxonomy (GTDB): domain Bacteria; phylum Pseudomonadota; class Gammaproteobacteria; order Burkholderiales; family Burkholderiaceae_C; genus JANYCG01. Next base: position 4,493 of record JANPCR010000199.1, read on the forward strand.
TCATGGCGATTCAAACCGCGGGTGCAGCCTGCGAGGCAGGCGAGCTGGAGCGCTGCGAGGAATTGATCGAGTTGGGTGCCAAAAATCTGCTGGCCGTGATGCCTGCGACGCACCCAATATTGGGCAGTATCAACATCGCCAAAGCGCGGTTAGCCACGGCCCGGGGCAACCCTCAGCTCGCACTTGAACAGGTTCAATTGGCTTTAAAGATTTTTGGCGAGACAGGCGCTGTTGCAGGCCCACGCACCCAAGGGCTGGCCATGCAAGCTCGGGCTGAACTGCAATTGAACCAGCCTGATGCCGCCCTGAAAAGCGCCACTGAAGCCGTGAAATGGGGCCGCCAAGCCTACCAAGGCTTCGCCACCAGCGTACCCGTGGGCCGGGCGCTCGTCTCGTTGGGGATGGCGCAAGCGGCATTGGGCCAGCGCGATGCCGCACGCGGCAGTTGGCAAGACGCTCAAACGCAGCTTGACGCGTCGGCGGGTGCCCAATCGCCCAGTTCGGTCGAGGTGCGGCAGTTCCTTGCCAATCTGTGAGTTGCTGCTGAAACCTGTTGATTTATCCAGGAATCACTAACCCATGCCATCCAAACGACTTTTCATGAAATCCACGAGTGCAGCGGTGGCCAGCCTGGTTTTTGAAGCCATCCCAGCGGGCGCCGCAGCGCCTGAGAAGCCGACTAGTGCAGCGACGCCTGACCAGCCGTCGTATCGCATGCCCGATGAGGCTGAACCGCATAAGCGAACCTGGATGGCGTTTGGTGCAGGCAAGCCCGTGTGGGGTGGCAAGCTGTTGCCCGAAGTGCAGCGCAACCTGGCCGCCATTGCGTTGGCGATTGCCCGGTTTGAGCCCGTGTCTATGCTGGTGCGCAGCGACGACCAAAGCATCGCCAAAAAGCTGATGGGCTCAGCGGTCGAGCTGATCGTTTGTCCGCTGGACGATTTGTGGATGCGCGACACCGGCCCCGTGTTTGTCAAGACCGTTGCAGGCGGCAAAACGGGTGTCAATTTCAATTTCAATGGTTGGGGCAACAAGCAAGTGCATCAGCAAGATGCCAAGGTCAGCGCTTTTGTCGCCAATCGGGCGGGCGTGCCCAGCCTGCGCTCCAGCTTGGTGCTTGAAGGCGGCGGCATTGAGGTCGATGGCCACGGCAGTGCCATCATCACGGAGAGCTGCGTGCTGAACGCGAACCGAAACCCCGGCTTGAGCAAAGCGGGCTGCGAGGCCGAATTAAAACGCTTGCTCGGCATTGACAAAATCATTTGGCTGCCCGGCATCAAGGGCCGCGACATCACCGACGGCCACACTGATTTTTACGCCCGTTTTGCCAGCCCTGGCTTGGTGGTGGCAGGCTTTGACCCCGACCCCAAATCGTTTGACCATGTTGTGACGAAGCGGCACCTTGAAATTTTGCAATCGGCAACCGATGCCCAAGGCCGCAAGCTCAAGGTCACGGTGCTGGAGGCTCCGGCCTCAGTTAGAGACCGGTACGCCAACAAAGACTTCGCGGCGGGTTACATTAATTTTTACGTCTGCAACGGCGCAGTGATTGCACCCGAATTTGGCAGCGCCCGGTCAGACGCCGCGGCTCGCGACGCCTTGCAGCAACTGTTCCCGAAGCGTGAGGTGGTGCAACTGAACATTGATGGCATTGCCGCAGGTGGTGGAGGCATTCACTGCACGACCCAGCAAGAACCTGCCTGACCGTCCTCAAAGTCCAGGTTCAAAGGCGAACTTCAAGCCCCCGCTTTTGCCCTGTGGCGGTGCGACAAGTCAATCAGTGCCACCAGCCGGGCGATGCGCATCCAGCCCACTGCAATCACCGCCAGTTCGGTCAAAACGACTCCCAAAACGAACCAGCCCACACCAAGTTGCGGCAGTGCAATGCGCAGTGCGGTGATGGCCGCTGCCAGCACCAGGCCCAGCGCAGTCAGGCTCAAAAAATAGACCAGGGCGGAGCCAAATCTGGCTTTGAGCAATCGGCAGCCGCGCCACCATGCCTTGATGGCAGAGGTGCGCTTGGGGTAAGCGGCCAATTGGGCGCGGCCACTGTCCAACGTCACTTGCGCCAGCAACAGCAGCACCAAGCCGATGACGGCAGCCGCTTGGGTCGCCAGGTCGGCATTGGCCTCCAAAATGGCAATCGCCTCGTACTTTTTGGCAAGTTCCGACACACCGGTTGCAATGCCGCCCGCGATACCCAGCGGCACAATGCCCCACAAAAGCATGCGCACCATGCGGCCATAGGTTTGGCCAGCACCGGCCAGCAAGGCCGCAAAGGGCAGGGGCTTGTCTGCCCGATGCGCCGCGACCACGGCACCGTTGACCAGGGGCGACAGCAACAGCGTGAGAAGCAAGGCCGCCAAACCGGCATTCGCCAGCGATGCGCGGTTTTCCATCAACCGCCCAATCACATCAATCAAAACCAAGCCGTTGAGTTGCTTGGCCCACTGTGCCGAGTTCACCGTTTGGTCAAGCAAAGCCGACAGCGCTTGCCAAAACGGCACTGCCAACAAGGCCGTGGGCAGCAAAATGGCCACGGCCCAGAGCAAAAGCAGGCGCCATTGCAAGGCCACCCGGTTGACTTCGTGCAGGCGGGTCAGGGTCCGCTGCCACAGGTTGATAGGTTGCGTGCTCATACCGTGGCAATCAGTGACAGGAAGACTTGCACCAGCGCCGCAAACTGGCTGCCCCAGCGCTGGGATGCCCGTGGGTCGGGCTTCAGCACACGGCTGTCGTCCAATTTGTTGGCGTCCAGCCAGTGTTCAGTCAGCGGGTCGAGCTGCACCGACACGGCCTTGCTGGGTTTGACCCAACTGAAGCGTTCCCAGTTGTTGGTGTTGTCCCACTTGACGACTTCCGAGCTGCCATCGGCAAATTTGACAATGGCTGTTTGCGCAAGGTCGGCACCGCGGCGGCGCAGCGTCAGGGTGGTTCGGAAAGGGTAAGGACCCATCGCCATTTGATCTGCGGGCTTCGCATCCGGATTGGCTTTTTTCCAGGCGTCCTTGGTTTCATCAATCCGCTTGTCGATTTTCTCCTGCGTGTCTTCGACCCAGGCACCTTTGACTTCTGAGGTACCAGGCAAAGGCAAAACCTCTTCGCTGCTGAATTTGTCGATTCGGTCATCTACCTTGTGGGTGTCGTAGACCTGTTGGGCAAAAACTTTTTCAACCACTTGCCGCTGGCCCGATACGTCGATCAGCACGTCGCGAAAGTCCGCAATGCTGGGGTGGCGGTACTTCCACTTGGCGTAGTAGGCTTTGAAAGCCTGCTCCATCACGGCGCGGCCCAGGCGCTCTTCAAGGTCGTACATCGTGGTGGCCGTGCGGGCGTATACGCTGCCGTAGCCGCCACTGCTCAGGCGGTCCCAAGAGTTATGGCCCAGCGCATCTGCAGGTTCGGGCAAGCCCGCGCCCATGCGGGCTAGGTCAAAATGGCGCAACCCTAAGTTCATGCCCAGTTTGCGCAACAACGAGGGCAGGGGTTGCAGCAACTGCTGGCGATCCCGCATCATTCGGCTGTTCCAAAACTCGTTCAAACCTTCGTCCAGCATAGGCTCTTCAAACTCGTTGGAGGCCAAGATGCCATAAAAGTAGCCATGGCCAAATTCGTGAATCGTCACGAAATCCAGCAAGTAGGAGTCCAAGCTGTCGGGCTCCAACTTGGCATGGCTGGTGGTGGTGAAAAACGTGGGGTATTCCATGCCACCCGCTTCGCCCGCGTTGAACGGTGGAATCACCGCTGTCACGGTTTTGTAGGGGTAGGGCCCGAGCGTTTTGGAAAAATACGCCAATGAGTCCAGCGTGGCCTTCAAAACTGCCGCAGCGTTAGATTTGTACTCAGGTGGGAACAGCACTTTGACCTTCACCTCGGGGCTGCCTGCGCCGGTGTAAATGCCTTCCAGCGCGGGGGCTGTGCGATTGTCAGCCGTCCAGGCAAAGTCGTGCACATCGCCTTGCACAAAGTGATGGGTCAATTTGCCATTTTTTGCGACAGGCAGGCCTTGCTCTTCGCCGGTTGCGCCCACGGTGTAGCCTGCGGGCACGGTTAACTTCACATCAAAATTGGCGAAGTCGGCGTAAAACTCGCTGTGCAGGTGAAATTCGTGCACATTCCAGCGCGGGGCAGTGGCGCCGCGTTCGCCGGGCAGTTCCAGCACGCCAATTTTGGGAAACCACTGGCCCACCAAGTGAAAACTGCCGAAGTAGCCGGTGCGGGCCACCACGCGCGGCAGTTGGGCTTTGAAGTCAATGTCAAGTTGGGTGCTTTGGCCTGGTGGCACGGCTTGGGGCAAGTCCAGCCGCACCAAGGTGTGGTCGGTGTCTGGGCCGTTGTCGGGGTGCACAAAAAGCCAGGGCACCAAAGCGCCACCTTGTTTAACCTGGGTCATTTGAATGTGACCCCATTCACCGTCTTTAACCGGCACATCACTTCTGAAGTTGAAATTGCGGGTTTTCCGCTCGCTGTAAAAAGTGCTGCCCGAGCCTTCAAACGCGTTCAGGTAGAGGTGCAGGTAGACCGAGCGCACGGGCATGCTGCTGCGGTTGCGCCAGGTGAGTTTTTCACGCCCGTCCAGGGTGTGTTTGACGGGGTCTAGCTCTACTTCGATTTCGTAATTGACAACCCGGTCTGACAAAGTCGCCTCGGTCCCCAAACGTGGGCCACCCCAGGCATTGGACGCGCTTGCCACCCTGACGGCAGCAGCGTTGGGCGACGCCAGCGCGATGCCGTCCAGGCTGGGGCTAGTTAATGTTGCGGGGGCGACTGCAACAACGGGCCGGGCGCTAAGGCTTGACGCTACCTTGGCCTTGTCGCCGGATTCGCCCTTGGGGTTCATCAAAAACGTCACGCCCAGCCCCACAGAGACCAGCAACCCAGCACCCCAAAGCAGGGCTTTGCTGCGCTTGCGTTTAACAATCATCAATCGCTCTCCAAAAGATCAGCCAGCATGCTACGCGAAAACATGGCCTGGCGGCACCTGCAGCCTGCCGAATTCGCAGCCGGAATCAGACTTTGGCGTCGAGCGGCGCAACCGCCCGGCCCCACGGGTTAAAGCCGCTGACCAAGGCGCTGGCAAACAGCACCAACGCACCACCCAGGTAGATGCCTGAGCTTAAGGGTTCACCCAAAAAGATGTGGCCCCAGGCAACGCCAAAAACGGGCACCATGAACATGGGCGTCATGGCCGCCACAGGCGTGATGTGCACCATGATGCGCAAGTGCGCCCAGTAAGCCAGGCCCGACGTGACCACCCCCATGGCCGTGACGATGGCGAGCGAGACCCAAGTGAAATGGGCTTGTGGCAAGGTGTAAACACCACCTGGCAACAGCACCAAAAATGACACCAGGTGAATGCCAGCGGCCACCGACAGGGGCTGCATGCGAGTGACGGCGCGTTTCATCAATGAGGTTGAAATACCGAACGCTGCCGCCGCCACAATGCAGGCCAGGGCCGCCAGCATGATGAGAGGTGTGGGCTGCACGGGGCCTAGCCGCACGATCAGCGCCACCCCGGCAAAACCGCACAAGCAGCCCAGCAGTTTGCGCGGCGTCAGCGTGTCTTCTTTGAACCAGGCTGCGGAAAAAGTACCAAACATGACGGCGGTTGAGTTCAGCAGAGCGCTGTAACCCGCAGGCAAGTGCAGCGCCGCCCAGCTGAACAAGATGAACGGCACTGCCACCGACAGCACACCCAGCCAAACCAACTGCCGCCAATGCGCCCAAGGCCAGCTTTGGTTCAGGAGCCGCATGATGATGGCCAGCGTGGCGGTGGCCATGCCCAGACGCAGGGCCGTCAGCACCTGCGGCCCCAGCACGGGGCTGGTGACACGAAGCAGCATGAAGGACGATCCCCAAAGGGCTGACAAGCCGACCATTTGCAAAAAGTGCTTGGTTTTCAAAGTGGGCTACCCGTCCAGCGAAAGGCCGGTCGCGTGCCGAAGAGCACGCCGTACTCGGTAAACGGCGCCTGGGGCAGCGCCAGTCGAAACGCTTCGGTGGCCAGCACGTCGCCGCCTTGAGCGACTTCTTCACCCAGTTTGGATGCCGCGTTGACCTCGGCACCCCAGGCTTCTTTGCCATCAATCAGCAGCAAATCGCCGTAACCCAAACCGATGCAGACCTCAATTCGGTCAGCGCCACTGCGCCCCAGGTTCGCCGTGTGGGTGGCTTGAACCAATGCGCAGGCGGCATCCAGCGCGTCGGTGGCTTGGTCAAACAGCACCATCAACGAGTCGCCTTCGCGTTTCAGGCAAACGCCCCGATGGCTGGCGATCAGCGGCAAAAACAGGCTTTCAGATTCATGAATCAGCTGCAAGAAGTGAAGAATTCCGAATTCTTCAACCCGGCGTGAAAACCCAACCAGGTCCGTGAACATGACGGCTTTGGTTTGGCCAAATCGGCGGAATATCTGTGCGTCTACCAACGACTGGTCTGCGTTGGGTTTGCGGCGCGCATCGAGCAAGGCGGCCAATTCTTCGGTGTCAGACATGGGTTTGAGATTGATTTGCCGCAGGTTCGGGCTGAATGTGAGTTGGAAGTACGTTGGCACCCATCATGACACGGTTTGAGAGGTGCTATAATATATATAGCAAACTATTGATATTATTCGAGAGCTAGAGGCCTATTTTATCAATAATTTCGTCGTTTTCACTGGTTTGGATCAAAGTCATATCACCGGCGATATCACTTTTGATTTTTCGCCTCAAAGTCAAAGGCTGCAGCCCTGCAAGTCAAACCACTCAAACCACTCAAACCACTCAAGCCACTCAAATTCAAGCTAAGCAATGTCGCCTTAAATCAAACTGCGCATGGCTCGCGTAGTTTCTTGCAGCACGGCCAGCACGCGTTTGATGGCGGACTTTGACGACTCTTGCCCCATTGGCATGGTCACGTTCAGTGCGCCCATCAGGTCGCCCCGGTGGTCGATCAAGGGCACGGCAATGCCGCGCATGCCCAGTTCCAACTGCTGCTCTGACAGGGCCCAACCCTGGGCGCGAATGCGGGCTAACTCCAGGGTCATGCGGTCTTTGCTGGCAATGGTGTGGCTGGTGAATGACTTCAGTTCGTGAGCGGCCAACCAGTTGGCCACCCAGGCTGGGTCGCGCAGGGCCAGCAGCAGCATGCCAGACGCAGTCACCTGTGCTGGAGCCCGCGCACCCAGCACATAGCCCGTGTTCATGGTACGGTTGGGGCCATTGCGGGCGATGTAAACGATGTCGTAGCCGTCCAGCACGCTGACATAAGCGGTTTCAAAAGTGCCAGCCGTGATGCGTTGCAAAAACGGCTGCACGATGCGCGGCAGCCTCGCTGAATCCAGGTACGACTGGCCCAGCCGCAACACGCGCGGGGTTAGCCAGAAGAGTTTGCCGTCGGTGGCCACATAGCCCAAATGCGCGAGCGTCAGCAGGTAGCGGCGCGCGGCCGTGCGCGTCATGCTGCTGCGCTCACCCGCCTGTGCAGCGGTCATGCGCGGGTGGGCATCGTCAAAAATTTCGATGATGGCCAGGCCTTTCTCCAGCCCGGCAATCCAGTCGCGTTTGTCCAGTGCAGGGGCTTGGGTCATGACATGAATTTTGGTGGGATGCCATACGGTTGCATGATGTGGAAAACCCTTGAAATGATCAATCATCGCGCATTTATGATCGTTTATCGCACATTTGACGAACGTTTGGCTTTTCTTTTGAGGTTCAGCCCGATACAGTCACGCGTGAGCTAGTCCTGCGAGCCGATTCTTTGAGCCTATTTTGGGAATCGATCCTCGACGGCAAGTGTTAGCTAATTTTTTTAAACGACCTGAGGAGACATTCAAATGCAAAAACGATTCACCCTTCAATTGATTGCCGCTGGTATTTTTCTAGCAAGCTCCACGGCCAGCTTGGGTCAAGACACCATCAAGATCGCCAACATCGTTGAAATGTCAGGCGGCGGTGCCACGGCCGGCACCAACTTTAAAAACGGTGTGGAACTTGCTGTCAAAGAGATCAACGCCTCGGGCGGCATTTTGGGCAAGAAAATTCAAACCGCGACGTTTGACACCCAAAGCAACCCCGGCGTGGCCAAGGGCCTGACGCAAAAGGCTGTCGACGACAACGTGTTCGCCATTTTTGGCCCCGTGTTCTCAGGCTCGATCATGGTCAGCATGGCGGAAAGTCGCAAGGCCGAGATTCCCAATTTCACGGGTGGCGAGGCGGCCAGCATCACAACGCAGGGCAACCCCTATATTTTTCGCACCAGCTTCACTCAGGCCACGGCGATGCCGAAAGTGGCACGCTACATCAGCGACACGGCCAAGCTCAAGACATTGGCCATCATCTTTGTGAACAACGACTTCGGCAAGGGCGGGCTGGACATGATCAAAAAGGCGTTGGACAAGTCCAGCACCAAAGTCGTGGCGGAAATTTCAAGCGACTCGGGTCAGGTTGACTTTTCTGCCGCCGTGTTAAAGGCCAAGCAAAGCAATGCTGACGGCGTTTTTGTCTACTTAAATGAAGAAGAGTCCGCCCGCATTTTGCGCGAGCTGCGCAAGCAGGGGTGGAACAAACCCGTGATTGGCGAGACCACGTTGACAGGCCAAAAAGTAATTGAGCTGGCGGGCGAAGCTGCCAATGGCGCGGTGGCGCATGTGGGCCTCACCGTTGACGCGCCGCTGCCTGCGGTTCGCGCCTTTCGCGCCAAGTTTGAGCGCGACTACAAATACATCTCGGACCATAACGGCATGAAGGGCTATTCGGGCGTCTATGTCCTCAAGGCGGCGATTGAAAAAGTCGGCAAGCTTGATCGCAAAGCCGTCGCCGCTGCAATGCACACCCTGAAAGTCTCCACAGCCAAAGAGCCTGGCGTCTTGATGGACGTGAGTTTCGACGCGAACGGTGACCTGGATCGCGAGAGCTTCTTGGTGGAAGTAAAAAACGGCAAGCAAGAGGTGGTGGCCACGCTGCCACCGCTCAACGCCGCTGCCAAGAAGTAACTGGCCGCTAGCGGCGAAGGTTCAGGCGACATGGTCTAGGCGACACGGCTCTGACAAGTTCAACCCCGGAGCATCATGACTGATTTTCTGCAACTGCTCTTCAGTGGCTTGGCCACGGGGGCCATCTACGGTCTGGCCGCCCTGGGCTTCACGCTTTTGTGGCAGGCAAGCGGCTCCATCAATTTCGCGCAGGGCGAATTTGTCATGCTGCCGGCCTTCATGATGCTGGGTTTCCTGTCGTTTGGCGCGCCGCTGGCCCTTAGTTTTGTGTTGTCGGTGGTGTTGGCTGTGGTGGTGCTGGGCTGGGTGTTCAAGCGCGGCATTGTGGACCCCTTATTCAAGTACGGAATGATGCCCATCGTGGTGGCCACCATTGGCCTGTCCATCGTTATGCGCAATGGCGTGCGCGCAGGTTATAGCGCAGAGGCGCATCCCTTCCCCAGCTTGTTTGCGGACAAGCTGTACAACATTGCGGGCGTGACCATCACGCTGCAAGACATTGGCACCTTTGTGGTGGCCTTGGGCTTAGTGCTGGCCACCCAGGCCTTCATGACCAAAACGGTCACCGGCCGGGCCATGCAGGCGGTGGCACAAAACACCGAAAGCGCCTCGGTCTTGGGCATCAACGTGCCGCGCATGATTTTTTACGCCTTCGCCATCAACGCGGTGCTGGCGGTGGCCGCTGCCTTGCTGGTCACACCCACTTACCTTGCCAAGTTTGACATGGGCGATTCACTGGGCAACAAGGCGTTTTTTGCGGCCATCATTGGTGGTTTCAACAACTCACGCGGCGCTCTGTTGGGCGGTTTGATTGTGGGTGTGTGCGAAAACCTGGCCGCTGCCTACATTTCGCCAGCCTACAAAGACGCCGTAGCCTTGGTGATCTTCATGGTCGTGATTTTGTTCAAACCGCAAGGTCTGCTGGGCAAAAAAGAAGAGCGCAAGGTTTGACATGAAAAAAGCAAACGTCTTGATTGGCATTGCAGTGGCGTTGATCATGCTGGTTGCGCCCCAGTTTTTGAAAAACTACGGTATTTATCTGTTCAACTACTGGCTGATCTTCATCATCGCCACCATGGGGCTGAACTTGACTGTGGGCTATGCTGGTCAAAAGTCTTTGGGCCATGCGGCCTTTTTGGGCATTGGGGCCTACACCGTGGCAATTCTCATGAAGATGGGTTTCAGCTTCTGGTTTGGCTTGCCGGTCGCAGCGGTTTTGTGTTTTGTCATTGGCATTGTTTTGGGCTTTCCGGCGCTGAGAGTGCAAACCATTTACCTGGCGTTTGCTACTTTGGGTTTCAACACGGCGGTGTGGCTGGTCATGCGCAATGAAGAAGGTCTGACTGGCGGCACCTTTGGCATCAACAACATCGCGCGGCCAGAAATTTTTGGTCTGTCGCTGGACAAAAATTTACCCTACTACTATTTCACGCTGGCGGTGGCTGTGGTAATGGCCTTGCTGCTGCTGGGTTTGTTGCGCAGCCCGTGGGGCAAGGCGTTCACAGCGCTGCGTGACAACCCCATTCGGGCGGAAAGTCTGGGGGTTGACACCCGCAGCTACACCCTGTTGAGCTTTGCCATTGGCGCGGCCTACGCGGGTGTGGCAGGGGCGCTGCTGGCCTGCCAGGTGCAGTTCATTGAGCCTTCCCAGTTCATTGTGGGCGTGTCCATCATGCTGTACCTGATGGTGGTGGTGGGCGGTCCGGGTTATTTTTGGGGGCCGGTATTGGGCGCATTGGTGGGCGTGATCATGCCCGAGTGGATTCGCGATGTCCCCAAAATGTCGGATTGGTACTTGCCCTTGTTTGGCGCAGCGGTGGTGTTGATGATGGTGTGGCTGCCCGATGGTTTGCTAAGCCTGCCTGATCGCCTGAAAGCCAAACGCCAGTCGCGCGAGGCCAACGCGGCTCGGGCGGCTGCAGGTGCACAGGTCGGAGGTCAGGTCGGTGCTGGCCTGGGGGTTAAATCATGAGCCAGCCCGTACTGAAGGTTAGCAACCTCAAAAAAGCATACGGCGCGATCCAAGCGGTTGGTGGCGTTTCGTTTGAGGTCTACCCGGGCGAGATATTTGGCGTGATTGGCCCCAATGGGTCTGGCAAGACCACCATGTTCAACAGCGTGCTGGGGCAAATCAAACCCGACGCAGGGAGCATTGCGCTGAACGGTAAAGACGTGACCCACGCTGGCCCGTTGGAATTGAACCGTCTGGGCGTTGGGCGTACTTTTCAAACCTTGCAAGTGTTTGGCAAGATGACCGTGCGGGACAACCTGATCGTTGCGGCACAAGAGCATTCCGGCTCGATGTTCAGCCGGATTTTTGCGCCCAGTGACTCGGGGCTGGGTGACAAAGCCGACGCCCTGATCAAACAGTTTCGCATTGAGCACGTGTCCCACCTGAAGGCAGGCACCTTAAGCTACGGCCAGCAAAAACTCGTGGACATTGCCATGGCCTTCATGAGTGCACCAGACCTGGTGCTGCTGGACGAGCCTTGCGCAGGCGTCAACCCGAGTTTGGTGGGCGGTATTTCAACCTTGCTGAAAGAGCTGAACCAAAACCCCAAAAACTCGAACAATGGCAAAAAAACTTCGTTTGTGGTGATTGAGCACAACATGGATTTTGTGATGGATCTGTGCCACCGCATCATGGTCATGGTGGAAGGCCAGGTGATGGCGATAGGTACACCGGCTGAAATCCGTGGCAACAAGCAAGTGCTTGACGCCTACCTCGGAAGTTGACATGACTGCTATTGGGCGCACCCCTAGGCTTCGCGCACTTCGTGTCGCTACGCCACCCCCCTTGCAGGGGGCAACACCAGCGGCCCGGCAAAGCCGGTGCCACGGTGTTTCTGGAACAGACATGACCCATAAAAGTATTTGAAATGGCATCTGAAACTTGCATTGAATTTACCGACGTGGTGGCCGGGTACAAGGATTTCATGATCCTGAACAACCTGTCCTTCAAAGCCAAACGGGGCACCATCACCTTGCTGCTGGGGCCGAACGGGGCAGGCAAGTCCACCGTGCTTAAAGCTTTGTTTGGCTTGCTCAAGCCGCGCCAAGGGCAAATCACGCTGAACGGTGAAGTGGTCAACGGGGCCAGCCAAAAAGAGCTGCTGGCCAAAGGCATTGCGTTTGTGCCGCAAGGGCGCAACCTGTTTGGTCAGCTGACGGTGTACCAAAACCTGGAATTGGGCGGCATCACCCTGGGCATGAAGACCACGCATGAGCGCATTCCTGAAGTGCTGGAGTTTTTTCCGCGAGTCAAAGAGCGCATGAATTCCATGGCCTCGGCTTTGTCGGGCGGCGAGCAAAAGCAACTTGAAATTGGCCGTGCCTTGCTGCTGCGCCCCAAGGTGCTTTTGATTGATGAGCCATCCATCGGCCTGAGCCCCATCGTGGTGCAAGACGTGTTCAAGCTGCTGCGCAAACTGGCCAATCAGGGCACCACGGTGTTGATGGTGGAGCAAAACGTCAAAAGCGCCTTGAAGGTGTCGGACGAAGCCATTGCGCTGGAGTCTGGTCGCCTGGTGCTGCAAAAGCCAGCCAGTGAACTGCTGGCCGACCCCCATATTGAACGGCTGTTTTTGGGCGGTTCCCATGCAGTTTCGCAGCCTGCTGCCGCTTAAATCTGTTTGCTGAACTTTTACTTGCTGAGGATGCCCCGCCATGAACGCCAACAGTTTGCCCAACACAATGACCAGACCCAGCGGCGCGGACCGCGAAGAAATTCTGGAAGGCCCCAACCCCCTGGGTTTGGAAGGTGTCGAGTTCATTGAATATGCCACGTCAAAACCACAGGCGCTGGGCCAGGTGCTTGAGACCATGGGCTTCAAGCCCGTGGCGCGGCACCGTTCGCGCGAGGTGCTGCTGTACCGCCAGGGCGACATCAACATCATTGTCAACGCCCACAGCAATGGCACGGCGCTGTCAGAAAAACCATCCATCACTGCTATTGCGCTGCGCGTGCGAGATGCCGCCGCCGCCTACCGCCGCGCCCTGGAGCGAGGTGCATGGGCCGTGCCCGCCCGTGTCGAGGTCATGGAGCTGCACATTCCGGCCGTGCACGGCGTGGGCACAAGCCGCATTTACTTCATTGACCGGCACCGCGAGTTTTCAATTTACGACGTTGATTTCACGCCCATTCCGACGGTAGACCAGCGCCCCGCGGCTATTGCAGGTTTGCACTTTTTTGGCATTGTTCAGTACATTGGCAACGACCGCACAGACGACTGGACCGAGTTTTATTCTGCTTTGTTCGGGTTCACCGCCTTGCCCGCCGAAGAGCGCTTTGGCATTTTGCCCAAGGGCCGAATTTTGCGCAGCCCGTGCACCAGCTTCTATTTGCAGTTGATCGAGCCCGAGCCCGGTGTGCTGGACGTGGAAGACGACGAATGCTTGCAACGCATGGGCTTGGGCACGCCAGATGTGCCTGCCACAGTGGCCCAACTGCGCCAGCGCGGAGTGGAGTTTGTGGCGTCCAAAGGCGCATCGCTCGACATTCGGGGCGCTTTGACCCGCACCGTGATGGGAGGCGTGATGTTTGAGTTGGTGCATGATGAGCGGCCCGCTGCAAAAGGCTGATCAGCATGAGCCAATTTGAAGGCAATATTGACGACTTCGGGATGGATACCATCTCGCTGGCTGGCCCCTTGAAGGCCAAGCTGAACGCGATTCGCGAGGCTGGGTTCTCGCAGGTCATGCTGCTGGCCCGCGACCTGGTGGGCCACCCTGACGGCTGGCGCGCGGCCGTGCAAGAGGTGAAAGACAGTGGCCTGCGGGTCACCGGGTTTCAGGTGCTGCGCGACTTTGAGGGCCTGTCCGGCCATTTGCACGAGTACAAAATCGACATTGCCAAGTCAATGCTGGAAATGTGCCACGCGCTGGGCTGCGGTGTCATGCTGGCGTGTTCCAGCACCTCAACCCATGCGACCGGGGAAACCTCGGCATTGGTCAAAGATCTGCGCAAACTGGCGATGCTTGCGATTCCGATGAACATCAAAATCGCGTTTGAGGCTTTGTCTTGGGGTCGCACCATCAATGAATTTCCGCAGGCTTGGGAGATCATTTCCCAAGCCGACATGCCCAACCTGGGCCTGGGCTTTGACTCGTTTCACATGTTTGCCACCAAAACACCGCTGGATGACCTGGAATTGGTGGACCCGAGCAAAATCTTCTTGGTGCAACTGGCCGACTTCATGTGGAACGAAATCAAAACCGTGGAAGAGCGCATCAGCACGGCGCGCACTTTCAGGGTGTTTCCAGGCGAAGGCGTGCACAGTGAGGCACTGGCCGAGCTGACCTTGAAGCTGCACCAAATGGGCTACCGGGGCGACTACAGCTTTGAAGTGTTCAATGACGACTACCAGGCCATGCCGCTGGAAACCGTTGCGCAGCGCGCCCGCAAATCGGCGCTTTGGCTGGGCGAGGGCGTGTTGCGCCGCTCGGTGCCGTTACCAAACCAGATTCGTCTGCGGCGCTGACTTTGCTTTGCGACCGGTATGTTGCGGTCTGAACGGCATATAGTGAGGGCTGTCAAATCAACCCGATCTTCACCGTCAGACCTTCCATGCCTGAGTTGCGCATTCTTGAAATCAACGAGTCCGAAGTGGACATCACCGCCATTCGGGCGCAAGGCGCGGGTGGGCAAAATGTCAACAAGGTGTCCAGTGCGATCCATTTGCGATTTGACATTGGGGCCTCCAGCTTGCCTGCTGATGTGAAAGACCGCCTGCTGGCTTTGCGCGACAGCCGCATCACACAGGAAGGCGTGTTGATTCTCAAAGCGCAAAGCCATCGAACGCAAGACATGAACAAGTTGGACGCCTTTACCCGTTTGCATGACATTGTCAACAGCGTGGCAGTACCACCCAGGGTACGTCGCGCAACCAAGCCAAGTTTTGGCGCCAAGCAGCGGCGGCTTGAAGGCAAAAGCCAACGTTCTGAAACCAAGGCATTGCGCGGGCGCGTATCGGACAGTCAGTAGGTTTTGATCAATACGAGCGCGGAAGGTCCAGCACCTTCTCGGCGATGAACGACAAAATCAGCTGCTCGGTGACGGGGGCGATGCGGGTCAAAGTGACCTCGCGCAGGAGCCGCTCAACGTGGTATTCCTTGGCATAGCCGAAGCCTCCATGGGTCAACACCGCCTGCAGACACGAGTCAAACCCAGCGCGAGCGCCCAAAAATTTGGCTGCATTCGCCTCGGCACCGCAGGGCTGCTGTTGGTCATAAAGCCAAGCGCCTTTCATCACCATGCCCCATGCCGCTTCCAACGCCATCCAGCGCTCGGCCAGCGGGTGCTGAATACCCTGGTTTTGGCCGATGGGGCGGTCAAACACCACCCGCTCGCGCGCATACTTGGACGCGCGGCGCAAGGCGTCTTGGCCAATCGCAATCGCCTCGGCGGCAATCAGCAGGCGTTCGGGGTTGAGGCTGTGCAAAATGTAGCCAAAACCTTTGCCTTCTTCGCCCACGCGGTCAGCGTCGGGTACGAACAGACCGTCAATAAAAATTGAATTCGAATCCACTGCTTTGCGACCCATTTTGTCGATACGGTGCACGTCGATTTTGCTGCGGTTCAGATCGGTGTAAAAAATCGTCATGCCGTCAGTGGGGCGCTGGCAGTCTTCGAGCTTGGTGGTGCGGGCCAGCAGCATAATTTTGTTGGCTACTTGCGCGGTGGACGTCCAGACCTTTTGACCGTGCACGACGTAGCCGCCAGGCACCTTTTGAGCAAAGGTTTTGATCGCCGCTGTGTTGAGCCCCGCGTCGGGCTCGGTCACGCCAAAACAGCATTGGTCTTTGCCCTGAATCAAATTGGGCAGCCAGCGCTGGCGTTGGTCTGGCGTTCCTAGCACCACGATGGGATGCGGGCCGAACAGGTTGATGTGCACGGTCGATGCCGCCGCCATGCCGCCGCCGTGGCTGGCTACCTCGTGCATCATGATCGCCCCTTCGGTCACGCCCAGCCCAGCGCCACCATAGGCTTGCGGCATGGTGATGCCAAGCCAGCCAGCGTCTGCCATGGCTTTGTGAAATTCGTGTGGGAAGCTGCCGTCCTCGTCCCGGGCCAGCCAATATGCGTCGTCAAATGAGCGCACTACGCCCGCTACGCCTTCGCGGATCGCGCGGTGGTCTTCAGAAATTGAAAAGTCCATGGGGCTCCTGTGCTCTGGGAATTTTATTTGAATTACATTGCTGCCATTCCATCGATATTCAAACGAGGCTTCAGCATGACCCCCACTGCCCAACCACTTGCCCAACCACTGCACGGCCGTGTCGCACTGATCACCGGTGCCAACACTGGCATAGGCCTGGTCACTGCCCGGGAGCTTTGCCGCCAGGGTGCGCAGGTGTTCATTGCCTGTCGGTCCAATCCTTTGGGGCAAACTGCCTTGCAATCCATTCGCAGCGCTGTGCCCGATGCCAAGCTTGATTTGTTGCCGCTGGACTTGGGCAACCTGGATTCAGTTCGCGCCTGCGCAGCGGCTTTTTTGGCGCATGGCTTGCCGCTGCACCTGCTGGTCAACAACGCTGGTTTGGCCGGGGCGCGGGGGCTGACGGCTTCGGGGTTTGAATTGGCCTTTGGCACCAACCACATTGGCCATTTTGTGTTGACCCAGCTTTTGCTGGAGCGCATCAAACAGTCGGCTCCGGCCCGCATTGTCACGGTGGGCAGCCGCGCCCATTTTCGTGCGCCAGCGCGCGCGGGCGGCTTTGACTGGGCGGCGGCGCGTCAAACCACCCAAACCCGCACCGCCATTGACGAATATTCGATCTCCAAATTGGCGAACGTGCTATTCAGCGCTGAATTGGCGCGTCGTTTGCAAGGCAGTGGGGTCACCACGTATTCGCTGCACCCCGGTGTGGTGGCGTCAGACGTATGGCGTGCCGTGCCTGGGCCGCTGCGCTGGTTGATGAAGCAAGGGATGATCAACACCGAACAAGGGGCGCTGACCACGCTGTACTGCGCAACTTCGCCAGACTGCGCCTTGGACAACGGCCTTTATTACGACAAATGCAAAGCCAAAGTGCCCAGTGCCGTTGCTCAAGACAAGGCGCTGGCGGCAGAGCTTTGGCGGCAGAGCGAGGCGTGGGTGGGTTGAGACCAGATTGCTATAATATAAGTAGCAAAATATCCATGTTATTCGGGAGCTAGAGGCTCTTTTTGTTACTAAAAATGCAATTTCGAGGTTTTTGACAAAAAGTCATATCACCGGTGATATCAACTTGTCCGCAGGTAAAGCGGACGTCGCACCGATGACGTGACCCTCATCAAGCGTAGTCAGCAACCGGCACGCAGCTGCAAAACAGATTGCGGTCGCCGTACACGTTGTCAACCCGGCCCACGGGCGGCCAGTACTTGACCTGTTTCAAACTGGCCAATGGGAAAGCGGCGGTTTCGCGCGAGTAAGGCCGCTGCCACTCGGCACCCATCAGGCTGGCGGCCGTGTGCGGGGCGTGTTTCAGCGGGTTGTTGTCTTGCGGCCATTCACCTCGCTCCACCTTGGCAATTTCTTCTCGAATGGCAATCATGGCGTGAATAAAACGGTCCAGCTCGTCCAAAGTTTCGCTCTCAGTCGGTTCGACCATCAAGGTGCCTGGCACGGGAAAGCTCAAAGTCGGCGCGTGAAAACCGTAGTCCATCAGCCGTTTGGCCACATCTTCAGCAGTGACGCCGTTGGCACCACCGCTCGATTCTTTCAGTGGGCGCAAATCCAGAATGCACTCGTGCGCCACATGCCCGTTCTCGCTTGCGTACAAGGTGGGGTAGTGGTCTTTAAGGCGCGCGCTGATGTAGTTGGCACTCAAAATGGCGATCTCAGTGGCTTGCTGCAATCCGTCTGGGCCCATCATGCGGCAGTACATCCAGCTGATGGGTAAAACGGCCGCGTTGCCCAAGGGCGCGGCTGAGATTGCCCCCACGCCGGTCACTTCGTGTACTGCGCTGCCCCCCGAGGGGGCTAATTTTTCTAGGGGCGGCCCGTCGAAAAATTGGTCCTTGCGGTTGCCACAAGCGACGCCTCCTGTGGCATGCCCTGGCAAATACGGCACCAGGTCGGCGACCACGCACACCGGCCCCACGCCTGGCCCACCACCGCCGTGTGGAATGCAGAATGTCTTATGCAAGTTCAGGTGGCTCACGTCGCCTCCAAACTCGCCGGGTGCGGCCACGCCCACCAGGGCGTTCATGTTCGCGCCGTCCACGTAAACGCGACCGCCGTGGCTGTGCACCAGAGCGCAAAGTTCTTTGACCTGCACTTCAAACACGCCGTGGGTACTGGGGTAGGTGATCATCATGCACGCCAGGTTGGCGCTGTGCTGTTCGCATTTGGCTTTCAGATCGGCCATGTCAACATTGCCATTGGCGTCGCAGGCCGTGACCACCACCGTCATACCCGCCATTTGGGCGCTCGCCGGGTTAGTGCCATGGGCGCTGCTGGGAATTAGGCAAATATGGCGATGGCTCTGGTTGTGCGCCTTCAGGTAAGCCTTGATGACCAGCAGCCCCGCGTACTCACCTTGGCTGCCTGCATTGGGCTGCAGGCTGATGCCCGCGTAGCCCGTGGCTTGGCACAACCAGGCCCGCAACTGCTCGTCCAGTTCGGTGTAGCCCTGCATTTGGTCGCGTGGCGCAAACGGATGAATGTTGGCAAACTCAGGCCAGGTCACGGGAATCATCTCGCTGGTGGCGTTTAGTTTCATGGTGCAACTGCCCAGTGGAATCATGCTGCGGTCCAGCGCCAGGTCTTTGTCAGACAGGCGGCGAATGTAGCGCAGCATGCTGGTTTCTGAGTGGTGGGTGTTGAAGACTGGGTGGGTCAAAAACGCACTGGTGCGGCGCAAGTCTGCGGGAATGCGCGGCTTGGCACCTTGGGCAAGGGCGTCCACATCGGGCACTGTTTGGCCGTTCAAGGCAAAGATTGCGAGCAGTTGGGTTACGTCGGCGCGGGTCGTGGTCTCGTCCAGCGACAGGCTGATCCAGGTGTCCCAGCGCAAGGCCAGGTTAACGCCTTGGGCCAGTGCGCGGGCCATAATTTCAGGAGCTTGGCTGCCTGCGTTCACAGTCACGGTGTCAAACGCGACGGCCTGGTGCTGCCCCATGCCAAGTTTGAGCTGCTGCAGCCCTCTGAACAACATGTCTGTCAAAGTTGCCACGCGCAGCGCAATACGTTGCAGGCCAACGGGGCCGTGGTAAACCGCGTACATGCTAGCCACAACGGCGGGCAACACCTGAGCCGTGCAAATGTTGGATGTGGCTTTTTCACGGCGAATGTGCTGCTCTCGCGTTTGCAGCGCAAGGCGGTAAGTGGGGTTGCCATGGACGTCCACGCTGGCACCGACCAAACGCCCCGGCATGGAGCGTTTGAATTCGTCACGGCAGGCCAGGTACGCGGCATGCGGGCCGCCATTGCAAAGCGGCATGCCAAAGCGCTGCGTGGTGCCCACGACAATGTCGGCACCGTAGTCCCCCGGTGGTTTGAGCAGCGTCAATGCCAGCAAATCTGCCGCAACAATATAGGCCGCTTTGTGCGAATGTGCCAGCGCAATGTCGGCCGTCATGTCGCCAAATCGCCCGCTGCTCGATGGGGTTTGATCTAGCACCGCAAAATAGTCCCCGCCCTTGAGCAATGCATCCCATTCTTCGCTTGAATTGGCCAGCTTGACCTCGATGTCCAAAGGTGCGGCGCGGGTCTGAATCACCTCAATGGTTTGCGGATGCGCGTCTCCTGCGACCACAAACACCTGGCTTTTGCTCTTGACGCTGCGCTTGGCCAGAGTCATGGCTTCGGCTGCGGCTGTGGCTTCGTCCAGCATGGATGCGTTGGCAATCGGCATGCCCGTCAGGTCGCAGACCATGGTTTGAAAGTTAATAAGCGCCTCAAGCCGCCCTTGTGAAATTTCTGCCTGGTAGGGCGTGTAGGCGGTGTACCAGGCCGGGTTTTCAAGGATGTTGCGCAGTATCACACCCGGCGTGTGGTTGCTGTAATAGCCCTGACCAATGAAGTTTTTGAAGACTTTGTTTTTCGCCGCCATGGCTTTGAGTTCGGCCAAAGCCGTCGCCTCAGACACAGCCGCTGGAATGTCCATGCTGCTGCTTCGGGCGATAGACCGTGGCACGATGCCGTCAATCAACTCTTTGCGCGACGCAGACCCCACCACCTGGAGCATCAAAGCTTCATCAGCCTCGTCAATGCCAATGTGGCGGGCTATGAACTCGGTCGCGTTTTCAAGTTCAGCGAGGGTTTTTTGGGCTTGCATCAACATAGCAACATCCAATCAAGCGGCGGTAGAAAATTTCGAATAGACGGACTCGTCCATCAGGGCGTCCAGCTCGGCAGCTTGTGTCATCTTGACCTTGAAGAACCAGCCTGCGCCCAAGGGGTCTGAATTGGCCAGCGACGGATCTGCCCGCAGCGCTTCATTCACCTCGGTCACTTCGCCACTCACAGGCATGTAGACGTCGGCGGCTGCCTTGACCGACTCCACCACACCGGCAATGTCTTTGGAGGCCAGGGTTTTGCCAACTTCTGGCAAGTCGACAAAGACCACGTCACCCAGAGCGTCCTGTGCATGGTGGGTAATGCCCACGGTGGCAATGTCGCCCTGAATGCTCAACCACTCGTGGTCTTCGGTGTACTTGATGCTCATGAAGGATCTCCTGAAAGATAAATTGAAAATGAAAACGAAAATGAAAACGACAGTAGAAATGAAGCGGGGAATTTGAATCGAACGGATTGAAGAAAATTGCGAAATCGGCCTCAACCCCGAAAATAGCGATTGGGGATGAACGGCATGCTTGACACTTGCATGGGCACTGGCTTGCCACGAACCATGGCATGCACGACTGTACCGAGGCTTGAATAGGCTGAGTTGACATACGCCATCGCAACAGGTTGGTCGATGCTGGGGCCTAACAAACCGCTGGTCACTTCGCCAATCAGCTCGCCAGCAACGCTTCGCAATTCGGTGTGATCGCGCACAGGAATGCGCACCTGCGCGATCAAGCCCACGCGCTTTTTAAATTCGGCGGAATGGCCCGACTCGGGGCTGTTGGTCGACGCGTTTTGGAGCTGAGCCAGAATTTTTTCAGCCCCCGGAAACCCGCCAGCTCGTGCGCCACCCGTGCGTCTGACCTTTTGAATGGCCCAATTCAACCCGGCTTCAACGGGCGTGGTGGTGGTGTCAATATCTTGCCCATAAAGGCACAAACCTGCTTCCAGTCGAAGCGAATTGCGGGCGCCCAGGCCAACGGGTTTGACCTCGGATTGCGCCAAAAAGGCTTGCGCCAAGGCTTCGGCCTGCATCTCGTGGACAGAAATTTCAAAGCCGTCTTCGCCTGTGTACCCACTGCGGGTGACAAAGCATTCAATCGTTTGGTGTGGGCCGAGGCTGTCGCAGGCAATGTTGAACTTGCCACCCGTCATGAACACCAGCTTTTCAATGCCCGGGCAAAGCCGCTGCAGGGCAGTCACCGCCAGCGGGCCTTGCAAAGCCATCAGGGCCATTTGCGGCATAGGGATCACTTGGCAACGATGGCCAATTTTTTGTTGAATGTGCGCAATGTCGGCGATCTTGCAAGCCCCGTTGACGATCACGAAAATGTCGTGTTCCCGCTTGAAAAACATCAGATCGTCGATGATGCCACCGTCCTCATTGAGCAGCAGGCCGTAGCGCTGCTTGCCCACTGGCAGGTCGATCACATCGACTGGCATGAGGGACTCAAACGCAGCAGCAGCCTCGGGCCCCACCAAGCGCAATTGGCCCATGTGAGACACATCAAACAGCCCGGCGCTGGCGCGCGTGTGCAAGTGTTCGGCCATCAGCCCTGCTGGGTACTGCACAGGCATTGAATAGCCCGCAAACGGCACCATGCGGGCACCTAGGCGGACGTGCAGATCGTGCAAAGGGGTCGTGAGTAAGGTGGTGGTCAAAGCGGATCTCCGGGGCAAGGGCAACAACTGATGAGAAGATCCAACGCCAAGTTGGATCTTCAAGCTGCCCCCGCTGTCCGCTTTACCTGAGAGATTCGCCGGGCTGTTGAGGCTGCGGGTTGCTCCTTCGGTGGGTTTCGCGTTGCAAAACCTCTCTCCAGTGGGGAAACGCCATGGTTTGACGACTTGAAACAAGCCATCAATACAGGGCGGTTGTCAGTCCTTTTGCCTGAGCGTTCAGACCGCTGAAATCAGCGGGTCTTGCGCCTTCGGCGGCTTGTGGCGCAATGATCGCATCACAAGCTCTCTCCTGACGCTTTGAATTCTACTCTCAGGACTGAGCGGGCAGCTGGACGGCAGCGGGATTTTCGCGGATGTATTCGCGCACGATGTCATCAAAACTGGCTACGGGCAGCAGTCCCAGGCCTTTGGCGCGCTGGGCGTTTATGCGGGTAGGCCAAGTCGCCACAATTTTCCGAATATTGGCGTCGGGCGTCCATTCCACCAGGTCGGCTGCCGCCTTGCCTGCGACACGTTCAAGGGCTGCAGCCATGTCGCCCGTGGTGGTGGTGAATGCGGGCAGATTGAGGCCAATCCGAGGCCCCCATTGCGCATCCGTCGCTTCGGCCGCGCGAATCAGGCCCTGAATGGTCAGGCTGGGCGATGACAAAGCCACTTCTGTGTCGGGTGTGACTGGGCATGCGCCCTTGATGCCGCTCAATGGTTCGCGAATCATTCCGCTGAAAAAGCTCGACGCAGCGCCGTTGGGTTTGCCGGGGCGCACGCTGACCGTCATCAAGCGCGCGCTGCGGCCCCGAATAAAACCCTTGCGGGTGAAGTCGGCGACCAGTTGCTCGCCAATCAGTTTTTGAATGCCATAGCTGGTTTGTGGAGTGGGCAGCGTGGTGTCTTCAATGGTAGCGGGGCAGGGCGTCTCTGGCGAATGGCCAAACACAGCCAGTGAACTGGCAAAGACGACCATCGGGCGATGGCCAAACTGGGTGTGAATTGCCCGGCAGTTTTCCAGCAAATGCAGCGTCGCCTCGAAATTGCTTTTCATGCCCAGATCAAAGTCGGCTTCACATTCGCCGCTGACCGCCGCTGCGAGATGGAACACCACGGCGGTTTGCTGATCTATCACCGGTGTGGCCACGCTGCGGCCTTCCAGCAGGGCGTTCAGGTCACCTGTCAACGCTTCGATTCTGGGATCGGCCAGCAAATCTGCGGGTGGTGCCGCACGGTCTACCAAGCGAATCGTCTGAATGGCTGTGGCCGGCTCGCCCGCCAGGCTCAAATGGCCCTGGGCCAGCAAAGTGCGCGCAAGGCGAACGCCCAAAAACCCCGCGCCGCCGGTAATGACAATGTGCATAGTGATGGTTCCAATTTTTTATGTGGTCGCAGCAGTATAGAAAACTGGCCTGCGCGTGCCTTCCAAGGCATCGCGCCGAACGCTAAACCCTACATCCCCGCATAGTTTGGCCCCCCCCCGCCCTCAGGCGTGACCCAGACGATGTTTTGGGTCGGATCCTTGATATCGCAAGTCTTGCAATGCACGCAATTCTGCGCATTGATTTGCAAACGGTCTGAGTTGTCAGCGTTTTTGACGTATTCATAAACCCCAGCTGGGCAATACCGCGCCTCGGGTCCGGCAAATTTGGCCAGGTTGATGGCCACTGGCACAGATGCGTCCTTCAATGTGAGGTGCGCAGGCTGATGCTCCTCGTGGTTGGTGTTGCTGATGAACACGCTGGAGAGGCGGTCAAACGTCAACTTGCCATCGGGCTTGGGGTAATCAATTGGCTTGCACTCGGATGCGGGCTTCAGGTAAAGGTGATCGGCTTTGCTACGGCGCAGCGTCCAGGGAATGTGCCCTTGCAGCGCAAACTGCTCAACCCCGTTCATCACGGTGGCCACCGTCAGACCTTTTTTGAACCAGGCCTTGAAGTTGCGAGACTTGTTCAGCTCAGTGTGCAGCCAACTTTTCTCGAATGCTGCAGGGTAGGCGGCCAGTTCGTCGTGCTGGCGACCCGCTTGCAGAGCGTCAAAGGCCGCCTCTGCGGCCAACATCCCGGTTGTGATGGCGGCCTGGCTGCCCTTGATGCGGCTCACATTCAAAAATCCGGCATCGCAGCCCACCAAGGCACCGCCCGGGAAGACCGTCTTGGGCAGACTCATCAACCCACCCGCCGTGATGGCACGCGCACCATAGGCGATGCGCTTGGCAGGCTTCAAGCCCTGGTCTTCACCTTCGAGGTAATAGCGCACGTTGGGGTGCGTCTTCCAGCGCTGAAACTCTTCAAACGGGCTCAAGTACGGTTTGGCATAGTCCAGCCCGGTGATGAAACCCATGGCGATCTGGTTGTTGTCCAAATGGTATAAAAATGCGCCGCCATAGGTGCTGCTGTCCATCGGCCAGCCCGCGGTGTGCATGACAAAGCCAGGCTGATGCCGCGCTGGGTCAATTTCCCACAGTTCTTTGATGCCCAGCCCGTAGCTTTGCGGGTCACGGCCTTCGTCCAGCTTGAACTTGGCAATCAACTGCTTGCCCAGGTGACCCCGAGAGCCCTCGGCAAACACGGTGTACTTGCCCAGCAACTCCATGCCAATCTGGAAGCTGTCGCCGGGCTCGCCGTCTTTGCCAACACCCATGTTGCCCGTGGCAACGCCCTTGACCGCGCCGGTCTCGCTGTAGAGCACTTCAGCGGCGGCAAAGCCGGGGAAGATCTCAACGCCCAGGCCTTCTGCTTGGGTTGCCAGCCAGCGGGTCACCGCGCCCAGGCTGACGATGTAGTTGCCATGGTTCTGAAAGCAGTCTGGCAGCAGGAAGTTGGGGGTGCGAACGGCAGAGTTTTCGCCCAAAAACATCATCGCGTCGTCGGTGACGGGCTGGTTCAACGGGGCTCCCATGGCCCTCCAGTCAGGAAACAACTCGCTCAGGGCAATCGGGTCCATGATGGCCCCTGAAAGGATGTGGGCACCAGGCTCAGAGCCTTTTTCCAGCACCACGACCGAGAGTTCTGCGCCTTTGGCTGCGGCCAGTTGTTTCAGGCGAATGGCCGTGGCCAGCCCACCCGGGCCACCACCGACCACGACCACGTCGTAGTCCATGGCTTCGCGTGGGCCGTATTGGGTCAGGATTTCTTGGGGCGTCATGGCTTGCTCACAATTTGAAGGTGTCAGGAGATGGCCATGATTTTAGGGGCTGCAGGGCTGGCGGCGCTGTCACAATGGTCGTTGTCAACATCTTTCGTGGAGTCTCTCTAAATGGCGTACAGCATTGATCTTTCGGGCCGGGTCGCTTTCATTACCGGTGCATCGGGCGGCTTGGGGGCCCAATTTGCGCGAACCTTGTCGCGGGCGGGCGCCGCTGTGGTGCTGGCCAGCAGGCGCGTTGAAAAATTGAAGGAACTGCGCGCCCAGATTGAAGGCGAGGGCGGCGACGCTCATGTGATTGAGCTGGATGTGACCGACCAGGCGTCCATCAAAGCGGGCGTTGCCCACGCTGAAACCGAGGTGGGATCGATTGACATTTTGGTCAACAACTCGGGTGTCAGCACCACGCAGCGCTTGCAAGATGTGGCGGTTGAAGACTTCGATTTCACCTTCAACACCAACGTCAAAGGGGCGTTTTTTGTGGCGCAAGAGGTAGGCAAGCGCATGCTGGCCCGCGCCAAGGGGTCAGCCCCTGGCAATTACACGGGCGGGCGTATTGTCAACATTGCCTCGATGGCGGGGCTCAAAGTGTTGCCGCAAATTGGTGTGTATTGCATGAGCAAGGCTGCGGTCATTCAGATGACGAAGGCTATGGCGCTGGAGTGGGGCAAGTTTGGCATTAACGTGAACGCGGTGTGCCCAGGCTACATCGACACTGAAATCAACCACCTGCATTGGCAAACCGAGCAAGGCAAGAAGCTTGTGCAAATGCTTCCGCGCAAACGAGTGGGTCAGCCCGCTGACCTGGATGCGCTGATTGTGATGCTGTGCAGCGACCAAAGTCATTTCATCAACGGAGCGGTGATTTCTGCGGACGACGGTTTCGGGGCCTAAATACATGGCCCCCACGCTCCGCCGCTTTGCGGGTCGCTACCCCCCGAGGGGGCTAATTTTTCTCGGGGCGGCCCTTCGAAAAATTGCTGACCTTAGGGCGGTTTTTTGATGGTGGGTGGAATCGCTGCCGGGCTGGCTGCCGGGGCGCTGTGGGGGCTGGTTTTTGTGGTGCCGCGCATGACGCCTGGGCTGTCGGAGGTGGATTTGACGGCGGGGCGTTTCATAAGTTTTGGTGCAATTTCGGCCTTGGCCGTGTGGTTCACCCGAAAATCCTTCAGGCCGCCAACGCCCCGGCAGGCGCTGACGGCGCTTGGAATGAGTGTTTTGGGCTACACCGGCTATTACCTGATTCTGGCAATTTCGATCGTCAAGGCGGGCACCGAAGTGCCAACGCTCATTATTGGCATCATTCCCATTTGGATGATGATTTGGGGCAAGCCCGCTTCGCTGCGCTGGTCTGCCTTGCTGCCTGGCATGGCGCTAACGCTGGCAGGCTTGGCCTTGATGACCCATGCGAGTTGGCAAGCCAATGTTGCCTCAGGCAGTTCGGGCGCGGGCAGCGCCACGTTCTGGTTTGGCTTGGGTTTAGCCACGCTGGCAATGGTGTCATGGACGGTTTTTGGATTGGTCAACGCCAGTTGGCTTAAAAACCACCCTGAAGTCAGTGCCAGCACTTGGACCAATTGGCTGGGTATTGCCACCGGTCTGGGCGCATGTGTGTTGTGGGCGGTCGCAGGCTCGCCTGCACGCGACCTGCTGGCTTTGGAAAACGCCTGGTGGTTGGCGACTGTTTGCGTGGCCACGGGTATCAGCTCTGCCTGGTTGTCTACCATTCTCTGGAACATCGCCAGCCAGCGACTGAGCGCCAGTCTGTGCGGCCAGTTGATCGTGAGCGAAACCATCTTCGCACTGGTGTATTCCTTCGCCTGGGATCACACCTGGCCCAGTGGCATGCAGGTTGCGGCTTGCGTTTTATTTTTGGCAGGCATACTGGCCTCCATCCGTGCCCACACTTGATTCCAATCACCATGAAAATTGAAATTCCCCTTAAGAAAAAACTTGTTTATGAGATGGTCATGCCCATTCGCTGGGGCGACATGGACGCCATGAAGCATTTGAACAATGCCAGCTATTTCAGGTTTCTGGAGACCTGCCGAATCGACTGGATGTACTCAATCAACGCCACTCCCAAGGCCGATGGCGAAGGCCCCATCATCGTCAATGCGTTTTGCAATTTTTACAAGCAGTTGGAGTACCCAGGCAACGTGCGAATCAAAATGTACGTCAGCGACCCAGGCCGCACCACGTTTGAAAGCTGGGCGACCATGGAGCGGGATGACCAGCCGGGGGTGATCTTTGCAGCGGGTGGTGCGACGACGATTTGGGTGGATTTTCCGACGCAAAAGGCGGCTGAGTTGCCTGACTGGATGAGAGACATCGTGAGCTGATCACGAGCCAGCTTGCATCTGAATCCTCAGCTGCATGTCCATCTGCACGTCCATCTGCATTTGGCTTATTTTTTTAAAAGTCATATCACCGGTGATATGACTTTTTGATTTTCGGCTGAAAATGCCGAAATATGAACAAAATAGGCCTCTAGCTCTCGAATATATTCAATAGTTTGCTATAAATATAGTAGCAATTTGCTCTGCGATTTTTATCCGC
This sequence comes from Rhodoferax sp., assembly GCA_031431035.1. Taxonomy (GTDB): domain Bacteria; phylum Pseudomonadota; class Gammaproteobacteria; order Burkholderiales; family Burkholderiaceae_C; genus JANYCG01. Next base: position 32,111 of record JANPCR010000199.1, read on the forward strand.
CCTTGCCTTGCCAAACGCTCATCAGCGCAGGCGACCCCTGAGAGCGCACGCCGTTGTCGCTCAAAATATCCTCCACCGACGCCACCATGTCTTTGTGCACAAAAACCAGGGTTTCGCCGCCTCGGTTGTCGGTTTCAAAGCTCACAAACTCCTCTTTCATGTCGCGCAACAGAGTCACCAAATGGCTCAAGCTGCGAACCGGTGTGCCATTCACAGCGCGAATCACGGACGCCGTGGCGTTGGAATAACCTGTGGCCAGCCTGTGTGGAAAAAACGGCGATGAAATCACCACCAGTTCCTCTCGCTCAGGCGTGGGTGCGTCACCCCGGTGCGTGACCAGGGGGCTGCGAATGATGCCAAAGGCCATCATCGTGTTGGCGTTGTTGTTCATGAACGATGCAAACTGAATCGTCGCTTTGGAAAAAACCATCGGGCCATAGACAAAATAGGGCGGGTAGTCGCCTTTCAAGTCGGGAATCAACAGCGGCCTATCTTGCGGCAATGGCAAATCCAGTTTGATGGATTGCCCAGCGCGCACCACCGTCACGGGGACACGTGCATTTTTGGCAATTTTTTGCACGGGGTAGCGCATGTTCAGACGCAGTTCGGCCCCTGCCTTCACCATGCCTTGGTCGTCCACGGGGGTGTCGCCAATGTGGGTGATGACGTCCCACTTTTTAAGTGGGTAGCTCGGGTCCAGACTCAAGGGCTGATGCACCACAACGCCTTTGACGCTGCGGTCCAGCTTTAAAAACGCGCGCAGGGCGGGGTTTTCAAGGGTTTGCATTTCGTCATGAAACGTGGGTTTGCCATCGTACCGGCCATCGGCCACGTCGCTTAAAAACAGTTCGATTTCTTCATTGGGAATGATGTAGCCAATGTTTTGGGCATTGTTCAGGCGGCTGTAGGCCAGGCCAATCATCTTGTCGCCTGTTTTGGGGTCGGCGCTTACCGCCGGGCCGCCGCTGTTGCCCGCGTTGATCGCGGCGTCAATCTGAATGCGCAAGCCCGACACTGGAAAGTTGTAGGGCGCAAACTCAATGCGCGACACGATGCCTTTGGTGATGGACATCGATGTACCACCGGTTGGAAAACCGTAGGCCAGCACGGCGTCCTTCACGTCGGGCAAGGTGTTGGCGCGGGCCATGGGCGGGTGCTGTTTGAAGAAGCTCTCGTCGTCCAGCTTCAGCACAGCCAAGTCAATGCCGGGGGCGATGGCGACGACGCTCGCTGTGAGTTTCTCGCCCGATCCATTGGCCTGAATTTGCACCTGCGATGCGTAAGACACCACATGCGCATTCGTCAAAATGCGGTTGCCGTCAATCACAACTCCCGAGCCGGTTGAGTCTTGCGGAGACTGCTTGGCCCATGGCTTGAACGGGTCAGGCGCGCGCGAGGTGGCAAACACTTTGACCACAGACTGAGTCAATGCGCTTGGAGCCGCTGGGGAGCCGGGCACGGGTTGCGCTGTTGGTACCGTTTGGGCGATTAGGCTCTGGCTGGCCAGGGCCAGCGTGCCGGTGAATAGCAGGGTGACAAACCGTGCAAGTTCGAAGCGGTGAATTTTCATGATTTGACTTTGAGCTGACGCCCCATCAGGTAAAACTCCGGATTCGGCATCATGTTGCTGAAGGACGCCATGCGGTTTGAAAGCCCAAAAAAAGCTGTGATGGCGGCAATGTCCCAAATGTCCTCATCGTCAAACCCGTGGGCGTTCAGCGGCGCAAAGTCGGCCTGGTTCACCTCATCAGAGTGCAGGCAAACCTTCATGGCAAAGTCGAGCATGGCCATTTGGCGCAGCGTGATGTCGGCCTTTTTGTAGTTCACGGCCACCTGGTCGGCCACCAGCGGTTTCTTTTCGTAAATTCTCAAAATCGCGCCGTGCGCCACCACACAGTAAAGGCAACTGTTGGCCGCGCTGGTGGCGGTCACGATCATCTCGCGGTCGCCCTTGCTCAGGTTGCTGGTGCGGCCCACTGACTCCGGCAGCATCAGGGCATCGTGGTAGGCAAAAAATGCTCGCCATTCAGCAGGGCGGCGGGCAAATGCCAAAAACACATTGGGCACAAACCCGGCTTTTTCCTGAACTTCCAGGACGCGGGTTTGAATGTCGGCGGGCAAGTCTTTGATCTCGGGGGCAGGGTAGCGGGTCATTGAAGGCTCCATGAATATAAAAAAACTATTGAAAATATATATTTAATTGACTTTACGTATTTTGGTGCGAAGCCTACATTCACTGTACTGCGTTTAGTCCCTGCGCCAGAGCGCCCCTGTTCATTGTCAGCCAACCGCCATCAACCCCAAGGAGTGATCTATGTCAACCGAAGCGAAATGCCCTTTCCCACACGCCGCACTCAAAGCCACCGCTGCAGGTGCCCGAAGCAACGCCGACTGGTGGCCCAACCAACTTAACCTGAAGATGTTGCAACAGCACTCGGCGTTGTCGAACCCTATGGGCCAGGCATTCAATTACGCTGAAGAGTTCAAAAGCCTTGACTTGCATGCCGTCGTTGCCGATTTGACCGCCCTGATGACCGATTCGCAAGACTGGTGGCCTGCTGACTATGGCCACTACGGCCCATTTTTTGTGCGCATGGCCTGGCACAGCGCGGGTACCTACCGCATTGCCGATGGTCGCGGTGGTGCGGGTTTTGGCACACAGCGATTTGCGCCGCTGAACAGCTGGCCAGACAACGTGAACCTGGACAAAGCGCGCCGCCTGCTGTGGCCCATCAAGCAAAAGTACGGCTGCAAAATCTCCTGGGCCGATTTGATGATTCTGACGGGCAACGTCGCCATGGAAACCATGGGCTTCAAAACTGCGGGTTTTGCAGGGGGTCGCCAAGACGTTTGGGAACCGGGCGAGGAAATCTATTGGGGCCCGGAGGACACCTGGCTGGACAACAAGCGTTACACCGGAGACCGCGTGTTGGAGCAACCTTTGGCCGCAGTCCAGATGGGTCTGATTTACGTAAACCCCCAGGGGCCAGACGGTGTGCCCGACGCATTGGGTTCTGCGCGTGACATTCGCGAAACCTTTGCGCGCATGGCCATGAACGACTACGAAACCGTGGCACTCACTGCCGGTGGCCATACCTTCGGCAAATCGCATGGGGCAGCTTCTGAAGACCACAAAGGCCCGGATCCTGAAGGCGCTGACATCACCGAACAAGGCCTGGGCTGGACCAGCAACTTCGAAAGCGCCAAGGGCGTCCACACCATTTCCAGCGGTATTGAGGGCGCATGGACCAACAACCCTATCAAGTGGGACATGGGGTATTTCGACAATCTGTTTGGCTATGACTGGGAGTTGACCAAAAGCCCAGCCGGTGCGCACCAATGGACGCCCAAGGGAACAGCCGCCGCGGGAACCGTGCCAGATGCTCACGACCCAGCCAAACGCCACGCCCCCATGATGACCACGGCCGACATGGCCATGCGGGTCGATCCGGCCTATGAAAAAATTGCCCGGCACTTTCATCAAAATCCGCAAGAGTTCGCTGACGCCTACGCCAAGGCTTGGTACAAGCTGACGCACCGCGACATGGGACCAATTGCCCGCTATCTGGGGCCGTTGGTCCCCAAAGGCCAGTTGATTTGGCAAGACCCGACGCCTGCGGTCGATCATGAATTGGTCAGCGACCAGGACATTGCCGTGCTGAAAGCTCAGGTGCTGGCATCTGGCCTGTCGATCTCGCAGCTTGTATCTACCGCTTGGGCTTCGGCGGTCACGTTCCGGGGTAGCGACAAACGCGGTGGTGCCAACGGCGCGCGCATTCGCCTGGCCCCGCAAAAGGACTGGGAAGCGAACCAGCCTGCTGAACTTGCGAAAGTGCTGACGGTTCTGGAAGCGATTCAGAGCAAATTCAACGCCGCGCAAACAGGCAACAAAAAGGTCTCGTTGGCTGATTTGATAGTGCTGGGCGGTTCTGCGGCGGTAGAAGCGGCGGCAAAAAAGGCGGGTCACAGCGTGGTGGTGCCGTTTGCGGCGGGGCGCACGGATGCGTCGCAAGAGCAGACCGATGTGGATTCATTCGCTGTGCTAGAGCCATCAGCCGATGGCTTTCGAAACTTCATCAAAGCCGGACACACCGGATCGGCGGCTGAACTGCTGCTGGATCGCGCCAATTTGATGACTCTGACCGCGCCCGAAATGACGGTTTTGATCGGTGGCCTGCGCGCCCTGAATGCCAATGTCGCAAAGGCCCAGCATGGTGTGTTCACCAAGCGGCCCGAGGCGTTGACCAATGACTTCTTCGTGAACCTGCTCGACATGGGTACGAAGTGGCAAAAGTCGGCCGCGTCAGAGGGTGTTTTGGAAGGCCGTGATCGCACGACCGATGCCATCAAATGGACGGCCACCGTCGTCGATCTCGTCTTCGGCTCGAATTCCCAATTGCGAGCGATTGCCGAAGTTTATGCATCCAGCGATGCACAGCAGAAGTTTGTGTATGACTTTGTGGCCGCATGGAGCAAGGTGATGAATTTGGATCGGTTTGATCTGGCTTGATCTGGTTTGCTCTGGCTTAGGCATAGAGCCTTCACGTCGGGCCGTGCACCGTTATGCTGGAGTCTTCAACATTTGGAGACTTCAGCATGACAGACGCGATTTATGACAAAGGGCTTGCCACCCGCAAGGCCGTTTTGGGTGCAGAGTATGTGAATGCAGCCATTCAAAAGGCGACCGATTTCACCCGGCCCTTGCAAGAATTGGTTACTGTGCATGCCTGGGGTAACACCTGGCAGCGCGATGGCCTAGATCTTCGCACCCGCAGCATCGTGACCGTGTCAATGCTGGTGGCACTGGGCAAAATGCATGAACTCAAGCTGCATGTGCGCGGCGCGCTGAACAACGGCGTCACGCGGGAAGAGCTTCAAGAGATTTTTTTGCATGCCAGCGTTTACTGCGGCTTTCCGGCGGCAGTAGACGCGTTTCGCAACGCGGCTGAAGTGGTGGATGCGCCCGCCCCTTAAGGCGAATTGACGGTCAGTCCAGCCACACACCAAACTTTCGCTTTGACGGGGGCATGCATTTGCCGTCAGGTGCTTGATGGATTTCCAACAAGATCGAGAATTGACCATGCAGTAAAAAAATGCACTGAGAATTTGAAAAATAGTGGAAAAGTCATTTTTACAGGTGCGCCAGTAACCGACCAAATAGAATGCTCTAGCGTTCAATTTCCCTAAATTGAATGCGATTAGATGCAAGTCAAGGAGTGCGCTTGTTGGTTGAAGAAAATGCGCTGCTGCGCCTGGTTTTGGAAGAGCTTCCCCACGGGCTTTGCATGTTCGATGGACAGGACCGCCTGGTTCTGGCCAATCGCCGATACGCCGAGATGTGGGGAATTCCTGAGCCACTCACACGTCCCGGCACCGCCTTCAAGACCATCATGGCGGCGTCCACGGCTAACCAAAACCAGCAAACCGGCTTGAAGGCGATGCCGCCTGACGGCTGGTCTGGCGTGCATGTGCGCGAGTGGACGCTGACGGACGGCCGCATCATTCAGGTTACGGTGACCCGTTTGCCTGATGCCAGCACGATTGCTTTGCACGAAGACATCACCGAACGCAGGCGCTCGCAAGAGCAAGTGGTTTATTTGGCAGGGCATGACCAACTGACTGGTCTGCTTAATTTGGCGGCGATGCGCGCCGTGTTTGAGGAGTTACTCGCCCGCAACGCGGCGGGTGACGAGTTTGCGGTGCTGTGCCTTGATTTGGACAAATTCAAACGCGTGAACGACAGTTTTGGCCATGCTGTGGGGGACCAGCTGTTGGCGCAGGTAGCTTTGCGTATTCAATCCTGTTTGCGACACGATGAGCAGGTAGCCAGGCTCGGGGGCGATGAGTTTTTGATTCTCCAGTGTGGCACGACCCAACCAGAAAGTTCTAAAAGCCTGGCCAAGCGGGTGATTTCTGCCTTGAGCGAGCCTTTCAATCTGGGCCGCAGCGTGGCGCAAATTGGCGTGAGCGTCGGCATAGCGATAGCGCCATTTGATGGCATTTGCCCGGATGATTTGCTGAAAAATGCAGATTTGGCTCTGTACCGGGCCAAAGCTGATGGGCGCGGCACCTGGCGCTACTTTGAACCCCAAATGAACGCCAAAGCCGAGGCCAGGCGGGCTTTGGAAGCCGACTTGCGGGTGGCGCTTGCGCAAGGGCAGTTTCATTTGGTCTACCAGCCTCAAGTCAGTTTGCTGACCCGCAAAGTAACGGGCGCAGAGGCCCTCTTGCGTTGGCAACACCCGAAGCGGGGCAACATTTCCCCGGTTGAGTTCATTGGTTTGGCAGAAGAAACCGGTTTGATCATTGACATTGGTCGGTGGGTGTTGGCGCAGGCCTGTTTGGATGCGATGCAGTGGCAGGCCAGCGTGCGCGTGGCCGTCAACGTGTCTGCAGTGCAATTTGCGCAAAGCAATTTGCTGCGCGATGTGGGCAATGCCTTGTCAAATTCTGCCTTGCCAGCGGACCGGCTTGAAATTGAAATCACCGAGTCGGTGCTGATGCAGGATGAAAAGCAGAGCCTCGCCCTAATCACAGAACTGCGCGATTTGGGTGTTTTCATGGCGTTGGACGACTTTGGCACCGGTTTTTCGTCGTTAAGCTATTTGCTCAGCTTCCCCTTGCATCGCCTCAAAATCGACCGCTCGTTTGTCCAAAACGTGGATACCAACCCCAAGGCGCGGTCGATTGTTCGGGCGATTGCGGGGCTTGGGAATAATTTAGGCTTGGCCACCACAGTGGAAGGCGTTGAAACCCTGGACCAACTCAAGGTGGTGCAAAGCGAGGGCTGCATCGAAGTGCAGGGTTTTTTGTTCAGCCAGCCCTGCCCCCATTCAGAATTGCTTGACCTCATACATAATTTGAACCATTCGCCCGTTTGGAGCGCGTTAGAGGAAATGCCCCATGGTTGAGCAGGTTGTTTATGTCAGCAAAGCCTTGCCTGGCATCGACGCGTCGGGTGTTTACGACATCGTGCGCGTTTCCAACAATCGCAACAGTCAATTCGGG
>JANPCR010000200.1:0-3652 GCA_031431035.1 Rhodoferax sp.
GAATTCTGTATCGAATGAAACTACGCCATGACGATAGAAAACCCCGATTTTCCGACGCCTGAATTGACTCAAACCACCTCGGTCGAGCCTACAAGCGCCGTGGTGTCCGATGTGGTTCCCAATTTAGCCGCTTCCGCCACCCCATCGGCTGGCGCAGCGCCCACGTCAAAACCTGCGGCGCAAGTCGTTGCGGGCAGCAACCGATTTTTAGATGTGGTGTCGGGGCAATTTGATGCAGACGAAGAGAGTCCCGACATCAGTTCGCCAAAGCGAATATTGCCCCCCATGGCCGAGTCGCCCAAACTGCACAAGGTGTTGGCCCAATCCGGAATGGGCTCGCGCCTGGAGATGGAACAGCTCATCATGGAAGGGCGGATTACTGTCAACAATGAGCCCGCCCACATTGGGCAGCGGGTTCAATTTGGCGATCATGTCAAAGTCAATGGAAAGCCGATTCGCTTTCGGGTCGATCCACCACCTCCCCGTGTCATCGCGTACCACAAGCCGGTAGGCGAAGTCGTCACACACGACGACCCCCAAAATCGACCAACCGTGTTTCGGCGCCTGCCGAAATTGCACCAAGGAAAGTGGCAGTCTGTGGGTCGCCTGGATCTGAATACAGAAGGCCTTTTGCTGTTCACGAGTTCGGGAGACCTTGCCAACAACCTCATGCATCCCCGTTTTGGGCTGGAGCGCGAATACGCTGTTCGGGTTCTGGGCAGCTTGAACAAGGAAGAAAAACAGAAATTGTTGGACGGGGTCACTCTGGACGATGGTGTCGGTCAGTTTGGGTCAATTGAAGATGGTGGCGGTGAAGGCTCGAATTGTTGGTACCGGGTCACCATTTCTGAGGGTCGCAATCGTGAAGTTCGCCGCATGATCGAAGCGGTTGGTCATGCTGTCAGCCGGTTAATCAGAATTCGCTATGGCGCGATGCTATTACCCCGTGGCTTGAAGCGGGGTGCTTGGATGGAGTTGGACGACGCAGACATTCGCGCGTTGAGCAACGCCGCAGGCCCGAGAAATTTGCCACGGGACGGCGCTCGCCCTGACGCGAGGCCGGGTCAAAGGGCTGAGCAAGACTCCAATGCGGGGCCGGGGCGCGCGCCAACTGGATCGGCTCGCTTCCGACCCAATGAGAATGCTGGAAATCGCAGCCCCGGAGGTCGCGGCGGCGCCCGAGGTGGTCGGCTTGGCAGCGCAAACGGCACGGGAAATCGCGCGGGTAGTGGTCAGCGTGCCGATCAGGCAGGATCTGGTAGCAATTCCTTGGGGGGCTTTGCAGGCGCTCCAACAGGAAATGGGCAAGGCCGAAACCGCTCTCGTTTGAAAAGTGGTGTGCAAGGTGGCCGCGATGATCGGCAAGCGGCCAGTGGGCAGCCCGACCCGATGAAAACAGCCTTTGGTTACATTGGCGCGGACAGTTTTACTAGGCAAAGACAAGACCAGGGGCAGGGTCGAGGACCAGGACAACGGCGCGGGGGAGCGGGCGGCAACGGCAATTCGGGCGGCGGGCGTAGTTCAGGTGGTCGCGGTCGCTAAGATTGCGGCGGGCATAGGCGTTCACCCCACCTCGGGACGCTCATGTCTTGTTTGCCTAAACTACCTGCAGTTTGACATGCCAGCAGGTTAAACTATAGGGCTTTGCCCATCGGGTTTCAATTTAACTTTTCAGTTTAGGAAAAACATATGTCAGTCGAACGCACACTTTCAATCATCAAACCCGATGCAGTCGCCAAAAATGTGATTGGTCAGATCTATGCGCGTTTTGAGGCTGCTGGCCTCAAAGTTGTGGCATCCCGTATGGCGCATCTGTCGCGCGGTGAAGCTGAAGCGTTTTATGCGGTTCACAAAGCTCGCCCTTTTTTCAAGGACTTGGTTGAATTCATGATTTCTGGCCCTGTCATGATTCAGGCGCTTGAGGGTGAAGGCGCAATCTTGAAAAATCGCGATTTAATGGGCGCAACCGACCCTAAAAAAGCTGCCGCAGGCACGATTCGGGCAGACTTTGCAGACAGCATCGACGCGAACGCAGTGCACGGTTCGGATGCTGCTGAAACAGCAGCTGCCGAAATCGCATTCTTCTTCGCTGGCATGACCGTTTTTTCGCGCTAATTCGAAACAATTTGCGAACACGATGACAGCCAACCTGCTCGAATTTGATCTCGATGGTTTGGCTGCATTCTGCGGGCAGTTGGGTGAGAAGCCGTTTCGGGCCAAACAGCTGTTTCGCTGGATTCACCAAAATGGAGTTGCCAATTTTGACGAAATGACAGATTTGGCGAAGTCGTTGCGTGACAAGCTCAAGGGCGTCGCTGAGGTCAAAGCTCTCGCCGTCAACGCCCAGCAAATATCGGCCGACGGAACAATCAAGTGGTTGTTTGACGTGGGTGCAGGTGACGCCATCGAAACGGTTTACATCCCAGACGGTCATCGCGGAACTCTCTGCATTTCATCCCAGGCGGGCTGCGCAGTGGGCTGTCGGTTCTGCTCAACAGGGCACCAAGGCTTCAGCAGAAACCTGACTTCAGGTGAGATCGTGGCTCAGCTTTGGTTTGCAGAGCACTTTTTGCGCAGGCACCTCCAACGCGAAGATCGTGTGATATCCAACGTCGTGATGATGGGTATGGGCGAGCCTTTGCAAAATTTTTCAGCACTTTTGCCCTCGCTCAAAGTCATGCTGACCGAGCATGGCTATGGAATTTCGCGTCGGCGTCTGACCGTGTCGACGTCGGGCGTGGTTCCCGTGATGGATCGTTTGGGTCTGGAGTGTCCTGTGGCACTTGCGGTCTCTTTGCATGCGCCCAATGACACGTTGAGAAACGATTTGGTGCCACTCAATCGAAAATATCCGATTGCTGAATTGATGGAAGCCTGCAATCGCTACATTCAACTCGCCCCCCGGGATTTTGTAACTTTTGAGTACTGCATGCTCGAAAATGTCAACGATCTTGACGAACATGCTCTCGAACTGGTTGCGCTGGTGCGTAAGTATTCCACAGGCGGGGTTTGGTGCAAATTCAATCTGATTCCCTTCAACCCGTTTCCCGCGTCGGGTTTAAAGCGTTCGAGTTCATTGCGAGTTTCTGAGTTTGCGACAATATTGACAAGCGCTGGAATCGTAACGACAGTTCGCAAGACAAGAGGTGAGGACATCGAGGCTGCTTGCGGGCAACTTGCTGGAGATGTCATGGACCGCACCAACATTGACCATCGAATGACCCAAAGGCGAATTGTGATGATGAAGTCTGCCCCACAACTGGTCGTTCACCCTCAGGAGCATTGAAATGGTCAATCAATTTCAAATCTGTTCACCAGACCCTTGGAGGCAGCCTTCTGTTTTTGGGCCGCTGGCGATTGCTCTTTGTTTTGCAGCGCTATTCAGCGGTTGTGCGTCAAAATCTGATTCCGGCACGGGCGCATCGCAGGCTGAAATTTTGACCGAGTCGGACGAGCCCGACACCAGAAAGCGCGCGCGCATCCGTCTCGAATTGGCGGTAGGCTATTTTGAGCAGGGTCAAACCACAGTGGCCCTGGATGAATTGAAGCAGTCATTGTCGGCAGATCCCAATTTTGCAGATGCGCACAACCTGCGTGGGCTCATTTACATGCGTTTGAACGATCCTCGGTTGGCCGAGGAAAGCTTTAAACG
>JANPCR010000201.1:0-3031 GCA_031431035.1 Rhodoferax sp.
GGGCCGAAGTAGCGTTTGAGATACGCGGTTTCAGCCGCGACATGGTGGTGTTGCTTCAAGGTTTTATCGTGCTCTTCTCGGGTGCGATGGCTTACGTGATTGCGCGGCCTGTGGGTTGGGTGCTCAATCTGGTCAACAAGCCAGTAGCCGTGGCCAAACCGGGAGCAGCCCATGGATGAGACGCTGTTCGGGGCGATGCTGGCCTCCACCTTGCGGGTGTCCACGCCGCTGATTTTTTGCGCGCTGGCGGGCTTGCTGTCTGAGCGTGCGGGCGTTGTTGATATTGGTCTGGAAGGCAAGATGCTGTTTGCGGCGTTTGCCGCTGGGGCCAGTGGTGCCGCGTTTGGTTCAACCACGTTGGCGCTGGTTCTGGCGATGGCGGTCGCCGTTGCCCTGGCTTGGATGCACGGGCTGGCGTGCGTGAGCCATCGGGGTGATCAGGTGGTCTCCGGTGTCGCCATCAACATCATCGCGGCGGGCATGACGATGGTGCTGGGTATTGCCTGGTTTGCTCAGGGCGGCCAAACCCCGCCGGTGTCGACGGCTGTGCGTATTCAGCCGCTCTTTCCACAGGTGGCTGAAGCACTCAAGGGCATTCCTTTTGTAGGTTCGCTAATTGGCGAAGGATTGCTCAGCCATAACGCGCTGGTTTATTTGGCGCTCATGCTGGTGCCTGCAACGTGGTGGCTGCTGTTCAAAACGCGCTTCGGGCTGCGCTTGCGAGCGGTCGGCGAAAACCCGCAAATGGTTGACGCGGCGGGCGTGTCCGTGATTCGCCTGCGCTACACGGCGCTGACCTTGAACGGCATGCTCTGTGGCTTGGCGGGCGGCTACCTGGTTCTGGCGCAGGCGGCCAATTTTTCCAGCAACATGACGGCAGGGCGTGGTTTCATGGCGCTGGCTGCTCTGATTTTTGGTCGCTGGCATCCAGTAGGTGCGCTGTGGGCGTGCCTGCTGTTTGGTTTTCTGGATGCTGCAGCCATTCGTTTGCAGGGCGTGCGCTTGCCCGGAATCGGTGAAGTGCCGGTGCAGGCGATTCAGGCCTTGCCCTATGTGTTGACGGTCGTGCTGCTGGCCGGATTCATTGGCAAAGCGGTAGCACCCCAGGCACTGGGCAGACCGTATTCAAAAGAGCGCTGAATTCGTTATCCTAAAGTAGCTACAAACTAGATAGCATAAAATCAAAATAATACGGTATCTAATGTGAGATTCTCACCGCCTTGCAAGCAACGCAGGAAACCAACATGCCTTCTCCTGAATACACCCAGCGCTGGCCTTTCACCTTGCCGATGCCGCTGGGCGACACGCATTCAAGTTATGAGCTGACACCAGACGCGCTGCGGTTTGAGTCGGACGACCTGTTCGACGGTGGCGTTGAAACCATTTCCTGGAGCGAGATAAGCGAGGGCGCAACCGCCAGCTTGACCGTGATGGGGGGCCGTGGCGGGCCGGACATGGCGCGCTGGGTTCCGGCCAATATCGAATGGTTGGCCCTCTCGCGCACCGGTTCCGGCGCAGGCGGCGGGGCGCAGGGTTTCATGCGCGTGTTGCCCAGGGGGCCAGACCGCGACGCCATCGTCAACGCCGTGCGGGCACGCCTGGGTGCGCGCTGGATGGGGGAAGAGCTTCCTCTGCACGAGACGCAGGCCAAGATGAACATCAAGGTGCCCGAATTCGGCGCGGCCAAAGCGGCAGGCATCATGATCGCGGTGTTGGGGTTGTTGGCGCTCCTGCTGATCATCCTCGGGTTGCTGCTGCACCCGGTTGTGTTGACGCCAGCGGGCATCCTGCTCGGCGGCTGGCTGGTACGCAACGGCCTGCGCGATGCGCGTGAAGGCAAAGCGGTGGCTGACACGCCGATTGCCAAGGTCGCCAGCGCGGGCATCGGTCTGGTCAAACTCGAAGGCCATGCCGTGGTAGCCAACCCCACCCCGGCCGGAATCACCGGGCGGCCCTGCGTTTGGTGGGACGCTTCGCTCTTTGTTTGGGGCGAGGACAACGATCAACACGGCCAGTGGCAGCCAATGGCGGCGCGGCACGGCGGAACCAAGGATGTGATTGATTTTGAAGACGCCAGCGGTCGCTTGCCCATTTGGTTGAACGACGCGCAACTCCAGCTTGCCACGCAGAGCTGGAATTCGACCAAGGACTCGCTGCCTGCGCGCGGCGCGGCGTTGCTTGAAGAGCTGGGTTTTTCCTGGAATGGCGACCGGGAATTCCTCTTGACCGAAGAATGCCTGCCGACCAACCAAACCCTGTACGTGCTGGGCACGCTGGACCAGCGCCGCAATCTGCCCAAACCTGGTGAGGAAAGCCCGCTGGATCGTGCCCGCCGTTTGTGGCGCAGCGGCGAGTGGCGTCGCGCGCTGGTAAGCATGGTGCCGGCGCAAGGCCGCTTCATTGTTGCGGTGCTGATCGGGTTCCTCGACATCGTCACCCAGGTGGGCCGGGGCGGCCAGCGCGTGCAGCAGCGCCAGTCGTTCGAGGCCCCGGCGCTGGACGCAGCAGCGCGGCTTGTCTGGAAGGGAAACAAGGGTCAGCCCTTTTTGCTCTCCAACCAGCCCGAACGCGCGGCTTTGGGGGCTTGGCAAAAGCGCTCGAAGTACCTTTGGTGGGGCGGTGTTGGCGTGTGGTGCCTCACCGTGTACCAACTTTTCGACTACCTCTTTGGGCGATGATCAGGATGTCGCCAATGACGCGATACCGGTCTGGTCTAGTCCGTTTGTGCCATTCCCACGTTGAGAAGCCGCTCAGGGACTTACCCGATAATCGCCACCGATTTGGAGAACTCATGAACCGCACATTGTCAAAACTGGTTTTCACAGCCCTCGCCGGATTTGCGGCGCTACTAAGTGCAGGTGCAATGGCGCAACTCGCCACCGGCAAAGCCAGCAAGCCCATCAAAATCGGAGAGATCAACAGCTATTCGAACATCCCACAGTTCACTGTGCCATACCGTCAGGGCTGGCAGCTTGCGGTGGAGCAGATCAACGCCTCGGGCGGCTTGCTCGGCCGCAAAGTCGAGGTGATT
>JANPCR010000202.1:0-37705 GCA_031431035.1 Rhodoferax sp.
CGGCGATGTGTTGGGCGTCATCAATATGGTGTTTGTCAAAGGCACCAAAGAATCAGCCCTGACCAACCCTTCAGGCATCAGCTACGCCATACCGTCCAAGTTCGTGATGGAGCTGATGGCGCGACAAAAGGGGAAGTAGGGGCGGGGAGTCCGGGGCAGGTGAGCCGTATTTGCTGATTGTGTTGTCACTTGAATTGCTATTATATGTATAGCAAACTATTAATATTCTATGAGAGCTAGAATCGAATTTTTTCAATAATTCTCCGGAAACTGTAAAAACCAATCTAATTTACCACATTTGTGGTAAATTAGATTGGTTTTTGACCGAACTCGGATCTACCAACAAAAAAGCACCGACTAGCGGTGCTTTTTAGATTGGCGCGGCGTTCAAAGCCGCTTGCCTCAATTCTGCTTGCGGCGACGCGATGCTACCAAGCCGACCAAACCGAGACCTAAAAGCGCTAGGGAGCCTGGCTCTGGGACTTTGGTTCCGGGGCGAACCGTACCGGCTACTGAAAGCACCTTGAAATAATCGTCGCCGTTGCTTACACTGCCACCGCCAGTGACGGTAGTTCCATAAGTGGCGTTGTAGGCGCTGACAAGCCACCAGCTTGAAGTTGAGTTGGCAATATTAACAGTCTTGGCCGTTGAGGTTGACAAGTCAGCGTAGTTGCCAACCAACGCCCAGCCATCAGACAACAACTGAGCTGCAGTTCTTCCGGATATGGTCGCAGGAGTGGAGGCCCCAGTGTAACGAAACAAGCTGATGTCAGCGTCCCCAGATTTGTACCCAATACTCACGCTGTCCAAGTCAACCAAACTCGACCCAAAATTTAGCATTAACAAATCGGTTCTGACATTGTTGTCAGTGGTGTGCTCGGGATTTGTCGTGGCTTCACCGGAGTAGGTGACTCCTAATCCGCCGTTGTAAACGCCAACCTGGGCTGTATTGTAGGTCGCGGTTGAGTTGATGTTTGTGTTGATAGACGTATTGTTCGCGATAGAAAAAGCCGTTAAAGCAACCGAACCGCATGTCAGGCTGTTGTATCGATTGTCGTTGGTAGCCCCACAAGTACTGGCATCCAATGACCATGCCGCCAACGCCGTACTGCCCATGCCGACCAGAGTCAAAGCAGCTAATGTCTTGGCAATTGTTTTCATGTTGAAGTTTTTCATGACCGGTTTCCTCAAATTAGGTTAGTTAGTCTGTGCGTTGCCACACAAAAAACCATTTAGACAACCACATAAAGCGAATTTCATGCCAGAACAAAAACTTCTTACTTTTCAATGACTTAGGCTGTCCGGTGGTCGACGACTGTTATCAAATGTAAAAAAAATCGACAATAAAGTCACAATTCGAGGCGGTGTTGGTCAAGTAATAGGTCTGTTCGTTTATTGCAAAGTCTTTAAAAGCGCAGCCGCGTCTGCGCTGCCTTCAAAGGCTTTGCCGGATTTCAAGGCCACCAGAAGTTCGTCTTTGGCTTCGTTTTTTCGCCCCGTTTGGGCCAGTGCAGCAGCCAAGTGGTAGCGAATTTCGGAGCTTGCGGGTTCGCGCAGGCGGGCATCACGAAGCAATTGCACGGCGCGGTCGCGATCCTCGGGCTTGCCACTTTGAAACAAGGCCCAGCCCAATGTGTCGATGGCGTTGGCATTGTTGGCGTTTTTGGCAACGGCCTGCTCGGCCACTTTGATGGCAGATGGATCCTTAAGCGTCAGCAACACATTGGCCAGGTTATTCAGTGCCGAGCTGTCGTCTGGCGCAATTTTCAACAGTTCTTCGTAAGCGGTTTTGGCTTGCTTGAAGCTGCCCGCACGGGCGTAGCTGTCGGCCAAGGCGCGCTGTACCGCAGCGTCTTTGGGGTGGGTTTTCAGCCATTGCTCGGCCAACGGGGCGGCAGCCTTGCCGCCTTCTTGCGTGGCCAGCACTCGAAACAAGCGCAAAAGCGTTTCAGTGGAAGGCTGAACCTGGTGGGCTTTGCGGTAGTTGTCCAGCGCAATTGGCGTTTGGCTGCGGGTCATGGCAACGTCACCCAACAGGCTGTAGCCCACAGATTGCTTGGGACTTCTGGCAACAATGTCCTTGGCGCGCTTTTCGGCTTTGGCCGCCTCGCCTTGGCGCAGTTCAACTTCGGTCATTAAGGCCATAGCGGGCAAAAAGTCTGGCTGGCTGGACAAAGCTTTTTCAAGGCTGTAGGCGGCCCCGCCCAAATTGTTGGCGGTTAACTGCAGCAGTGCGATTTGCACTTGGGGGCCAGGGTTGTAGTCGGCCACCCGGGTGGCGGTGGTCAGCGTACCTTTCACATTGACTTTGTCACCCGTGGCCAATTGGGCTCTTGCGTAGGCGAGTAACACTGGCAAGTCGTCTGGCGCTTTGGACGAGACTTTTTTAATGGCTTCGAGCGCTGGGCCGGGCCGACCGTTGCGCAAATGAAATTCGGACAGTGCCAAGCCCCAGCGAACTTCTTTGGGGCCAGCCAGGTCGGCGGCTTTTTCAAGCCAGCGTTGGGCTTCGAGGGCTTTGCCTCTGCGCTCATCGATGGTGGCCAGCTCCACCATGGCTTCGGCGTTTTTTTCGTCAATTTTCAGAATCGCGTTGAGGCGCAACAAAGCGGAGTCGTAGGCCTTGGCAGCAATATCCAACCGGGCAAGGTTGAGCTTGGGGGTGACAAAGGCATCGTCAAGTTTGGCCGATTGGGTGAAGGCGGCTTTGGCCCCTGTCATGTCGCGCGCATCACTTTTGGCCATACCGAGAAGGTTGAAAAACCCTGCGTTGGTGGGTTGTTGCTTGACAAGGGCTTCAGCAACTGTGACAGCTTTGGCAAGCTGCCCGCCGCGAAGGTACAAGGCAATGAGCGATGTGGCGGCTTGCGTTTGGCGCGGGTCGGCCTTTAGTGCTGCTTCCAATTCAAGGGTTGCATTGCCGGTTTGGCCGCTGCGCAGCAGGCTCAAACCCAGCACAGTGCGAAATTCGGGTAAGTCTTTGCTTTGCAGCGCCCGCTGCATCAGGGTGGCGGCTCTGCCATGCTGGCCTTTGGCCATTAATGCGGAACCCAACAGGGTCAGGGCCTGGCCATCGGCTGGCTGCGCTTTGAGGTAGGTTTCAAGCACTTCCACTGCTCGGTCTGTGTTGCCATCGCGAATGTATAGCTGAGCCAGAAGTTTGGACGCAGGCGTGTTCCCTTGCACTTTTTGAAATGCTTCGAGGTATTGCTTGGCTTTTTCGCCCTCGTTCAGGCCAAAGTGCGCCAATCCGTTCAGCATTAGCAGTTGTGGGCGAAATCGAATGAACTCTATGGGCACCGGGTCAAGCAAGCCAATCACTTCTTTCAGCGCAGTGCGCGCTTCCTCTGGTTTGCCGTCCTTTTCGGCCAACAGGGCTTGCATGTAGGCTGCCCTCGGGTCTATGGGTGCCAAGCGCTGCAACTCGGAGACATCCTTTGCCGCGTCTTTCCCTTGCCCAAGGTCAATGTAAATGCCAGCCCGCGAAACCCGGGCTTCAATGTGTTCAGCGTCAAGTTTGAGCGCTCGGTCATACGATGCCAATGCGCCCTTTAGGTTGCCCACGACGTGCATGATCGAGCCCTTTTGGTAGTGGGCATCTGCCAAATCGGGTGTCATCGCCAAAGCTCGATCAACGGCTTCGTTGGCCTCTCGCAACTGGTTCACCCGAATGCGAATGGGCACTTCAGCCAACAAAACGGCTGACGATTTGGGGTCCAATGCGCGGGCGTCGTCGACCGCCTTCAGAGCCGCTTTGACATCGCCCAAGTCGCTGCTGGCCGACGCGCGCACCAGCAGCAGTTGCGATTGCACGCCGGGTGGCAGGCCTGCTACTGCCAATTGGGGTTGATCAAGTATCAATTTTTGTTTGCCTTGCGCGGTGTAGGCCAAGGCCAATTGCACCACCACCTCGGCACGGTTGACGCCCAAACGTATGGCTTCATTGAATGCGACTTCAGCGCCAATGGGATCGCCGTTTTTCAGCAAGGCTTTGCCTAACAACACCTGCACGGGCAGCATGTTTTTGTCGATTTGCAGTGCGTTTTTAAGCTGAATGATGGCCCCGTCGATGTCTTTTTTCTCAAAACGCACCAACGCGTCTTCGTAGAATTTCGACGCTTTGCTGTCTGCACCTTGCACACTAGTGGCCAAAAGCAGCAGGCTGGCGGTGCACAAGATGGCCTCACCCAATTTGTGGGTTGCCCATGGGATCGAGTTGTGGGAAGTTGAATAGAGCTTCATGGTGTTTACAGTAGTCGTCGGCACGGCAGTACAGGGAAATTCATCGACAATATTCAATCGGATACAGGCCGAATTATGGTTCAGAGTGCCCCGGTGGCACTAGGGTTCCTTGAGTTTTGATCAACCAGCGTTTCAGTCCCCACAGGCCCACGCCAATCAAAATCAGCAGGCTGGCGATAATCGCGTAGGTTAGCGGGCTGGGGGTTTTGAGTGCGTCAACAATTTGATCGGCAAAAAACATCATGCCCAAGGTGCCGGGCGTCATGCCAATGGCAGTGCCAATCAGCAGGTGGTGCAGGCGCAGGTGAGTGGCACCGGCCACCATGTTCACAACGGCAAACGGCGCAATCGGCACCATGCGCACTGCGATGACCGACAAAATGCCGTGGCTGGCCAAGCGTTGGCTGACTTGGTTGACCCGTTCACCACCTAAACGCTGAAGCACCTCGCGCCCCAGCAGCACCCCAAGCCCAAAGCTGACTGCAGCCCCTAATGTCGCCGCCGCGATTGAATAAGCAAAGCCCGCTAGCGGCCCAAACGCCACGATGGCCACAAGCGTCAAAAAAGTGAGAGGAACTGCCAGTGTGAGTGCGGCAGCGAAACCAAGAATTGCGGTAACCGCCCCCATTGATTGACCCAAATATTGCAACGTGGTCACAATTCTATTGACATCAAGCCATGCCCTCATGGGCGACCAGCTCCAGGCTGCTGCCAAAGCCACCAAGCCCATAAGTACCCCAGCCAGCAGCCGCAAGCGCCAGCGTAGGACTTTAGGGTTTTGCAATTCGACGGGCTGACCGGTCATGGAATTTGAGTGAGTTGGGACGTATTGCGCGCTTTTGGTACCTTGGGAGCATTCTGAATGGCATCTGCAATCGTTTGCGCCAATTCGCCCACATGGGTGTCGTCAAACATTGAGCCGTGCAGGCCGCTCACGCGGTGCTCGACCAGGTTTTTGCCAAGCAAACGCCGCCAAGCCCTGAACAGCAACCTGTCCCAGGTGCTGGCCAAACCTTCAGATTTGATCAAATGCGTGGTACCTGCAAAAGCGCTGGGGCGGTAGCCACTAACCGCCATGACCTGGCCGACCAGACCTGGGTCTTTGAGCATGGCACCTAGGCGGCGCCCATTCATACTGAGGTCCTGAATGTGCAAGCTGCGAACCAGCCAACCCAGTAATCGCCAAAAAAACGTACCCCCCCACAAACGACTCGGGTAAATTGTGTCGAGCAAAAACAGACCTTTCACCTCAACCCCTGCTTGTTCGAGTTGCTGCGAAGTCTCCAAAGCCGCCAGTCCGCCGACTGAGAAGCCAGCAATATAGACTGCCTGTTTGCCTTGTTTAACGACATTGCCCACGTACAGGCGAGCCAGGTCAACAGTTCTGACCACGGTGCTTGCACTGGGGGGTTGCAGCATGCGCAGCTCGCAAGTTGCCTCCAGCGCGCGCGCCAGGTTTTTAAAGCGAATCAGGTCGCCGTGCCCAGATGCAGCCAAATAAAGCAGCGCCCGTCCAGTCTGCAAAACGCGTTCATTGTCAGAAAGCGCTCCCAATTTGACCAGCAGGGACGATTCGGCATCGTCCTCGCCCAAGGCCGATGCCAGGCCTTCGACGGTGGGTCGTTCGGTGATCAAATACATCGGCACCCGTCGGCCAATCAGCTTTTCGATACCCGTCAAGATGCTGATGGCGGCCAATGAATCGCCGCCTATTTCAAAAAAATTGTCAGTGACAGACAGCTGAGGATGCCTCAGGACATCCTGCCAGAGGCGCAGCAAGTTGCTTTCTAGCAACGAACTTGGCGGGCGGGCCGTAATCGCCTGAACTGCGGCAATAGGCTCCGGGAGGGCGGCATAGTCAATTTTGCCGACGCTGCTTTGCGGTAGTGCCTCCATAATATCGAAGCCGTTGGGAATCATGTAGCTGGGAAGCCGTTGGCGCAAACTGGTTTGCAAACGTTCCGCCAACTGCTGGTTGGATTGATTGGCTAGTGCGGCCACCCACGCATGGAGTACTGGTTTGTCTTCATGGGTGATCAACTTGACCGCGGCCTGAGAAACGCCCTCAACACCCAAAATAGCAGCCTCAATTTCGCCGAGCTCGATTCGGTAACCGCGCAACTTGACTTGGCGATCAATCCGGCCCAAGAAATTCAGGTTGCCATCCATCCCCAACCAGCCGCGGTCGCCTGTGCGGTACATGCGTGAACCTGGTTGAAATGGGTCTACCAAAAAGGCGTTCGCTGTTAAGTCGGGGCGATTCAAGTAGCCCAAAGCCACGGCGCCACCGCCCAAGTAGATTTCTCCGGCTGCGCCAAACGGCAACAGTTGCTGGTTTTCATCGAGCACGTAAATTCGTGTGTCGTCTATAGCACTGCCGATTGGCAAGACTGAGCCCACTGGTCGAGGCACACAAGCCCAAGCGCTTGCAAAAATGGTGGTCTCTGTTGGGCCGTAAACGTTGTAGAGGCGCGCGCCTGTTTGATTCAAATACAGATTCGACAACTCTGCCGACAACACCTCACCCCCGCAGCAAGCCACCCGCAACTTCAATTTCGGCAGGTTAACGGCAGCCTCTAAAAATCGAACTAAAGTGGATGGTACAAAGGCCATGATGGTGACGCCATGAGTCAGCGCGAACTGCGCCAATGACTCTGGCAAAACCCGCCCTGGCGCGGGCAACGCCACACTGCCGCCATGAATGAGCGGCAGGCAAAGTTCGATCAGGGACGGATCAAACGTGATTTGGGTTGCTTGAGCTGACCTGTCAGCCGCCGTCACGCCATAGGTTTTGGACAACCAGGCCAGCCTGCGCGACAAAGCTGTGTGCGAAACCATAACGCCCTTGGGTCTGCCGGTCGACCCTGAAGTGAACATCACATAGGCCATGTCCTGCGACTGGGGCGCAAAACTTGGGTAGGATTCAGCGTCAGGGACATCTTCACGTTCTCCATCGACAACAATGGTGAGCGGGTGAAGGTGAACAAGCCGCTCCTTGTTTTCGCGCTGAACGAGTAAGGCAAGGGCTGCGCTTTCCGCCAGAATCTCAGCGATTCTGGCAACCGGCAGGTCTGGGTCAAGTGGCAAAAATGCAGCGCCCAACTTGGCAATGGCAAGAATGGCGACCACCATGTCTGGGCTGCGGGCGATCGCAAAAGCCACCACACTGTGCGCTGTGACCCCACGCTGTTGCAAGCGGTGCTTCAACTTTTCAGTCAGTAGGTTCAGCGCTGCGTAGCTTTGGTGTCCGCCCTCCCAAACCAAAGCCGTTGCGTTGGGGTTGGCCATGGCTTGATGCTCAAACAACCTGATAAATGGCTCGGTATCAGAGGTCACTGTGAGGTTGGAATGCAAACCAGTTAAAAGTTCGGCGCGCTCGGCAGGTGGTACCAGTGAAATGGTGCTCAGTTCAGCATCAGGCGTGGCAACCATTGTCTGAACCAGTGCCCAAAGTCGGGCGCCCAGGCGTTGCGCTTCTTCGGCCTCAAAATAGTTTGGATTCGCCTCCAGGATCATCTCGACGTCCGCGTCGTCATGGAATTCGCACACGGTCACGCCCAACGGATAGCGTGCAAGTCCCGAAAACAGCTGGCGCGAGCTGATCGACTTGGCTTCACCAAAATTCAACTGGTAGTCTTGTCGTTCAAACGACAGCAGAAGGTCAAAAAAGCCATTGCGCCCGCTTCGAATCATCTCCAGTTTGCGACCCAATTCACTGAGGGGAAACCGAGGATGCCTCAGGGCACCCCGCATAGCCAGACTCACTGACGCCACAAGATCTGCGAGGGTTGCGGTCGGTGAAAGCTTCACCAAAATCGGCATAACACCCACAAACATGCCCAAAGTGTCGCGGTACCGCCGGCCACCGCGATTCAAACTAGGGACTCCAACCACCACCTCACGTCGGTTGTGGACTCGTCCGAAATAAAGTGCCAACGCGGCTAAAAAGACATGAAAGGCCGTGACGTGGTTGTCAGTTGCATATTGCAACAACTGCGTGTACTCAGTTCGTGAAATGCGCTGGGTCACCAAGTGCGCTTGGGGCAGCGACTCTTGTTTGGGGATGCCAAGTTTGCGGTCAATCAGGGGCTCGGGAAGAGCTGGAAACTGGGCACTCCAAAACTCGGAGTCTCGCTCATAGGCTTCAGAATTTTGGTATCGGGTTGACTCTGCAATGAAGTCGAGATAGTTGGGGCTGTTGAGTTTGAGGGGTGTCTCGTTTCCAGCCAACGCGTTGTAAATTTGACTCCAGCGTTGTAAAACCAAAGAAGTTCCCCAGCCGTCCATGACCATATGGTGAAACTGCATAGACACAGCGCGAAGCTCGTCGGTGACCCGCAACAAGGCGAAGCGCCAGGGCGGATGCTCGCCCAACACAAAGGGCTTGCAAATGCTTTCATGCCACCACGTCTGCAACGCCAATTCAGGGTTGCCAGAGTCGGGCAATTCAAGCATCTCAAGCACAGGCACAAAGTGAGCTAGCAGTCGTTGCCCGCCGTCTGCAGATGGCACAAGTCTTAAGGCCTGGCTCTCTTCAACCAATGAATTCAGTGCAGACTTGAAGAGTGCGAGGTCAAATCGACCGTACAAAAAGCCGCCGCCGCCAATATTGAGGTGAACACTGTTGGGCCAGGCACATTGGTCAAGCCAAACTTCTCGTTGACTGAGCGATAGACCTGGCGAAAGCTCAGGCAGACCATGGCTCTGATTGCCTTTTGCTGGGGCTAATCCGGGCGCGTCCATTGGTCAATTTGCTTCATGGCGTATTGATAACCCACTTCAGCGATTTCATCGGCTTTGCGATAACTCATCATTGAAAACTCGGCAACCGGTGGTTCAAGGTAGTGATCGGCTTGGGCAATGGTGCGGTTGCGCTGATTCAGCCCCCCAATGTGCCCGGCCCGGTAGAGTATGTCAGCAATATTGGGCGAAGGGTGACTTTTAGGCGAGAAGTAGCCCTTAAGGGTGCTTAAAACAGAAAGCCTGGACAGGCTTGGGTCAACTCGCATGGGCTCAAGCACATCCACATCAATGGCAATGACAGTACCATTGCCGCGTCGGCGCTCCAACGGGTTGCCCAGGCGTCTGCGCATAGCGTCAACCGGCACGTTTTCAAGAATTGCGCCGTCTACCAACATGTCACCGTTTTGCAATACGGGTGGAAAGAGCCCGGCCGGCGAGTTGCTGGCCAACACTGCGCGCCAAAGCGGCCCACTGTCTTGCACCGTGGTGCAGCCTTGGGTCAAATTGCAAGTCGAGGCAAAAAATGGAAGCCAAAGACCATCGACCTCTGTGTCGCCAAACATTTTGCGCAGATCTCGCATGACCCGCTTGCCAGACACCAGAGAGATCAATGGCAATGTCAGGCGTTCACCCCCTTTGGCAAAGGTGCGCGTGCGCTGGATGATCTCGGGTAGGGGCACACCGCACGCGAATTGAGCTCCGATCAATGCGCCCATGCTGTTGCCACCCACTAAATCGACGGGAATATTGCGCTCTTTCAGTGCCCGCAACACGCCAACATGGGCGAAACCGCGCGCGCCGCCGCCGCCCAGCACGACTCCCACAGCCGTGCCTGTCAGAAACCGGGCGAGACGTTCAAAGTCCTCCCGTTTTTGGCTCCGAACCGGGTAGATTCGTTCGAACGAGCGACCTTCGTGCCACGCATTGCTGATCACTGGCGAGGCCGTACCAGCAGGGTGATGAACCACCAAATGCAGGCGCTTCATCAGAAAAGCTGGCTGCGCTTTCAAGTGTTTTTCAAGCTGTCCCTCGATTGCAGGTGACTCAGAATTGGTGACGAATATGACCTGATCTGCCTGCCGAAACGCGCGCAAAGTCCATTCGGATGCGGTGGCCTGCGCTTCGTAAACCAGGAAGTCTGACCCTTCCTCCAACGCATCTTGGTAGGTAGCCGAATCTTGATCGGTTTGAACCCGCGCAGGCGTAGGTCGCTTGGTGATATCGGCTGGTTTTGGTGGCTCAAGGTGATGGGTTTTGCCCATTTTGGAAAAGACATGCGCCAAGCTGCTAGCGACATCGCTCGCGTCAGCGGATGCTTGCAGAGGAATGACCACGAAAGTTTGTGCGTGACGGCGCGCTACCTTTTCTTCACTGTGGCGCAAATAATTGTAAATGGCACGCACAAAAACTTGGTTGATTTGCAGGGGATGCTGGGCGATCAGAATTTCAAAATCAGCACGATGCAGCACGGCCAAGATTGAATCTCGCACTGCAATCACGTCTGCGGCCCGAGGTTGTTGCAAGATCAGCCCGACCTCACCAAAGCTCATACCAGGCCGAATCTCGTTGTACAAAAGGAGCTTGCCGTCGCCATCGCGGCGCGACACCCGCAAGCCGCCACTGATGACAAACATCATGTCGTCTGAGGGCTCGCCCTCCTTGACCACGGCGCTGCCACCTCGCACTGTGACCAACCGCAGCATATTGGCCAGCGCTTCAATCACATTTTTTTGCAAGGCACCAAACACGGGGCTGGCGTGCAGAACCTCAATGATGTTGGTTCGAAAATCCGCCAGGTTAGCCATTGAAAAACATAGGCTCAGTCTTTCAGGAAACGGGTCGCGTTGTCCATGTCTTCATGGGTAGTCCCTGACTCCAAAGCCGCCACAAATTTCCGCCACACCAGGTCGGGCTCAGCCATTTTGAAACCGTAAAACCCGGCGTCTTTTTTTGCACCCACAGCCAGTGCGCGCACCTTTGAAAGTTCAGACGGCCCTAGTCTGATGACTGCATCGCCCCAAATTTGAGTTGACACAGGCGTTTTGACATGGGCCAAAAACCCGTGTTGTGAACAGTCGATCATGGTCAGTTCGTGTGTCTCTTGCTCGCCCCCCATTTCAATACTGAAAATGCCAGAACACTTGAAAGAGTAACGCTGTGACTGCCGCGCCGCATGGGCTGCGTCGGCCTCAGAAAAGCCAATCGGAAGGTACTTGTGGTACTCCGGCAGGTCGTAAATCGAATACAAAAGCGCCTTTTCCCGGTCACCCAAATCTTCAAAAACATGGGTTCGCTTGTTAAAGAAGTAATCAAGCAACTCCGCTGTCATGACCGGGTCATTGGTCGTGTAAAAACGCCGACCCGGAATCACGATATTGGGCAGTTTGAGCTTGGTGAAGTAGTGATAGAGATTTTTGCGCTTGGTTTTGTGGTTATAGGCTTTTTTGAGCAAACTTCTGGCTTCAAGCAAATCCAGTGTCGCGCCAATGGCGGGGGCGCCGTTCGCAAAATCATAGTTTTCAACCTCTCGTTCCGTCAAGCGCTTGAAAAAAAGCAGCGACTCGTACATTTCGATTCGATTGGGGTTGACCGCAATCACAAGGTGGCGTGTGTCGAAAAAAGTCGTGCAGTATTCGTACATGAACTTCATCAACGGAAATAGGATGGCCCCCCCAGTTTTGCGAAATTTAGGATGCACGGCCAAGGCTGAAACTTCGGCAATTTTCCCCTTTTTGGCTCGAACGTCACTCAAGTCAAAAATCGCCTGAAGTGGAAATCCAAAAACGCTTTCACGAATCAATGACATAGTGCCAACGACTTCGCCATCGAATTTGGCGCACAGGGTGGTCGTGGTTGGCAACGCGTGGTAAATGGTGACCCGCATGCCTGACGCGGCAGGTTGCATGAAGCCACTGCTGACGTAGGCGTCATGCAGCAATTTGAAGCAGGCTTCCAGTTCCTCCTTCGTCTCCGCAATTTTCAGAACAAGGCGCGAATCGGGGCTGGGGTCGCAATCGACAAAAGAGCGATAGATGCCAAATCGCAATGACTGGGGGAAAAACGAAAAAAGCTTTCTCAGGGAGAGATGAATCGTCTTTTTGACATTGGAGTTTTTCACGGTGCCTTCCCTTCGTTGAGTTAACTCAACTGATTGGCATTTTGACAGGTAATTCAACGCCCATAAACATCTTCAAATCTCACGATATCGTCTTCGCCCAAATAGGAGCCCGACTGAACCTCGATCATTTCCAGCGGCACACGCCCCGGATTTTCAAGCCTGTGCGTGGTTCCCAAGGGTATGAAGGTGGATTGGTTTTCTGACACCAGGAAAGTTTCTTCGCCGCGCGTCACTTTGGCGGTGCCGCTGACAACGATCCAATGCTCCGCACGGTGATGGTGCATTTGCAATGAAAGAATGCCTGCAGGCTTGACCACAATTCGCTTGACTTGAAACCGCTCACCTGCATCCACGCCGTCGTACCAGCCCCATGGACGGAACACTTTTCGGTGAATTTGGCCTTCGGTGCGATTCTGCACCTTCAACCTGTCCACAATCTTTTTGACATCTTGCGTCTTGCTTTTGTGCACCACCAAAACGGCATCGGCGGTTTCCACCACGATCAAGTCGTCCAGGCCCACGCAGGCGACCAGCCTGCCTTCTGACACTGCCATGGTGTTCTGGCAATCCTCCAGCAGGACGTCACCTTGCAACACGTTTCCAGCGGAGTCCTTCGGCAAAACCTGCCAAAGTGCATCCCAAGATCCCACGTCTGACCAGCCCGCTGACATAGGGAGTACCACGCCAACTGGTAATTTCTGGCCTGAGCCTTCATTTCCTGCCAGCCGCTCCATGACGGCGTAATCAATGGAATCGCTTGGACAATTTGCGAAGGCGGTGGGGTCAACGCGTACAAACTCACCGTCGGTTGAACCCTTGTCAAATGCGCTTTGGCAGGCCGCCAAAATATCTGCACGATACGCGCCAATGGCACTTAGCCAAATCGAGGCTTTCATCATGAAAATGCCGCTGTTCCACAGGTAAGAGCCATCATCCAGATAGCTTTGGGCTGTTTTCGAATCGGGTTTTTCGACAAAACGGGCAATCAAACAGGCTTTGCTTTCCTGGTTCACTTTACCGCCGGGCGCGAATTTTTGGCCCGCCTGGATGTAACCGTAGCCTGTTTCCGGCGCGTCAGGAGTGATGCCAAACGTCACCATAGCGCCCAGGTTTGCCAGGTCAGCGCCTGCCCGAACGGCTTTTTGAAACGCCATTTTGTCGGTCATCACGTGGTCGGCTGGCATCACCAAAAGAACGGGGTCTGAACTTGCTTTGAGCGCCGAAAGTGCTGCAATGGTGAGTGCTGGAGCCGTATTTCGACCTTTGGGCTCAAGCACAATCGTGCCAGGCTTGCCCATCACGCGCAATTGCTCGGCGATGACAAAACGGTACTCTTCATTGCTCACCACCATGGGTGCTGCAAGCTCTGCGTCGGCAATACCCTCAACCCGCATCAAGGTCGCCTGAAGCAAAGAGTCATTGCCAATCAAGGGTAGCAGTTGTTTGGGGTACTTTTCGCGGGAGAGTGGCCACAGTCTGGTGCCTGAGCCGCCTGACAGGACGATAGGTTGAATCAGCATAGTCTTCAATTTTCAATTGTGTGATCAAGGTTTGTCTCGGCCACGGTACGCTTATACGCGGGCGTCTCCCCAGCGCAACTGGGCAGTCTCGTCGCCTCGATAAAGCGTCTCGCCATGGCGATCAACACAGTAGCTGGGCGATACGATCATTTCGCTGAAATGCATGTCAGCAGCGATTCGGGTGTATTCAAACAAAATACTTCGCGTCACGCGGGCACCTGACCGGACCAGGCTTCCGTGCCCTATCCAGGCAGGTCCAGAAATGATTGCTCCCGGTTCGATTCGAACGTTGGAGCCTAAGTAAACCGGGCCAGTGATCGAGACTTTGTCCCATGGAATAGAGGTATTGAGCCCCACCCAAATGCCGGGCTTGATCTCGCGACCCGGCATTTTCATCTCGGCGACTTCTCCCCGCAAAACGCGCTGCAAGATAGACCAATAGTCGCCCACACGGCCAATGTCAAGCCAGTTGAAGGCCCTGGTTTGCGCAAAAAAAGGAAATTTTTCAGCCACCAATTGCGGGAACAGTTGAGAGCCAATGTCGTAGACGGTGTTAGAGGGGACTTTTTCCAGAACTTCGGGCTCGAAAATGTAGATCCCTGTGCTGGCCAAGGTGGATTTGGCATCGGCAGGGCTTGGTTTTTCTTGAAATGATTGAATTTGGCCGCTGGCGTCTGCCACCACAATCCCATAGCTGCTGACATCGGCCTTGGGCACATTCAGGGTGACGACACTGGCGATAGCGCCTTTGGAGGTGTGCTCGGCCAGCGCGGAGGTGATGTCCAGGTCGATCAGCGCATCGCCACAAAGCACCAAAGTCGGTTCATCAAAAAAGCCGCCAAAGTCCTGGATGCGACGCATGCCACCGGCCGAACCAAACGGCTTTGGAATGATGTCGCCATGCTCGCGAACCCCCTCGTAGGCATAGCCAATTTCGACGCCCCAGCGCTGCCCGTCACCAAAATACTGTTCGATTTTGTGATGGTGGTAGGCCACATTGACCATGATTTCGGTAATGCCGTGGCGAGCCAAGTGCTCGATGAGGTATTCCATCACAGGCTTTCCAAGAATCGGCACCATCGGTTTAGGCAAGTCCCGGGTCAGGGGGCGTACCCGCGTGCCCTGGCCTGCCGCCAGTATCATTCCTTTAGCCATGGTGAAACTCGCTCAACATCACGCGGGCGAATACCCGTTGGGGTTCATGCTTTGCCAACGCCAAGCATCGGCGCACATGACCTCTAAATTCCGCTCGGCTCGCCAGCCCAGCATGTCCAGTGCTTGGGCAGGGTCAGCATAGCAAGCGGCAACATCGCCTAGTCGGCGTTGGGCAATTTTGAAGGGGACATTTTTACCGCTGGCCTTCTCAAACGCCCAAACCATGTCGAGCACGCTGTAGCCCGTGCCCGTGCCCAGGTTCACTGCTTTGCATTCAGCATGCCGCTCTAGGCGGTCAAGCGCTTTCAGGTGACCCAATGCCAAGTCAACCACATGAATGTAGTCACGCACGCCGGTTCCATCGGGTGTTGGGTAGTCATTTCCCCACACGTTCAGCGCCTCACGGCGACCCACGGCCACCTGGGCCACATAGGGCAACAGATTGTTCGGAGTGCCCCGGGGGTCTTCGCCAATCAGGCCCGAATGGTGGGCACCCACGGGATTGAAGTAACGCAAAATGCAAATGCGCCAGCTTGGGTCACTTTGGTGCAGCGCACGCAACATGTCCTCAATCACTAGCTTGGTTTGGCCATAGGGGTTGGTGGCTGAAAGCTGGTGGTCTTCGGTCAAAGGCAGTTTTTGCGGGTCGCCGTAGACCGTGGCTGACGAGCTGAACACCAGGGTTCCGACGCGACATTCAGTCATGGCTTCGAGCAGCCGAACCGTGCCTACAACATTGTTGTCGTAATAGCTCAATGGTTTTTCAACCGACTCTCCGACAGCCTTTAAACCCGCAAAATGAACCACTGCGGTGGCGCGGCTTTGGCGCAATGCCAACAGCAAGGCCGGGCGGCTGCGTATGTCGCCGTTGATCACCTGAACCTTTTTACCCGTGATTTTCTCGACGCGCGAGACAGCTTCGAGCTGACTGTTGCAAAAATTATCGAAAATGGTGACTTCATGCCCTGCATTGAGCAGTTCAACACAAGTGTGCGAGCCGATATAGCCGGCGCCCCCGGTGACAAGAATTTTGGCCATTGTAGAAATTTGCGGGTTGGACTAGCAGTTTAGCCTGCTTGCCTTGCACGGTGACCGAAATGACTTGCCCCGTGCGGCAATGCGCTTTAAGACCCGCAAAAGCAATACTTTGAGTGCTACAGTTTGGTTTGAGGGCTAACGCTCATCAAAGCTGACCGTCACTTCTGGCGTTAACGCGCGGGCTTGGCAGGTCAACACAAAGCCCTTGTCGATTTCCCACTTTTCAAGTGTGAAATTCTTCTCCATTTCAACCTGGCCAGACAGCACCCGGGCGCGACACGTGCAGCAAACGCCACCCCGGCAGGCGTAGGGCAGGTCCAGCCCGGCGCCCAAAGCAACGTCCAGCAATTTGTCGTGGGCACCCATCTCCAGCGTGTGAGTTTTGCCGTCTAAAACGACTTGTAAGCGGGTGACAGCTGAGGCTTGCGTGACGGTTTTGCTCACGTTGGCGACAGAATTCAAGGCAGGCGACAGTTTTTTTGGACTGTCGGCCACAAAAAATCGTTCGGTGTGAATGCGGTCTTTGGCAACGCCAGCCGATAGCAGGGCGGCTTCGGACGCATCAATCATGCCCTCAGGGCCACAAATGAAAAACTCGGTGATTAGATCCAAAGGCGGCATCAACGCGATGAGTTGGGGCAGCTTGTTAGCGTCAATTCGACCGCTTAGGACAGGTGTATCCTGGGCTTGGCGAGACAGCACGTGCATCAGGCTGAGGCGAGCTGGAAACTGGTCTTTCAGGTCTTGCAGAGCTTCGTTGAACATGATGCTGGAAACCCGCTGGTTGCCATAAATCAAAGTGAAACAGGATGTGGGCTCGGCCGTTAAAACGCTTGCAATGATGCTCAAAACTGGCGTGATGCCCGACCCCGCCACGATGGCGACGCGGTGGGTGGCGAGTTTTTTTGGGTGAATCGTTTCAAAGTCGCGTGGCGAAAACCGTCCTTCCGGCGTCATCACATCAATTTTTTCGCCGATTTGTCGCTGAGTCGCCCAGTTCGAAAACTGACCTTGCGCGACAGGTTTGATGCCGACTTCGATTTCGTGCTGGCAGGTGTAGCGCTGCACACTGCTGCAAATGGAGTACGAACGGCGAAGCATTTCGCCATTCACCTGCGCACGCAGCGTTAAAAATTGCCCAGGCTTGAAGGAATAAGCCTCTTGCAATTCGGCTGGCACCGCGAAAGTCAACGCCACAGCCCCCGCCTCTTGGGCAATTTTGTGAATCGTGAGCGCGTTAAATTGGGGAGCGGACATGGCGGTCAATTTTTAAATTCAAGGAACTCAGCGGCTTCAATACGGCTTGAAATAGTCAAACGGTTCGGCGCAGGCGAGGCATTTGTAGAGCGCCTTGCAAGCCGTTGAGCCAAAGTGCGACGTCTCGGTGGTGTCGTCCGACCCGCATTGGGGGCATGGCACAGCAGCCTCAGCCCCAAACCCTTGCCCGCCGCGCTTTTGGGCCATGAAGTGGGGAGCGAACTGGACAATGTTGCCATTGGTGGCGCTGGGGGCAGAAACATTCGCATGCCCATCGGCATTCCCGTGCGGTGGCGCGATGCCATAGGCGCGCAACTTCTCCTTGGTTGCCTGCGACATCCAGCCGGTCGTCCACGCTGGGCTGAGTTGCAGGGTGATTCGTGCGGCAATGCCATGGGGCTTCAGAGCCAGGCGAATGTCGTCGCTGATTTGGTCAATCGCCGGGCAGCCGCTGTAGGTGGGTGTGATCACGATTTCGACCACATCGCCTTCAACCCTGACAGCCCGCAAAATCCCCAATTCACGAATGCTCACGACCGGAATTTCGGGGTCGGGGACAGCACTTAAAAGGCTTTCGATCCAGGCTGCTGTGGCTGACGGGTCGGACGATTTATTGAGCATCTGCTGTGGCAATGCATTTGGTGTCGGGCTGAATGCGGGGAAGTTTTGCATCACCTGCTCGGGTTTACCAAACCGCCCCGGGGTGCTGGCGTGCCAGGCTTTGCATTTCCTCTAGCAGAGGCGCTAAAAAGGCCGAATGTTGGCCGTGCTTGCCTGATGGAATGGCTACGCGTCGCGCCTCAGTGGCCTGGCTGCCCAGAATGGCTGGCAAAGTCAGCGTTGCGTCAACGGCAGCCTGTTGCATCAAGCCCAGCCAATGCGCCTTCAGGGTAGACGGCAAAAGGCCGACGCCATCGACACTCGCGGCAATGTCCATGGGCGTGTCGTCCCAAAATTCGGCGGTGTAAGGCCACAGAAAATCCAACGCCGCCTGCGTTCGCTCATGCGACTCGCTTGTGCCATCGCCCAGTTTGACGAGCCAATCGCGGCTGTGGCGCAGGTGGTAACGTGTTTCTTTAACAGACCGTTCGGCAATGGCTGACAGTTGCGCGTCGCTGGACTTTTGAAGGCCCTCCCACAATGTCAGCATTTGGGCGCTGTACAAAAAATTGCGAACGATGGTGACGGCGTAGTCGCGCTGGCTCGCGGGCGTGCTGGAGCCGATTCTGGCAGCGGGGCTGGTGCTATGCGGCAGTTCCAACAGCGTGTAATTTAAAAACGACTCTGGCCCGCGCAGGTAGGCCAGGCTGTCTTCTGTGGCACCGTTGCCCTGCAAATTTGCACAGTGCTGGTAAAGCATGCGGGCTTGGCCGACGAGGTCGAGGCTGATGTTGGCCAAGGCAATGTCTTCCTCAAGCACCGGGCCGTTGCCGCACCATTCTGCGTTGCGCTGGCCCAAGACCAGAGCGTTGTCTGCCAGGTGCAAAAGATAGGCTGGGTGTGCGGGGGTCACATGTGACCCACTTCGTCAGGAATGGCATAAAACGTGGGGTGGCGGTAAATTTTGTCGCCTGCCGGGTCAAAAAACTCGCCTTTGTCGGCGGGCGAACTGGCGGTGATGGCGCTGGACGGCACAACCCAAATGCTCACGCCTTCCTGGCGGCGGGTGTAAACGTCGCGGGCCATTTGCAGGGCTTGTTGGGCATCGACCGCGTGCAAACTGCCGCAATGTTTGTGTTCCAGGCCCTGTTTGCTGCGGACAAAAATTTCCCACAATGGCCATTCAATTGGTGAAGTCATGCCGCAGCTTTCATTTGGCGCTGGCGCTGTTTGGCAGCGTGGGCCAAGGCGGCGTCGCGCACCCATTGGCCGTTGTCGTGGGCGTTGACCCGGTTGGCCAAACGCTCTTGGTTGCAAGGGCCGTTGCCTTTCACCACGGCCCAAAACTCGTCCCAGTCGATAGCGCCGTAGCTGTGTTGCTGAGTTGTTTCGTTCCATTTCAGCTCAGCATCGGGCAGGGTGACGCCCAAAATCTTGGCCTGGGGCACGGTAGCGTCCACAAAGCGCTGGCGCAGGTCGTCGTTGCTGATGCGTTTGATGCCCCAGCGGGTGGTTTGCGCACTATTTGGGCTGGCCTCGTCGGGTGGGCCAAACATGGCAAGCACCGGCCACCACCAGCGATTCACGGCGTCTTGCACCATCTCGCGCTGTTGGGCCGTACCTTGCATTTGCGTCATCAGGCTCTCGAACCCTTGGCGCTGGTGAAAGCTTTCTTCTTTGCAAATGCGAATCATCGCCCGCGCGTAAGGCCCATAGGTGCAGCGGCACAGCGGAATCTGGTTCATGATGGCTGCGCCATCGACCAGCCAGCCGATCACGCCCACATCGGCCCACAGCAGGGTAGGGTAATTGAAGATGGAGCTGTATTTGGCTTGGCCCGTGTGCAGCGCGTCCAGCATTTGGTCGCGCGAGGTGCCCAGGGTTTCGGCGGCGCTGTACAAATACAGGCCGTGGCCGCCTTCGTCTTGCACTTTGGCCAACAAAATGGCTTTGCGCTTCAGGCTGGGCGCCCGGCTGATCCAGTTGCCCTCGGGTTGCATACCGATGATTTCGCTGTGGGCATGCTGGCTGATCTGGCGCACCAAGGTCTTGCGGTAGGCCGCTGGCATCCAGTCTTGCGGCTCGATTTTGCCGTCAACGTCCATGGTGGCTTCAAAGTGGGCGGCACCCGCCGTGTCTTCGCCATTGGCCGAGCGGGTTGCTCCAGCGGGCACGGAGGCCAAAGCAGGGCTGGCGTCGGGTAAATCAAGTGCTTGGGTGTACATGAAAGGCTCCAAATGAGGCGCTTAGCCTCGGATTGTGAGAAGTATATCAATTAACCGACCGAGCGGTCGGTTAATTGAGATCGCAGCTCAAAATGATGAAGACCTTGCCCAATAAGTGGTTCAAATGTGGCCCAAAAGTGAGTCAAAGCTAACTGAATTGGGGCTGAATTTGGCTTCAGTGCCTTGAAAACACCCCAAAAGCGCTCAAACCCGTCGACGCAAAAGTATCACTTCAATGCCTGCGCCAGCACGGCCACGATGCGCTCTGCCGCTGCGCCGTCCCACAGGTGCGGGCGACGGCCTTGCTTGCCTTCACCGCGCAGCACTTTGCGGGCTTCCGCCTCAATGCGTGCGGGGTCGGTGCCGACCAGCACGTTGGAGCCTTCATCCACCGTGACCGGGCGTTCGGTGTTTTCGCGAATGGTGATGCAAGGCACGCCCAGCGCCGTGGTTTCTTCTTGCAGACCGCCGCTGTCGGTCAACACAACGGCGGCGTCTTTCCACAAATTCAGAAAGGCCATGTAGGCCTGGGGGCCCACTAAAGTGATGTTGGGGCCCAAATCGATGCCAAATTTCGTCAAATTGTTGCGCGTTCTGGGATGCATCGGGAAGATCAGCGGAATGTCTGCCGCAATTTTTTTCAATGCGCCACCGATCTGCGCCATCATTTCGGCGCTGTCCACGTTGCTTGGGCGGTGCAGGGTGATCACGCCATAGCGCTTGCCCGCGCCCGTGTGGGCCGCCTTGAAAGCGCTGGTCTCATAGCCACTTGTGTCGGTTGAGGTGAGTTTGGTCGCCTGAAACAGCACGTTGTCCACCATGACGTGGCCTACATAGTGAATAGCGGAGTCGGGTTTGCCTTCACGCTTAAGGTGGGCCAGGGCGGCCGGTTCGGTCACAAAAAACCAGTCTGAAATGCTGTCGGTCACCAAGCGGTTGATTTCCTCGGGCATGCTCATGTCGCCGCTGCGCAAGCCCGCTTCCACGTGGGCAACCGGAATAGTCAGCTTTTTGGCGACGATGGAGCAGGCCAACGTGGAATTCACGTCGCCCACCACCAACACGGCGTCGGGGCGGTCGGTTTGGCACAGAGCTTCAAACCCAGTCATGATTTTGCCGGTTTGCTCAGCGTGGCTGCCACCGCCTGCCGCCATGAAAACATCAGGCTGCGGAATGCCGAGCTCCTCAAAAAACACGTCGTTCATCTCCCGGTCGTAGTGTTGCCCGGTGTGGATGATCTTGAAAGCCAAGCCGCCATGGGCTTGCAAGGCGCGCACGATGGGCGCGATTTTCATGAAATTGGGCCGGGCCCCGGCGACCAGGTAGATAGTTTTCATTGTTAGGATGGGAGTTGTCGGTGATTTATTTTAGGAGCCAGTGCGTCGCAAGGCGTTGCCAGCTTGGGCTACTGCAGTGCGGTCTGGGCGAGGCAAAAAAGGATGGTTTTTTTAGAAATTGACCCAAAGTCGTAAAAATGGGTGATTTTAGGAAAAAAGAACCTGCAGGTTCTTTTTTCCTAAAAACCCATCAAAAACGCCAAATTATGAACAAAATATGCCTCTAGCTCACGAATAATATCAATAGTTTGCTATTAATATAATAGCATTCAGCCGCATCAACCCGCCGATTCCAGAGTGAACGCCGCGTGCTGGTCTTGTCGCAAACGGCTCACCATTTCGGGCAAGGCGGCTTGCAGCGCGGCTTTCAAGGTGTGGGGCGGGTTGATGATGAACATGCCGCTGGCCGGCAGGCCTGGGCGCAACACCTCGCCTTGCGCGTCTGCCAAAAGCTTCGATGACTTGACCGTTAACGTGGCATGCAGCCAGGGCCGCCCAGACTTGACCGCCAGGGTTTTGAGCTTGCGCGGCACGTCATGCGCCTCGGGCCTGGGAATGATCGGGTACCACACTGCGTAAGTGCCCGTGGCAAAGCGCTTCAGGGCGTCGGCCACCATCTCGGTCACGCGCGGATAGTCGCTTTTAACCTCGTAGCTGGGGTCGCACAAAATCAGCGCGCGCTTCACCGGGGGTGGCAAAAACTTCTTGATGCCTTCAAATCCGTCTTCGCGCAGCACCGCAACCTGGCGGCCGACCTTGAGCTGGGCGATGTTGGCGGTCAGCGTTTTGGAGTCAGTCGGGTGCAACTCAAAGGCTTTGAGCTTGTCGCGGTCACCCAGAAAGTGCTGAATGATGAAAGGCGAGCCAGGGTAGACCTTCAAGCTGTCTTTGCTGGTGTTGAACGTGGCGACCAAGTCCAGATAGTCTTGCACGGCAGGGCTGCGCGGCACTACGGGCGAGGCTTTGGAAGCCACAGCCTTGGCGGGCGCAGGTTTGGCCGCCGTGGCTGTTGGCAAAGCCGCTTCTGGGGCCGAAACCAGGCGAAAAATCCCATTGGCCGCTTCGCCGCTGGTTTCGGCATAATCACCATCAAGCCGGTACAAGCCCGCGCCAGCGTGCGTGTCCAGCACGGTCAAGGCCGCGTCTTTTTCGGTCAAATGTTTGAGAATTGCAATCAAAACCGTGTGTTTGAGCACATCGGCATGGTTGCCAGCATGAAAGGCGTGGCGGTAACTGAACATGGGGCCTATGGTAACGGGGTGGTGGCCCTGCGACTAAAGACTTGCCCCAAGGCGTGTGAAATCTCCGTTTTTTCAATTTGGTTTGAGCGCCCTCAAAGCAAGCAGTGGGCCAAGCTCATCATTTCGTGTAAAAATTTGAAACAATGTTTGATCCGACTCTGCCGTCCAAACTCCCGCAAGCGCCATCACTCGCAGGCGCAGACGCAAGCGCCGGGGCAGGAGTGACCGGGCCACACGGCCTTGGGGCATCAGACGTCACGCAGCCCGCGATGGCGCACGCCGATGCGCTGCCTGCAGGCACCAAGCTGGGCGAGTTTGAAATTTTGAGCTTGCTAGGGGTCGGCGGTTTTGGCATGGTCTACCGGGCCTATGACCATTCACTGCACCGCACGGTCGCGATCAAAGAGTACATGCCCTCGGCCATGGCGGGGCGCTCTCAGGGGCTGACCATCGCCACACGCTCCTCGACCGACCAGCAGACTTTGATCACGGGGCTGCGCTCGTTTGTGTCCGAAGCCAGGCTATTGGCGCAGTTTGACCACCCGTCTTTGGTCAAGGTCTATCGCTTTTGGGAAGACAACAACACGGCCTACATGTCGATGCCGCTGTACCGTGGCCTGACCTTGCGCCAGGCGCGCGCCATGCTGCTGAGCCCGCCGTCTGAAGAATGGTTTCGCACTGTGTTGTGGGCGATTTTGGGCGCCCTGAAATACCTGCATGAACACAACATCGTGCACCGCGATGTGTCGCCCGACAACATATTTTTGCAAGACCTAGGGCCGCCTGTCCTGCTGGATTTAGGGGCCGCAAGGCGCACCATCAGCGATGCCAGCCACAAACACACCGCCATCCTCAAGGTCAATTACGCGCCGATTGAGCAGTACGCTGGCGCGGGCGACATGCGCCAAGGCCCCTGGACTGACTTGTATTCAATTGCCGCCG
Organism: Rhodoferax sp.; assembly: GCA_031431035.1. Lineage (GTDB taxonomy): Bacteria > Pseudomonadota > Gammaproteobacteria > Burkholderiales > Burkholderiaceae_C > JANYCG01. The sequence goes on from JANPCR010000202.1 coordinate 23,419, forward strand.
TGGTGCATGGCTGCCTATGCAACGAGCCTCCGCCGCCGGCCACCTTTCGGGTTTTGCGCGACCGCATGCCCACCTTTGCCAGCGTTGCCAAAACGGTTGAGTCGCACTTTGGACAGGTCTTTTCGCCTGAATTTGTCGCGACGATTGAACACGCCATGGCGATTCAGCCGCAAAACCGGCCGCAAAGCGTTCAGGAATTCAGTGACGAAATGAAGCTGCAGCCGCCCAAAGACATTCAGCGCTTTGCCTGGGCGTTTGGCTTGCCGGTGATTCCACCTGTTTCGACGTCATTGTCGGTTTCCCCGCAAGAGGTGTCCAAAAAGTCAGAAACCACCTTTGCCGACACCATGCTCACGGTCGACATGAGCGAAGTGCCCGAACGCACAGTGTTGATGCCGCCTGGCGCGCCCAGCACGCACCCGGGCGCTTTGACGGGAACTATGACAGGGGCTTTGACGGTTGCAAAGCACCATCACCTTGACGTGCTAGAAGACATGGCACCGGTGTCGGACCTCGATTTCCCCAGCGTTGGCGACGCGGCCCGAGCCCCTGTGGCGGTCCGATTGGCTGGAAAAGGGCGAAAACCAGCGTCCAAAAGCCCTAAAAAATGGGGTTTTGCGGCGTTTGGGTGCGTCGCATTGTTGGGCCTGGGTCTTTGGAAGATGAATACCCCCAGCACCGAATTTTCGGCAGCGAACGCGCCCTTGCCTGCTCGGGCTGCCGAAGTGCCCGCCACGGGCCCGGGTTCTGAAACCATCGTGGGCACGGCACCTTCGGCGCTTTCAAGTTCGGCCAGCCCGCCCCCCGCCAGCGCGCCTTTAGGGGCTGCCAGCAGCCAAATTGGGGCCAGCACCACCGAAGTAAAACCAGCCGTGCCAGCCAGTGGCGCAGGCGCAACAGTTTCTGGTGCTGTGGCTGTCGGCGCACTGCAAGGCGCGTCGGCATCGGCCAAGCGACCCGCGGTCGCAGCCGCCAAACCGGTTGTGGTTGCCAATGCGGCTTCGCGCCCTGATTCAACAATTACATCACCCGGCGCCACAGCTCCTGTGGCAGCCAAAGAGCCCGAAGCCCGCCCAGAAACCCTGGTGGCAGCGGCTCCGGCACGGCCTGCCGCACCCGTGGCGGCGCGGCAAGGCCCACAAGAAATCTGCGCCAACGCCGGCTTTTTGGCCAGGCCCATGTGCGTCTTCAACGAATGCGAAAAACCCGAATTTTCCCGGCTCGCCTTCTGCGTGGCCAACCGCAAATCACTGCAAGACACCAGCCGTAGCCAACAACCCTGACATTTTGTATAATAGAAGGCTTCGCAGCGAATCAGTGGTTCCGCGGCAAGATGACAAACTGAACTTTCGGGTGCGCTTTTCAAGTGCGATCCTCGGAAAAAGGCAAGTCAAACCCCACCTAAGAGATTCTCACTAGAAGAACGCCGACCGTGGAAAAGAACCCTAATCAAGCCAAGCTTCAGGTTCAAAGTTCTGCCCATAGGCAAGACCGGCCAACGTGAAGACTGGACAAACCATCTTTTAATTAAAGACAACTCATGACCAAAACTTTCAGCGCCAAACCCGCTGACGTGGTGCACGAGTGGTTTGTGCTTGACGCGACCGACAAGGTCCTCGGACGAGTAGCCAGCGAAGTTGCTCTCCGTTTACGCGGCAAACACAAGGCCATTTACACGCCTCACGTCGATACCGGTGACTTCATCGTCATCATCAACGCTGCGCAATTGCGCGTCACTGGCGCCAAGCCAATCGACAAAATTTACTACAGCCACTCTGGCTACCCTGGTGGCATTTCGGCCATCAATTTTCGTGACATGCAAGCCAAGCACCCTGGTCGCGCATTGGAAAAAGCCGTCAAAGGCATGCTTCCAAAAGGCCCACTGGGCTACGCCATGATCAAAAAGCTCAAGGTCTATGGGGGTGCAGAGCACCCTCACACAGCCCAACAGCCCAAGATACTTGAAATTGCAGGACTCTCGGGTTCGACCAACAAAGGGGTGGCCAAATGATCGGTGATTGGAACAATGGCACCGGCCGTCGCAAATCCAGCGTCGCCCGCGTGTTTCTGAAAAAAGGCTCAGGCCAGATCGTCGTCAATGGCAAAGACATCGCCGCGTTTTTCGGCCGTGCTACTTCCATCATGATCTGCAAGCAACCGCTTTTGCTGACCAATCACGCTGAAACCTTTGACATCATGGTCAATGTGGCCGGTGGTGGCGAATCGGGTCAAGCCGGTGCAGTGCGCCACGGCATCACCCGTGCCTTGATTGACTACGATGCGACGCTGAAGCCCGAGTTGAGCAAAGCTGGCTTTGTGACCCGTGACGCCCGCGAAGTCGAGCGTAAAAAGGTCGGCCTGCACGGTGCTCGTCGCCGCAAGCAGTTCTCGAAGCGCTAGGCTTTACCTGCCTCCAAAAAACCGCCCGCACTGCAAAGTTCGAGCGGTTTTTTTATGCCGTGGTCACCGTGTCGCCCGCTGTAGATCCAAAAATGGCCAGTGACTGAAAGCCCTTTTCAAATCGTTCGCCTGTCGCTGGGTTCGCAAGAGCCTAAGTGGGTCATTGCCGTATTCGCGCACAACGAAGCGCGTGACATTGAAGCTGTACTTCAAAGTATCCAATCGGCGGCAGCAGGCGCTGCCATTGATATCTTTGTTCTGTCCAACGGCTGCCTGGACGACACGCATTCCCGTGTTTCAAGATGCAGCGCTTCGGTGCCCAACCTTTGGCTAGTCGACATTTCAGTGGGCGACAAAGTCAACGCCTGGAATCTATTTGTTCACCACGTCCTGCCCCGACGCCGATTCGGGCAAATTGAGAAATTCTCCTTCATGGATGGCGACTGTGTGGCGGCACCTTCAGCGATCACCTGGCTGGCCCGCGCGTTGGGTGAGAATTCCAATGCACTCGCGGCGGGTGCCATGCCGCTGGACATGCAACAGTTGTACCGATTCGGGCCACTTCCCTCGCGCACCCAATGGGTGGGGGTGTACACGCCATTGCGTTGGGTGGCCATGCAGTGGATCCGTAGATTTCGCAAGTGAACCATCGAGCCGCTTGGTTACACATTGCAAAGCCTGCTAACTGAGGCCCGCGTGCCCTGATAGACTCGCCCAACCATGCGATTTCGCCTGCTTCGTCGCCGTTTGACCGTCAGTGCGCCTCGCATGTCTGTGCGCAGCGCCTTGCCGTGGCCTTTTCGCTGGGTCATGATCGCCATCGTGTTTGGGTTTTGTGCCGCCATTGGCCTGTGGGCCTTTGAATTTGGCAAAGAAATTGCGGGCCTGGATGGGGGAGCCAAAGAGGAACTCAAACAGGCTCGACTTGAATTGACAACCTTGCGCGGCGAGCTCGCCAACGCGGTGGTGGCTCGGGAAAAAGCCCAAACTATCGCAGACACAGCCGCAACACTGGTCACCACCGAAAAGTCGGCCAGTGAAGGCTTAGCCAGTCGAAACAAGCTGCTGGACGCTGAAAATCAAAAGCTAAAAGACGATTTGGGTTTTTTTGAGAAGTTAATTCCGTCAACTGGCGCTGAAGGCATCGTGGTACGCGGTTTGCAAGCCGAAGTGCAAAACAGCCGTCAAGTAAAATGGCAGGTGGTGGTGATGCACTCGCAAAAGAATGCGCCCGAATTTTCGGGGCGCCTGGAAGTCAATTTTGCAGGCCTCTCGAACGGAAAGCCTTGGGCAGGAACGTTACCGGGTGGTGCACAAGAGCTCAAGTTTCGGCAATATGGCCGAACTGAAGGCGTTTTTGAGTTACCGGCTTTGGTCACGGTCAAGACCGTGACGGTCAAAGTGCTCGACGGGTCGGTTGTCAAAGCGACACAAACCATCAAAATCTGAAAATCTTGACTGGAGTTCCCACTATGTTTCTCAAAAAAAGACAGCCTCCCATCAAGAGCCTGATTGCCCATGGAAGCCAAATTACTGGCAATTTCAGGTTCACTGATGGGCTAAGGGTTGACGGATCAGTGATCGGCAATGTACGCGCCAGCGAAGACGAACCCAGCATTCTGGTGATTTCAGAGTCGGCTTCGGTTGTGGGCGAGGTTCATGCCGATCACATCATAATCAATGGTGCAGTAAAAGGACCAATTCACGCGGCCGTCATGCTCGAACTTCAGCCTAAAGCCAGAATTGAGGGCGATGTTCACTACGCCGCGCTTGAAATGCACCAGGGCGCGCTGGTGGCGGGGCAACTGCGCCCATTGCTGGCTGGCGAAGAAAAGCCCACATTGAAATTAGCGGCAAATAACGCTTAGGTGAGAACTTGACAAGATTGCTGTAGTATCCCAAGTTAGTATTTGAAGGAAAAAACCATGAGTGCATTAGCTGAAAACATCCAAACCGAAATGCCAGCGCCGATTTTGTTCACGGACAGTGCAGCGGCAAAAGTGGCAGATCTGATCGCGGAAGAGGGCAACCCAGACCTGAAGTTGCGCGTTTTTGTTCAGGGCGGTGGTTGCTCTGGCTTTCAGTACGGTTTCACATTCGATGAAATCACCAATGAAGACGACACCACCATGACCAAGAACGGCGTGTCTTTACTCATTGATGCGATGAGCTACCAATATTTGGTCGGCGCTGAAATTGACTACAAAGAAGACTTGCAAGGCGCACAATTCGTTATTAAAAACCCCAATGCAACCACCACGTGCGGTTGCGGGTCGAGTTTTTCGACCTGAGTCGGTGCGCGTTTGCCCTGTCTGATGGTGAGTTAGGCGGGGTAAATTGCACCCAAAATGCGGGCGCCTCGGGCGCCCGTTGCTTTGGGTATGTTGCCCGGCTCCCTTTGCACGCATTGCCGAGCCAGCCAAGCAAAAGCGGTCGCCTCAACCTGCAGCGGTGCAAGGCCGTGGCGTTCAGAGGACTCAACCGGTACGCTAGACAGATCTGCTAACCGAGACATTAGGTGGGAATTCAAAGCGCCGCCGCCGCAAACTATCAAGCTGCGTGGCAGCGAGCGTGAGGGCAAAAGGCTTCTGCAGCAGGTCACGGCGGTCAACTCTGCCAATGTGGCTTGCACGTCGACCGCCGACACCGCCGAAAACCCGAGCAACTTTTGATTCAGCCAGCTGGGGTTGAAAAGATCCCGGCCTGTGCTTTTTGGGGGCGGTTTTTCAAAGTACGGGTCCTCCAGCAAGCTTGCCAACAAACCGGCGTGTATGTGGCCACTTGCCGCCCACCGTCCTGACTCATCGTAGGCCTTGCCCAAATGATTTTGGCACCAAAAGTCCATTAAGGCATTGCCAGGACCGCAGTCAAAACCTGTCACTTCACCCAGGGGTTGGCCTTGTCTGGGCTCAAGCAGGCTGATATTTGCAATGCCACCGATATTAAGTACGGCAACACAGTGCTCGTCCTGCCCAAACAAGGCTGCATGAAAGGCAGGCACCAACGGGGCACCTTGGCCGCCCGCAGCGACATCGCGCCTGCGAAAGTCGCTAACAACGTCGATGCCGCTCAGCTCTGCTAACAAGGCCGAGTTGTTCAATTGGATCGTGTAACCGCCAGACAGGTTGACCGACGCGTCATTGTCAAACTCCTGTGGGCGATGGCGCACTGTTTGGCCATGGTTGCCAATTGCTTGGATGAGATGCTCACCAATGCCCGAGGTTTGAACCAGGGTTTTGACGACAGAGGCGTACGCTCTGGCAAGCGAATTTTCTGCCAAGGCAGCCCTGTGCAACTCGTTATGGCCCAGTGAATTCAGGTCAAAAAGAATGGCTCGCAACGTGTCAGGGTAAGGGGTGTAAGCATGAGCCAAAATATTGACAGTGTCACCCGACAAGTCGACCAGCACGCCGTCTATGCCATCCAAAGAGGTGCCTGACATCAGGCCAATGTACAGGTCTGACATCAAGCGGCTTCAGAAGGGGTTGCGCTGCTTGATTGTCTGCCCTGCATTTGAAAACGCCGATCAGCTAACAAAGAGCTGCCAGAGTCTCAGTCGGCTGAAGCTTGCTGTGTTGACCGGGCAGCTGTCAAAGCCACGCGAACCATGGCTGCAGTGCTGTCAAATTGAGCTTTGGCAGCCGCATTGACCGGAAGCGTTTCATTTTGCCGAGCCATTGTGAGTGGATCATGGTGAACGCCATTGACGCGAAATTCAAAGTGCAGATGCGGCCCAGTCGACCAACCTGTTGAACCGACCAAGCCAATCACATCGCTTTGGCTGACTTTTTGTCCTTTTTGGACATTGATTTTGCTCAAGTGCGCGTAAACCGTGGTGTTTTCTTTGCCATGGTTCACGATGACCACATTGCCATAGCCACTTTGCACCGCAGCAAACTCAATGGTCCCATCGCCAATGCTGCGCACCGGTGTGCCCGTGGGTGCCGCATAGTCAACCCCCAAATGCGCTTTCCAGGTTTGGGAAATCGGGTGCAATCGCATTTTGAAACCGCTGGTCACCCTGGAGAATTCGAGTGGCGACGCCAAATAGGCACGGCGCAAACTTTGGCCGTCCAGCGTGTAATAGGCGCCCTTCATTGCGCCTGCAACCTGACTTTTGCCAGGCAGTGACGCTGAAGTTGACGGTTGGGCAAACCACATGGCTTGGTAGGTTTTGCCGTTGTTGACAAATTCAGCGCTTAAAACACGGCCACTGCGCATGGGTTCGCCATCGGCCTCTAAAGTTTCGTAAGTGATTGAAAACCGGTCGCCCTTGCGCAACGCGCGGTGAAAATCTATGTCGCCAGAAAAAATCTCGGCTACCTGCACCGCCACAGAGTCAGGCAGGCCCGCCGCGTCAGTTGCCGCAAACAGCGACGAGGTGATCGTTCCGCTGGCAAGCCGGGTAGAAGCAGCCAAGGCTTCAGTTTCAACCCGAGCGCTCAAGCCCGAAGCGGACTTTTCGATGACCAAGCGCGAAAAATTGCCATCGTCTTGAGGCGTCCAGCGAACGGTGAGTTTTTCAAGGGCGTGGTTGCCAGAGGCTTCGGCCGTCACCATGCGGCCTGAGCGACCCCAAAGGCTTTTTCGAACCAAAGGATCGGTGCGCAAAAATGCTGCAGCAGTTGAGTCGCTGATGCCCAGTCGCTTGAGCAGCGTATCGGCTGTGTCGTTGGAACGGGTGATTTCCGAGCGGAAAAGGTTCAAACTGCCAATGAGGGGCATGACTTTGGGCAAAGCCGTTGCCAAAGTCGTCGCTGAATTTGTTCCATTAGAGATTTGAACGTCTGAAAACTGCAGCAAAGGCTGTACAGCTTCCATAACTTCTTTGACTTGCATGTCGGCGGCATCAGGGGCGAATGATGCTATCGCGAATGCACCGCCCGCGCCACCCAACAAGATGGAGGCAACCAATGCGGTCACGCGTTGTGGATGGTTTTGAATGGTTCGGCTTGCAAAAGCCACGAACCCTTGCAATGCGCCATTCAAAGCGCCACTCAATCTGTCAGAAAAACCATTGGGCAAAACAGAAAACCTTTGTGAAACTACGGCGTGAGAAACAACTGCGCAAAATTGGTGCTTCAAAGTGAAGCAAACCAGCTTCTACCCACCAGCCTGCGGTCTGACTTTTGCCAAACCAGGCCCGCACACCCACTAAAATCTGAGTTGACTGGAAGGTTGCAATGGTGCACCCGAAATCCAGCGGCGAGGGGGGAGTATACCCTCCCTAACGCCTACGGTATCTGGAAAAACCCTTATGAATCAAGCCTTGACTGACAACTACCCAGTAACTGATCGTGTCCGCGAGGCGATGGCCGTTTCTTTGCGCGGTTGTGAAGAATTGTTGCCCCAAGATGCGTGGTTAAAAAAGCTGGCTCGCGCTGATTCCACAGGGGTGCCACTTCGAATTAAGCTGGGCCTGGATCCCACTGCGCCTGACATTCACATTGGTCACACCGTGGTGCTGAACAAAATGCGCCAATTGCAGGACTTGGGTCACACGGTGATTTTTTTGATTGGTGACTTCACCAGTTTGATCGGGGACCCGTCTGGGCGCAATTCAACCCGGCCACCCCTGACCAAGGAACAAATCAAAGCCAACGCCGAGACTTACTACAAGCAGGCTTCGTTGGTTTTGGATCCGGCTAAAACAGAAATTCGGTACAACAGTGAATGGAGCGACCCGCTGGGTGCACGCGGCATGATCGAATTGGCGGCCAAGTACAACGTGGCGCGCATGATGGAGCGGGACGACTTTCACAAGCGTTTCACCTCGGGCCAATCGATCAGCGTGCACGAATTTTTGTACCCGTTAATGCAGGGCTACGACTCCGTGGCTTTGAAGTCGGACTTGGAACTGGGCGGTACAGACCAGAAATTCAACTTGTTAGTGGGTCGTCACTTGCAGGCAGAGTACGGCCAAGAGCCGCAGTGCATTTTGACAATGCCCTTGTTAGAGGGTTTGGACGGAGTCGAAAAAATGTCCAAAAGCAAAAACAACTACATCGGCGTGACCGAAGACCCCAACACCATGTTTGCCAAAGTGCTGAGCATTTCAGACTTGCTGATGTGGCGTTGGTACACCTTGCTCAGCTTCAAATCCGAAGCGAACATTGCCGCACTAAAAGCTGAAGTTGAAGCGGGTCGCAACCCAAAAGACGCCAAAGTGGCGTTGGCCAAGGAAATTACCGCGCGTTTTCATTCCCCAAGCGCTGCCGATGCTGCCGAGCAAGACTTTGCCAACCGATCCAAAGGCGGTGTGCCCGATGAAATCGCTGAAATTTCGCTGGGCTTGGGCGACGGCGGGGCGCCCATCGGCATTGGGGCCTTGCTCAAAATGGCTGGGCTTGCAGCTTCCAGCGGAGAAGGCAATCGTTTGATCGACGGTGGTGGTGTGCGGATCGATTCAGACGTGGTCAGCGACAAAGGCTTGAAATTGGGCGCTGGCAGTTATGTGATTCAGGTCGGCAAACGCAAATTTTCCCGCGTCACCTTGGCTTGAGGAATCGACGCACTGAGCTGAATTGAATTGACATTGAATTGACGGGCTGGGTCGGCCCAGTCAAATTCCCAATTGCCGCGCCGCCAGCTCTTTCATGATTTCTTCTGCGCCGCCGCCAATCATCATGACCTTGACTTCGCGGTAAATTCGCTCGGACTGGGTGCCCCGCATGAAGCCCATGCCACCCAAAATTTGCACCGCTTGATCGGCACAGAATTGCATGGTCTGTGTGGCGTGATTTTTGAGCATGCACACCTCGGCCACCCAGCCGGCAGTGACAGCGCCACCCTGCGTGTCCTCGCCTGCATCTGCTCGGTCGGTCAGCAGGTTCACCCAGGCTTGGGTGCTGGAAATTCGCATTTGCATATCGACCAGTTTGTGGCGAACCACCTGGTGCTCCACCAAAGTGTGGCCAAAGGTTTTGCGTTGGCGCGCCCAACTCAGCGCTTCGTCAAAACACGCCATAGAGAACCCGAGAGCCAGCACGGCCATGCCCAAACGTTCGCCATTGAAGTTGCCCATGATCATTTTGAAGCCCGCGCCTTCGTCCCCCAACAAAAACTGCGCGGGCACCCTGACGTTGTCAAATTGAAGGGTTGCCGTGTCAGAGCAAAGCCAGCCCATTTTGTCCAACCGCGTGCGTGAAACGCCTGGCAAATGCATCGGCACCACCAGCATGGAGATGCCGCCTGCGCCTTTGCTGCCAGCAGCGCCAGTTCGCACGGCCGTGGTCACGAAATCTGCTCGCACACCCGAGGTGATGAATGTCTTTTCGCCATTGACCACATAAACAGCGCCACCGTTGGAGTCCTGGGGTGCCAATACCGCCGTGGTCTTGAGCGATGCCACGTCAGACCCGCCCCCAGGCTCTGTGATCGCCAAGGCCGCAATTTTTTCGCCTTTGAGCACGGAGGGTGCAATTTCCCGCTGCAATGCAGGTGCCCCATATTTCAAAATGGGGGGCAGCCCAATGCTGTGCGAAAAAAGGCTAGCGCACACGCCACCGCTGGCTCCGTAACGGGCTAGTGCGAGTGACATCGCGTTGCGCATGCGGTGGCTGGTCGGTGTGCCGCCAAATTCTTCCGGGTAGCCCAAGCCCAACAGGCCCAGTTCAGACGCGCGCTGGTAAAGCGACCGGGGAAACTCTCCTTGGGCGTCCCATTGGGTGACGAACGGCGCGATTTCGGTTTTGGCAAAGCGCTCAACCAGCACGCTCAGGGCGTGCTCATCGGCGCGGTCAAATGTTTGGTCTTTGGAATCCATCAGACAGAACGGTTTGATTTTGGGCTAGCTTTGCGTTGACTTGACTTGACTTGGTTTGGTTTGGTTTGGTTTGGCTACCTGGGGGCCTTTTTGGCAATGCCCATCGTCTTGGCCAAAATACCCATCATCACCTCATCAGCGCCACCCCCAATGGACGCGAGTCGCCCATCGCGGTACATGCGGGCGACCTTGTTTTCAAGCGTGAAGCCCATGCCACCCCAAAACTGCAAACAACCATCGGGCACCAGGCGTTTCAGGCGGCCTGTTTTGAGCTTGGCCATGGACGCAAGCTCAGTCACGTCTTGCCCGCTCACGTAAAGCTCGCAGGCCCGGTAGGTGAGGGCGCGCAAGGCCTCGACTTCAGTTTTCATTTCCGCCAGTTTGAACTGCACCCATTGCTGGTCAGCCAGTGTGGAGCCGAACAGCTTGCGCTCTTGCGCCCACTCAATCGTCCATTGGATGCAGTTGGTCAAACCCTGCAGGGCGCTGGCTGCAGCCCACAGCCGCTCTTCCTGAAACTGCATCATCTGGTAGATAAAGCCTTGGCCTTCAGCCCCAATGCGGTTGCGTTGCGGCACGCGGACTTCATCAAAGTAGATCAAACCCGTGTCACTGGAATTCATGCCAATTTTGCGGATTTTTTTAGCGACTTCAATGCCTTTGACGAGCTTGCGGTTCACGCCTTTTCCTGGGCCTTCGCGCAGGGGAACCATCACCAGGCTTTTGTTTTTGTGGTGGTTGCCACCGGACGCGCTGCTGGCGTCGCCCGTGTTGACCAGCATGCACATCCAGTCGGCTTGCAAGCTGTTTGTGATCCACATTTTTTGGCCACTGATGACGTAGTCGTCGCCGTCTTTGCGGGCGTAACTTTTGATGGAGGCCACGTCGCTGCCAGCGCCCGGCTCGCTCACGCCAATGCAGGTCACCACGTCGCCTGCGATGGCAGGGGCCAAAAATTCGCGTTTCAATTCTTCGCTGCCAAAACGTGCCAGCGCCGGGGTCGCCATGTCGGTTTGCACGCCAATCGCCATGGGCACGCCGCCGCAGTGGATGTTGCCCAGGCCTTCGGCCATGGCCACGCCATACGAATAGTCCAGCCCAGCGCCGCCATAGGCCTCGGGTTTGGTCAAACCCAGCAGGCCCAGATCGCCCAGCCCCTTGAAGACTTCGTGCGCCGGAAAAATCTCGTCGTCTTCCCATTGCTCCACATGCGGGTTGATTTTTTCGTCGATGAAGCGTTTCAGGGTCTTCTGAATTTCAAGGTGCTCGTGGGTGTAGTTCATAAAGCTCTCAATTCAGGCAAAGACTTTGGGCACGACCGCACGGTGAAAGCCGTTGAAGGCTTTCACGGCGTCTCGCTGTTGCGACTCTTCGCCTGCAGTGGTCATGGGCCAGCCCAGCCGCGACTGTGGCCGCGCACCGTCAATGCGCAAGGTGGTTCCCGAAATGAACGAGGCGCCTGGGCTGAGCAAAAACACAATACCGGCGGCGGTTTCAGCTTCGGTGCCGAAGCGACCCAAGGGCACGAGTTTGCGTTTTTCACGCAACATCGCGCCGACTTCGGGCGGGTAGTGGTCCATGCCGCTTGAGGCAATGTAGCCGGGGGCGACGGCATTGACGCGCACGCCCCGGTGCGCCCATTCGACCGCTGAGGTTTCGGTTAGGCTGACCATGCCGGCTCGCGCTGCACCACTGTGCGCCATGCCGGGCATGGATCCCCAAATGTCAGCCACGATATTGACAATCGCGCCGCCGTGCTCTTTCATGGATTGCACAAAGCATTCCCGTGCCATCAAAAAACCGCCCGTCAGGTTGGTGTTGACTACGGCTTCCCAGCCTTTCACGGTAATTGCCTCAAGCGGGGTGATGTACTGCCCGCCCGCGTTGTTCACCAAACCGTCGATTCGGCCTTGCGCCGCGACGATGCTGGCCACGGTGGCCTTGACCGCCTCTTCCTGGCGGATGTCGCACACAAAGTAACTGGCAGACCCGCCGTCTTCTTCAATTTCTTGCAGCACCGTTTGCAGCTTTTCCAGCTTGCGGCCAATTAACACCACGTGGGCACCCAGCGCAGTCAATTCATGCGCCACACAGCGGCCAATGCCAGAGCCGCCACCGGTGACGACCATCACCTTGCCTGCAAACAAGCCTTTGGCAAATACTGAACCGTAAGTCATTCAAGCTCCTTGTGTTGATGGAATGATTTTGGCGCAGCCTGGGTCATCCGCCTGTCAAATTTGGCTCACTTCTATCAAAGCCAGCATGCCGCACCTGACAACCTGCGTCATGCGATGACGAGCCCACAGAGGCACGTCAACCGCAGCGGTTTGGGTGTCAACTCAGCAGCGCCTGGTCCACCTTGACAGTCATCGAAAGCAAAATTTGCCCCATGCCTTTGCCCAGCGGGTCGTTGCGCAGCGACGCCATGCCGCCGCCGTCCAGCGCGTCTTCGCAGACAAAATTGAAGGCGTTGATGCCGGGTACCTCATAGCGCGTTACCCGGCCTTTGACAAAGTGCGCCAAATCCGCAGCCACCGACGCTTCGGTGACCTGCTGGCGCAACAACGGCAACCACTTGGCGTCTCGCGCAATCAGGCCGATGTTGGACGTGTTGCCTTTGTCGCCGCTGCGGGCGTGGGCGATTTGGATGAGCGGCACCTCAACCCAATCGCCACTCGGTGCACTGGAGGACAAGCTTGTTGCGGCCTGCGCACCGCTTTGCCCGGCAGCGGTGGCCGTCAACTGCGCCGTGTTGCCTGGCAGAGTTGCTGGCAAGGGAATGTCGATACCGTCCAGGCTTACCGAAGCTTGCAGCGCTGACTTGGCCAGCAAAAAACCGTACTGCTTGATGGACGGTGACGCGCCAGAGCGCCCGCCGCCCGAGCCCGTGGTGCCGGGCGACCATGACGTGCCTGCGGGGGCGACCTCGCGTGCCAGCAAATCCAGCGCGTCTTTGCGCTCATGCGTGGCGGTCAGCCGCATGATGACTTCGCGCGGGGCTTGGGGCCGCGCATGTGGCCCGTAACACGACTCGGCCCCCAACACTTCTATGCGCGTTCTGCCAAAACTGCCCATGCCAAGCGTTTGCAGCATGCCACCGGTGCGCTCCAAAATGGCTTCCCCCGTGCGTTGGGCCTTGGCAGCGGCGTCCATCCCAATGATCGTCAGTTGGGCAGACAGTTTGTAGCCATCCAGGTAAGTGGCGCAAACTTTGTAAGAGTCAGTCGGTGCCCGCCCCCGCGCACCCGACACCAGCACCTGGTGCTCGCCCACTTGGCGCACGGTCACCTGGGTGAAGTCACACACTACGTCGGGCAATATGTAAGTGGCGGGGTCGCCAATTTCGTACAGCATTTGCTCGGCAATCACGCCTGGGCTGACCAAACCGCCGGTGCCAGCGGGCTTGGTGCTGACAAAGCTGCCGTCGGCGCTGCATTCGACAATTGGGTAGCCAATGTGCGCCCAGTCGGGCACCAAGTGCCAATCGGTGAACAAACCGCCCGTCGCCTGGCAGCCGCATTCGATGATGTGGCCCGCCAGGCTGCCAGCAGCCAGCAAATCAAAATCCGCCGCGCCCCAGCCAAATTCGTGCATCAAAACGCCCAGCGTCACCGCCGAATCCACGCAGCGCCCGGTGATGACGACTTGCGCACCCGCGTCCAGCGCAGCCTTGATGGGCAGCGCCCCCAGGTAAGCGTTGGCGGTGAGCACTTTGGGCGGCAAAGGCGCACCGCTTTGCATTTCTTGAACGCCAGGTTGGGCGCTTTGCAGTTGCGCCAAAATCGGCATCACGTCGTCCCCGGTGACGACGGCAATTTTCAAGGCCACGCCCTCTTCGGCAGCCAAGGCAGCCAACGCCGCTGCGCAAGCCTGGGGGTTCACGCCCCCGGCGTTGCTGACGACCCGAATGCCCTTGGCCGCCACGTCGCGCAAGACCGACTTCATAGCGACTGTCACAAAGTCGGTGGCGTAGCCCAGTTCAGGCTTTTTCATGCGGGCGCTGGCCAGGATCGACATGGTCAACTCAGCCAGATAGTCGAACACCAGGTAGTCAATTTGCCCGCTGGCCACCAGCTGCGGTGCGCCCACCGCGCTGTCGCCCCAGAAGCCAGATGCGCCGCC